>DKBD01000178.1:22206-22414 GCA_002451055.1 Nitrospira sp. UBA6909 | reverse complement strand
ACCACCACCGGCTGGCGTCGATTCGCCTGCGAGAAATTACCGAGCCAAGGGTACTGCAACGCATCCTTCACCATGGCTTCGGCAACCATCCGCGAGTCGGTATCGTTCCATCTCCCGCTCAAATCCGTCACGACGCCGGCATCCACCCGAGTCACCTTCACTTCGTGTCCGCATCCGGCAAAAGCAACAACCGCGCAAAAGATGATTG
>DKBD01000178.1:0-22151 GCA_002451055.1 Nitrospira sp. UBA6909 | reverse complement strand
TCGGTGTTTCGAGTAAAATCTCCAGCCGTCGTGGATGCCGCGTAGTCCCGCATGAGATAGCCTGTGTAGGTTTCAAACGTCTTGGCGATTTCCGCGCGGGCGCGATTTTCAGCCGTATCCCATGCCAGAGGCTCATTCCGCACGCCGACCACCGAGCCGACTCCATAGAATGCTTTCTGATCTTTTTCGTTGAACGCGCCGGACCCCTTCTCCACCCACTTCGGCGGCCCTCCGCATGCCGCAAGTCCTATCAGAAGAAGGACAGCAAGACCGGTTCCGGCCAGCCTAGAACCCATCGCGTGAGACTGCATCATACGATCCTCCTTCTCCACGACACAAATGATGTTGGTTCGCCGCTCAGGAGAGACACGAGAAAACAGCGATTCATGCTAACATGCAGCCTGAGTTCCGTCAACGAAACGCGCTCCCGTTCGCCGTCACTCATGAGTCCCGAGCACTGATCGAGGGCGTATCTCACACACATGGCATAACGAGGAAGGACACACTATGGCCGACATTCAGATTGACGACGGCATCATCACCATCACCGGTCTCAACATTCAAGACCCCAAGGCAGCCGCCATCCTGGCCGCGTACCCGCCGGAACGCCGGGCGGAAATCACCCGCCGAGCCGTGAAGATTGGGCTGGGCTATCTGAAAGGCGGAGAGAAAGATTAGGGAGATACTTTCGTGGATCGATCGGCTTCACTGACGGCGGCTCGTGCCCGGGCATGCACTCCACCCAATTCGAGATACCGGCGGAACGCCTCAACCGACTTGGCCTGATCCTGCAGATGATCCGCGTAAAGAGTTCCCAGTGAAAAGTACACGTCCTGATAGTCCGCGTTGATCTTCAACGCCTGAAGCAACGCCGTTTCCGCTTCTGCAAAGTTTCCCCGCCTCTCTTCGATGAGTCCCAGCGTGTAAAAAGAATCCGGGTTGGCCGGCGCATGCTTGACCGCCAACTGACCGGCAACGAAGGCTTCTTCAAGATTCGGGACCGCGTCCAGAAGAAGATACCCTTTCAGGACATAGGCATCGCCGTACGTCGGATCGTACGTAATTGCAGCAGTGAGATGTTCCAAGGCCTCCGCCGCTGGTTTCCCTTGCTGCAGCCCAGCAAAGGCCTGTTCGTAGTGGCTCTTGGCAGCACGATGGCGTTCCTCAGGGGTGTGAGAGTCTCCGCCCGGTCCGAATGCGGCCGTCCGTCCTTCAATCAGGACCATATCCCCGTCACCATCGATCCTCAAACTGGTCGGTTGCTGGGCTCCCTTAGAAGTACTTTGTACCTGTTTGACAAGATACTCTCCCAGTTCGGAAGCCATGAGCCATCCGTTCTTGTCCACATCAGCCGCACCGGAGAGTCCGGCCACCAACGCCTCCACGAAGACACTTTTGCCGTCAATGCGGGATGACGATTCTCCCTTGCCCGCCGCGCTGATCACCTGCACGGCACGCCGGTCCGTATCGGCCTCCGGGGCAAGCCGACCTTCAAGCGACAGCGGCTGGTGCGCGGTCACTTCCCACCCGAATACCGGGGCATCTAAAAGCAGCAATGTGTGCTTCGAAGCCGATCGTCTGGTAAATTCCTTCAGATCCTCGACCGTCACAGCTTTGGTTGCGTTATTGATCCGCGCATCCAGGGGTACAAGATAGCTCCGGTCTACCCCATCGGCATCCTGTGCCGCTCCCGCATGGCCCGCGTAGAAGATCACCAGCCGGTCCATACGGCCGACTTTTCTCGGCAACACATCGTTGAAGAGTTGATGCAGACGGCGATGGACGGCATCCTTCTCATTGATTTCCACGACCTCGTCGAACCCCAACTTCCGAAACACTTGCGCAACCTGCTTCGCATCATCGGCCGCCCCAGAAACTGGCGGCGCCACCATGTAGTTTTCGACCCCAATAATGATAGCCCATGACCTGTAATAGAGACCTTCCGGCTTCCCCAGTTGGGCATAAACCGTTGAGGGGTTGGAGTATGGCAGCACGCCTATTGAGTGAGACAGCAGAAAAGCGGCAACCGCAAGCACTCTTAGAGATGATTGTTGAATTTTCATAGGTCAAGGAGCTATTCGGAATATACGTTTCGAGCCAGCCTACCGTCGGCCTTCGATACCTGTCAAGAATCCGAGCGAGACCTCGACATTTCGGATATCATGCGGCATCACATACGCACCATATCCTCGTGCAGAGATGCTGTATGGTTGCAGGAGCAACGAGCATTCTCCATAATGACCCATCCGCCCGGTGAGACTCTATCGATGAGGAGGAGGTAGTCGGTCATGAGTGAACAGATTGACACCCTATTGAAAGAAAGCAGGACGTACCATCCCNNAAAGAGTTGGAGTGGTTCTCTCCTTGGAATACTGTCCTCGAATGGAACTACCCCTGGGCCAAATGGTTTGTCGGCGCCACCTGCAACATTAGCTACAACTGCCTGGACCGGCACGTCAAAACCTGGCGCAAGAACAAGGTCGCCCTCATTTGGGTGGGCGAAAACGATCAGGAGCGCGTGTTCACCTATGGTGAGCTGTACCGCCAAGTCAATCGCTGCGCCAACGCCCTTAAAAAGCTCGGCCTGGCGAAGGGCGATCGGGTCACTATCTATCTCCCAAAAATTCCAGAGCAAGTGATCGCCATGCTGGCTTGCGCCAGAATCGGCCTCATCCACAGTGTGGTCTATTCTGGCTTCAGCGCCCCGGCACTTGCCAGCCGTCTCAATGATGCCGAATCCAAGCTGGTCATCACCGCCGATGTCGGTTTCGACAGAGGCAAGATCATCCCTTTAAAGCCGATTGTCGACGAAGCGTTGAAGACCTGTTCCACCGTCGACCATGTGATTGTGGTGCAACGCCAGACTCCCGAACAGCCCCTGTCTTCACCGAAAGAAATCGATTGGCACGAGTGGGTGAAAAGCGAACAGGCGGTCTGTGAAGCGGAGCCTTTGGATTCCGAGACCCCGCTGTACATCCTCTACACATCAGGCACGACCGGCAAGCCGAAGGGCGTGGTCCATGTCCACGGCGGCTACATGGTCGGTACCTACACCACGACGAAATATGTGTTCGACCTGAAAGATGACGACGTATATTTTTGCGTAGCTGATCCCGGCTGGGTCACCGGCCATAGCTATATTGTCTATGGCCCGCTCCTCAACGGCGCCACAATCTTGACCGCAGAAGGCAAACCGGACTATCCAAACCCTGGACGTTGGTGGGACTTGATCGAGCGGTACGGTGTGTCGATCTTTTACACCACTCCAACCGCCATTCGCCTATTGATGCGTCACGGCGAAGAGTGGCCATCGAAGTTCGACCTCTCGTCGCTCCGCGTCCTGGGCAGTGTCGGCGAACCGATCAACCCTGAAGCCTGGGAATGGTATCACCGTGTGACAGGCGGAGATAAACCCATTATGGATACGTGGTGGCAGACGGAGACGGGCTCCATCCTCATCACGCCCCTTCCCACCGTGCCGCTTAAACCAGGCTCTGCGACGCGATCGTTCTTGGGCATTGAAGCGGATGTCGTGGACCGCGAAGGCAACAGCCTGCCCGCCAACGTCGGAGGCTTTGCCGTCATCAAGAAACCATGGCCCTCCATGATGCGGACCATCTACAAAGATCCCGATCGGTACAAGACCTACTGGCACACGATCCCCAATTGCTATACCGCCGGCGACATTTGTCACAAAGACGCAGACGGTTACATGTGGTTCATGGGCCGGGCCGATGATGTCATCAAGGTCGCCGGCAACCGGCTAGGCACCGCTGAAGTGGAAAGCGCATTGGTCAGCCACCCTGCCGTNNGGGGAGCAGGAAAGCCCGGCGCTGATCAAATCGATCAAGGATCAGGTATTGAAGGAATTGGGGAAGATCGCCGTCCCATCGGAAATCGACATCGTCTCCTCCCTCCCCAAAACCCGGTCCGGAAAAATCATGCGCCGCGTGCTGAAGGCGAAAGAACTCGGCCAAGATCCAGGGGATATTTCGACGATCGAGGAGTGACGGTATTGGGCAGGGGTGGACGAAAGCCAGGCGAGCCGATCTATTTACGGCGGCACATGGCCGCGCTTGCCGCAGCGGTGGCGCTCCCGATCATCCTCTTGCAACTGTACAAGATCTTCATTGGCCCGCTGAGTTTCGATGTGCAACTCGCCGTGGTGCTGGTCGTGTCCATGCTCGCCGGCCTCGGCCTGTATTTCACCCACCGTTCGTCGGCTCGGAACGAACCATAGCTTCTGTATTTTCCTTGCGCGAGCAACGGGGGTTGGTTGCATGCATCCAGCCCCCACCATCTCTTTCCCTTTGACAATACATGGAACGAGACTGGGCCCCACTCTTCCTATACAGGATCATCCAGCTTGACGTCGGAAAACTAGACAGCAGCAAAAGACGGATCACATACTCCTGCAATTCACAAACTCATTCATAATAAAAGGGTTGTGCGCATTGCAATACATAAAGCGATCGACCGCTGACAGCAAAATGCGTCAGAAAAGCTGACAAAGCCATCGGGATGACCGAAATACTTGCAGTGCAAAAATAAGTTTTTTGCTGTTGGTACAAAGTATTGCAAACACATCTCCTCATTGGTGCATTTCTTGCTTGGATTCTGCATAAGTAGTTTTACGGTTTGAGAGCTGTAGCCATCTCATGTCTTTATCTCTATCGCACCGAAGAGTGTCTTCGTTCGTCACCAGTTCGGAAGATATCCGTACCTCATCCTATTCCAGAGCTTGATAGCTGTGGCCTCCTGGATTGGCGGATGGATGATCATATCGGTAGAAATATCTTAGGCGTTTGCGATTTGAGTTGCCATTTCTATCCTAAAGGAGGAAAGTTTATGAGACCTCATCGCTTTTCCGCTCTCACAGCCGCTGTTGCAATGGTGATAGTAGCTATTGCAACTTCTGCACAAGCGGTGTCCCTGAACAAGTCGTTTTCCGGCGAGAGCTTTCTCGACACCTCGCTTGGCGGTACCACATCCGCTGCCAGGCCAGAACTCGCCGGCGTTGTGCTTGAGGATGACATCCAGCCGTTTTCTTTCAACGGAGTGAGCGGAACGGTTCAGAATCGTGTAGTTCGTGAGGATGGCAGCGGGACGCTTGACTTCTATTGGCGCATCACCGTTGACCCTTCTGCAATCGGTGCCGCACCTGGCGTTATTGAAGCCTTTCGGTTGGGCGATTTTGGGTACAGCTACTTGAACGATGCTGACTGGCGCATCGATGGATTGGGTTCTGCCGCCCCTTTCACTGCCAGGTTATTCAATCCTGCGAGTCATCCTGACGGGTCCATCAATTTCCTGTTCGTGGACCCAGCAGTTTCTTTTCCGGATAGCTCACGATTCTTCTTCCTGCACACAGATGCTACATCGTATGCAAAGACCGCGACTTACGACCTCCTCTGTGCGCCAAGTGATTGCATTTCTGGATCTTTCAATACCTTTGCCCCCTCGGTCCCTGAACCATCCACCATGCTGCTCCTTGGTTCTGGGTTAGCCGGCATCATGGCCTGGAGGAGAAAGGGGCGCAGCATCTAGCTCGTAAGCGACACTAGAGTGTCAGGCAGAACGAGCCGCTCGGGGACACCTGAGCGGCTCGTTCTGCCTCCGGAGCCTCGCAGCTTAACGGCCGTAGCCCCTCTCGGATCTTCAATGACACTTCCGAAGAAGAATCGAACCGTGCGCATGAAACCCCGTCGACTCCTGTCAACCCGGTTAGGTCATGCCCGATTAGGGTCAGCAACTGTCTCTGGTATCAAGCTCAGTACAACGCAATCCCTCGCTATGCTGGCGGACAGGACAACATGCCGTTGTAAAGAAATCAAAGCCAACCCCTCCCTACAGGAGATTCGCACGTCTACGGAGACGGCGAAGGCTTCCATCTCGCCGCGTCGAGGATGGACCAGAGATGGATGATCCAGCCCAACAAGATGAACCAAAGAGCTGCAGCCAGACAGAACTGGATGATAGCGATTGCGAGCCGACCCTGGAGCAATTGTCCAAGTCCAGGAATGAAGAAGCTCGCGAGGGCCGCGAGCACATTTCCACCCGAGCCTTGACCTGCCATCGCATCCCCCCTTTATAGAGATAGGCGTCCGGCTGTTTCACCAGCTGAGTCCTGACCGGATTGAACTGATGCCCTCGCAATATCTATCAGGAACCGGAACGAGCACGGCACATTCTTGCGCCGACCTACAGACGGCGTCAAGTCCGATCCAGCCGCGTCTCCTGAGCATGGATTCTATTTTGGGCTGAGTGGGACGGACACCATGCGCGGGCGCGGGGAAGGGTGTCAATCCCACTGGTGCAGCGACGTTTTTAACGCAGCCGTGGCCGAAGCAGCGCTCTCCTAGCTGGGCTGAGTGCCGATAGCTGAAGACTGAGCCCTGCAAATCAGATCAATCCCCGCTTTTGCAGATAGTCTTTGTCGATAACCGGGGTGGACTTGGGCAGCTGGCTCCGTTCTTGGAGCAGCCGTTCGACGTACTTGCCGATCAGGTCGGATTCGAGATTGACAGAGTCATTGACTTGTTTGACGCCCAGCGTGGTGACTTTCGCCGTATGCGGAATGATGGCGACGCCGAATCCGCGTTCGGTCACCTCGTTGATCGTGAGGCTGATGCCATCCACGGTGATCGAGCCTTTCGGGACGCAATAGCGCAGAATCTCCGGAGGCGCCTCGATGGTGAAGAAGATGGCATTGCCATCCTGATGCCGGCTTCGGATGGTGCCGACCCCGTCCACATGGCCGGCCACCAGATGCCCGCCGATGCGTTCGTTCAGCTTCATCGCCCGTTCCAAATTCACCGGCGTTCCGGCAGTCAACAAGCCCAACGTTGTCACCGAGAGCGTCTCGGGTGACACCTCCACGGAAAAGTCTCGCTCCCCTATCAAGACGGCTGTCAGACAGACTCCATTGACGCTGACGCTGTCGCCGATTTTCAGATCACCCATCACGACTGAAGCCAGAATCGTGAGCCTGGTTCCAGCCAGGGTCTTTTCAAGAGAGGTAATCGCGCCCATTTCTTCGACAATTCCGGTAAACATCGTTTCATTCTCCGCTGTCAGCCATCAGTTTCATGCTCTGCCATCTCATGTAACAGGCCGCCATTATAGCATCACGATATCGACCTATCTCCCCTTCATCGCCAGCCAGAACACCGCGCCCGCAGCCAGTTGAATGCCGGCGATAATGGCGAAGGCCTGCACATAATTCAGATTCGCGATCAGAACTCCTGCCAGCAGCGGCCCGCTTGCATGGCCGATGTCCATGATCGTTCCCTGCATGCCCAAGCCTGCTCCTAATCGCTTGAACTCTGAGCTATCCGCCACCAAAGCCGAGGACGACGAGGAGACGACCGCTTCGCCGAACCCGAATCCGGCTGACAGCATCAGCAAAACAGCGAACTGTGAGACATGTGGGATACAGACAAAGGTCGCTGCGCAGACCCCAAGACCGAAGAGAATCAACGGTTGACGCCCTACCCGATCGGACACCCGGCCCATGATGGGTTTGGAAAAGAATGAGGTGAGGGCTTGGACAGTGAACAGCAACCCGACCTCGCCGGGGTTCAGTCCCGCAGCCACTCCATATAATGGCAAAAATGCCATCAAGGCGCCGTTCGCGATCATCTTGGCTGCATCGGTCACACTGGTAATCAACACCTTCTTGTTTTGCGCAACGGCGGCAAACCCCTTCCACATTTCGGACAGGACGGACGATAGCCCCTTCCCGCTCCTCGGCGGCGTCGCCACATCCAGATGCAGGCTATAGAACAGCGCCATTCCAATGCAGCCGAACAACCCGGCCGTCACGAACGCCGTGGAAAATCCCGCCGTATGGGCAAGATAGCCTCCCAGTAATGGGCCCAGCAGTGCGCCCGATTGCGTGCTGGCGGTATAAGTCCCGAGCGCGGCGCCGCGTCGTTCCCGATAGAGTTCCGCCACCGTCGCAAGCGCGCTCGGCGCAAAGATCGCCGTGGCCATGCCATGCACAAACCGCAACGCGGTCAGTGTGTTCGCATCGCTGATCAAGAGATATAGAAACGGCGGCAGCCCGAACGCCACCACCCCGATCCGCAACAAGAACCGTCTCCCGTAAATATCAGACAAGGCTCCGGAAGGCAGCTTGAGCAAGACACCCGTCAATGTCGAGGCCGATACAATCAGCCCGATTCGTTCAGGACTCGCTCCGAGGGATTCGGCGAACAGCGAGAGGACGGGCATCCGCACCATGTTGTAGCTGATGAAACAGAAGATGCCGACCGTACAGATCAGCACGAAGCTGCGCGACGTAGTCATGGGAGGGGTGCTGGGCTGCGAGGCGAGTTACCGAAATTCCGCTGGCTCTCCAGAGCCTCCTTCAAGAAAACCACCTCGCTGTCCGGGAAAGCAGGCGAGTCCGTCGCTTCCGACAAGACCCGTTCTGGATGCTGCCGCATGGCCAGGCCTAACCGATTGACCGTTTCGACACCTTTCCGCAACTTGGCGGTCACCCTGCCCTCCAACAAAAGCCGCAGCAACGACGCCAATCCAGAAAGGAAACGATTATCCAGCTTGGTGTAAGCGACNNTGAACCATTCCCTTGGCGCCTTCTCCGTCATCGCCCCAGAATCGGTCCGGCCCTCTGTATTCGGATGTATACACACCCAAGTCCAGACGCTTGATCAACCCCGCGGCAAGAGGAGGGTGATCCAACAGATACTCATACAGTGATTCCGACAACGCCGCTCTGATTGGCCCCACTGTATTCACGATCGTATAGTGATCGATGACCGATTGCAGCCGGCACGCCCAATCGCTCTCGACCCTCTCCACGGGAAACGCCAATCCTCCGTGAAGAGGCGATAGCGCGCAGGTTTCCGATTGCCCGGGTCTTGGATACAGACCCAAGTCCAGCCCCATGGCGATAACCAACGCCCCCGCCATCGTCTTCCATGGGAACTGGGCTCTGTGGTTCATGGCTGATTCTGCACCACGATTGTGAGATGGATGGGAAAGAGTTCTCCGGGATCTTGTCGGATTCTCGACTGGCGAAGCAATGCCTCCAGAGACTGCGTGACCGTTCCCTTGAATGAGACCTGTCCATTGGTGACCACGGTGATCGGCTTCGATAGATCGATGAGCCGGTCGTTCAAAAATAGACTGTAGCGCCTGACCCGTTCGGCTCTCACTTCGATACGATTCGCGCCGACGATCGAGGCGTCGAGTCTGGCATATTCCCGACGTGCGATCCGTTCATCACTCTTGTCGACCAGATCATCGGAAAATGCGGCGATGCGATCGGTGGCATCGAGGCGCAACCAGCTGAATGACTGAAAGTGGCTTGCGTCCCGCACCACCGTCAGCCTGGTCGGCAACGGATCACGGCGCTGGTTCTTGAGCCAAGCAACCAGATCCGGCAATTCTTCCTTCGGAAAATAGTGGCCGCCCGCNNATAAATGGGTGTGTTGCGGAGATTCGCCAGAAATGGCATCAGCGGGCCATCCAGTCCGGCGGCCATCGGCGCAATTCCGGCAAACAGCGGCGCGTGATGCATTCCAATCAGCCAGGCACCAATGCCCCCGTTCGACATGCCGGTCAGAAACATGCGATCCGGATCGACATGGTAGCGCCTGCGGAGATCTTGAATCGTCGCCAGCACAAGCTCTTCCGCGCGCCTTGTGAACCAGGCGCCATACGGATAGGTCGGACAGGCCAAGATATAGCCGTTGCCCAACCGACCCTGCCACCGTTCGAGGTAGGCATCGCCGGTAAAGCCCGCTCCATGCAAACACACCACTAACCCGACTCTTTGAGAAGGGCGATAGGCGGTTGGAATGGAAAGGGATAAGGGATAGGCCTGCCCTCGTACGATGATCTGTTCATCGGGCAACATCCCGGTGGGCTGATCGCCGTAGCTCCGTCCGGTCTGGATAATCCCTGTTACCCGTTCAATGGAGGCTTCCGGATGAGCCAGGATCCCCTGCAGCAATCGGTCGGCTTCTTCGCCGTCCGTCGAATCGAGAAACTGAAAGACCAATGCGTCAAGACTCGGTGCCTCACCCACCTGGCTCGCGGCAATGCTCTGTCCGCAATCCCAACCGACCAGCGACAGAAGGAGAACGCCACACATCCAACCTTTCACAGATCGCCTTCCACGACGAGGTCGCTCCCGATCAAACGAGTTTTGACATTGCGCAANNCCTCCGAGCAGGATCGGTGCCATATACACGCAAACGTGTTGTACGAGATGAGCTTTCAGCATGGCTGCGTTGATTTCTCCGCCGCCTTCCACCAGCACCGAGGTGATTCCTCGTTTACCCAGGTCACGCATCAACGCAGGAAGAGACACCTTCCCTCGCAAGCCGGGAAGCGTAAGCACCTCGATGCCTCGTTGCACAAGCGCCCGTTTCCGAGATGCGCCGGCCGAATCCGTCGTTGCCACGACGGTCTTGGCCCGCTCCTGTCGAGTGAGAATCTGCGCCTTCAGGGGAATGCGCAACCTACTGTCCACAACCACACGAAGCGGCTGCCTCGGTGCCATTGTTTTGAGATCAGGACCGACTCGAGCCGTCAGCGTAGGATTGTCGGCCAGTACCGTGCCGACCCCAACCAACACAGCATCCACCTGGCCACGAAGCCGATGTGCCTCCTGTCGAGCCCTTGTACCGGTAATCCACTTCGACTCGCCAGAAGCCGTGGCGATTTTCCCGTCCAGCGTCATCCCCGCTTTCAGGGTCACGTAGGGACACGTGGTTGCAATCCAATGGCGATACGCTTTGTTTAATTCCTCCGCCTCAAGACGGGCAATGCCGACAGTAACCGAGAGTCCCGCTCGCCGAATCGCCGCAAGCCCCTTTCCCTTGACCAATGGGTTCGGATCGGTCATCGCAATGACCACGCGGCTGACACCGGAGCGAATCACTTCCGGCACACAAGGCGGAGTTCGTTTACGGTGATGGCAACAGGGTTCGAGCGTCACAAAGAGGGTGGCGCCTCTGGCACGGCGGCCTGCTTGCCGGAGCGCCAGGATTTCCGCATGGGGAAGGCCTGGGCGAAGATGAAAGCCGCGCCCGACGATTCGGCCCTGTTTGACAACCAAGGCGCCCACCATCGGGTTCGGACTGGCAGTTCCCTGGCCCTTCGCCGCCAAGCGAAGGGCCAGCGTCATAAAATGGAGGTCCTGCGTCACCGCTTCTTGCGCGCAGCTGCCTTCGCCTTGGCGGGACGACGCTGCGCTTTCGCCGCGGATTTCTTGGCAACGGCGGTCTCAGCCTTCTTTGCATCGGCTTCAGCCAAGGCAGCGTGCGCGGCGGCCAGCCTCGCGATCGCCACCCGATACGGCGAGCAGCTGACGTAGTCCAACCCGGTCTGGTGGCAAAACTCTACCGAATTGGGTTCACCCCCGTGCTCGCCGCAGATACCGAGTTTGATGCCGGGTCTGGTGGCGCGGCCGCCGACGATCGCCTGTTTCATCAGCGCCCCGACGCCCTCCCGGTCGAGCACGGCAAAGGGATCCGTCTCCATGATATTGGTCGTGCGATAGTAATCGATGAATTTCGCCGCGTCGTCGCGCGAAAACCCGAACGTGGTTTGCGTCAGATCGTTGGTCCCGAAGGAGAAAAATTCCGCCTCTTCGGCGATCCGGTCCGCCGTCACCGCCGCGCGCGGCAATTCAATCATCGTTCCGACGAGGTAGGACAGCTTTACGTTGTAGCGCTTCATGGTGTCCTGCGCCACGTCGCGAACGAGGTCTTTTTGCGACTTCATTTCCGAGACCATGCCGACCAGAGGAATCATGATCTCCGGCACGATCTTCTTGCCTTCTTTCGCCAACTCGCAGGCCGCCTCGATGATCGCCCGCGCCTGCATGCGAGTGATTTCCGGCATCGTAATCCCCAACCGGCAGCCCCGCAGACCCAGCATCGGATTGAATTCATGTAGCTCCTCAACCCGCGCCAGCAACCGACGTTTCTCTTCCAACTTGGCTCCGTCGTTGCCCGTCAATTCCAGCTGCGCGATCTCGACCATCAACTCCTCCCGTTTGGGAAGAAACTCGTGCAACGGAGGATCGAGCAGGCGGATGGTGACCGGATGCCCCTGCATCTCACGATAGAGGCCGATAAAGTCCTGCTTTTGCAGCGGCAGAAGTTGGTCGAGATACCTCTCGCGCTCCTCCTTCGTTCTGGCCAAGATCATCTTCTGCATGATCGGAATACGATCTTCCGCGAAGAACATGTGCTCCGTCCGGCAGAGGCCGATCCCCTCAGCACCAAACCCCCGGGCGATCTTGGCCTGCTCAGGCACATCGGCATTGGCGCGAACGCGGAGCCGGCGGAAACCGTCCGCCCACGCGAGCATGGTGGCAAAGCGCTGGAATTTATCGGACTGTTTCGCATCAAGCTTCCCTTGAATGACTTGGATGATTTCCGATTCGACCACCGGGATGTCCCCTTCATAGACATTTCCCGTAGACCCGTTGATCGAGACAAAGCCTCCTTCCCGGAAAGTCTTGGCTCCAATCCTGACACTGTGCCCATCCAACACTTCCACGGCTTCGCAGCCCGCGACGCAAACCTTTCCCATTTGCCTGGCGACCACTGCCGCATGCGACGTCATCCCGCCACGCGCCGTCAAAAATCCGGCCGCCGCGTTCATGCCGTGGATGTCGTCGGGGCTTGTTTCCTGGCGGACAAGAATCACACGATCGCCGGCCGCCTTCATCTCCACGGCGCGATCCGGCGTCAGCGCGACCTTTCCCGCCGCCGCGCCAGGCCCGGCCGGAAGCCCTTTACCGAGCGGATTGACCTTCGACTCTTCGTTCGAGTCGAAAATCGGATAGAGATATTGCGCCAGCTGGTCCGGCCCAATGCGTTGCACCGCCTCCTGTTTGGAAATCAGACCTTCCTTCACCATATCGACGGCAATCTTTACTGCTGCAATGCCGGTCCGCTTGCCGACACGGGTCTGCAGCATGTAGAGCTTGCCCTCCTGAATGGTGAACTCCAGGTCAAGCATGTCGCGGTAATGTTTCTCCAGCTTCTTGTACGTCTGCTCCAGTTCCTTGTAGGCCTCCGGCACATTCTTGGCCAGCGCGGTGACAGGCAGAGGCGTTCTGATACCCGCCACCACGTCCTCGCCCTGGGCGTTCATCAGGCACTCTCCGAAAAACGCATGGTCGCCGGAACTCGGACTTCTCGTAAACGCCACGCCGGTACCACTCGTCTCACCCATGTTGCCGAATACCATCGCCACCACGTTGACCGCGGTTCCCCATGAGTCGGGAATACCGTACAGCTTGCGATAGGTGACGGCCCGCGCCCCGAACCAGGAGGAAAACACCGCATTGATCGCCATGCGCAACTGATCGAGCGGGTCGTCCGGAAAGTCTTTCTTGGTCTCTTCCTTGACGAGCGCCTTGAAACTCGCCACCAGTTCACGGAGATGTCTGGCGTCGAGATGTGTCTCATGCGCCACTCCGACTTCCGTCTTTTTGTGCTTCAGAATGGCCTCGAAGTGTTCGCGCGGCACCCCCATGACGATGCTGCCGTACATGGAGACGAAGCGGCGATAACTGTCCTGCGCAAACCGGTCGTTGCGTGTTTTTGCCGCCAGCCCTTCCACCGTTTTGGTCGTGAGCCCGACGTTCAAGACGGTATCCATCATCCCCGGCATCGACGCACGGGCGCCTGACCGCACGGACACCAACAGCGGTTTTTGCGGGTCTCCGAACCCCATTCCCATCGACCGCTCGACACGCTTGAGCGCCTGAAGAGCCGCTTCCCACATCCCCGGCGGATATTTCTTGCCGACCTTGTAGTATTCGACACAGGCCTCGGTCGAAATCGTAAAACCGGGAGGAACCGAGATGCCCAGATTCGTCATCTCCGCCAGACCGGCGCCCTTGCCGCCCAGCAGCTCCTTCATATTGGAGGTGCCTTCGGCTTTCCCGTCGCCAAAGTAGTAGACGTATTTCTTAGCCACGCCTGCGTCTCCTTTACAATTCGTTCAACGCGTTGACGATGTGCGCCGCGGTAGTCGCCCAGTACTTGGTTCGAGGGGGAATTATTGCGCCCACGCGCTCCGTGTCAATCAGCTCCCTTGTACCACAATCTGAGACAGGTCCGCGAACGACATGAACAGATCATCCACTTCTTTCAGTAATGACAATCTATTGTTACGGATCGCCTTATCATCCGCATTGACCATCACGGCCGTGAAAAAGGCGTCAATGGCCGGCTTGAGACTGACCAGCGCGTCCAGGGTCCGGATGTACTCGCCGGCTTTGACGGACGCCTCTATCCGGCCGCGTTCATCCGAGACAGCTTTGTGGAGCGCGGACTCGGCAGGATGCTGAAACCGCGTCACCTCTACCGGCTCCCTGGTCCACTGTTCTTTCTCGACAAGCCGGTGCGCCCGCTTGAAACCCACGATCAACGAGTCAAACTCCGGTTTCGTCATGACCGCTTCGAGCGCCTTCATTTTCAGGACGAGATCGACAAGATCCAGCGGCTTGTCACCAACCGGCTTCAGGACGGCATCAATAATATCATCCCGCAAGAGAGACACCACTCGGCTGTAGTGTCGAACCCGGTCCAAGATAAACTCAATAATTTGACGTACGCTGTGCTGTTCTGAATCCGACAACCCCTTGAACCCATCACCGGAAATGAGATTTCTCGCGGTGATGATATGTCTCGTCAAATTCGTTCGGATATTCCCTTCGAAAATAATTCGAACGATCGCGGTCGCATGCCGCCGGAGCGCAAAGGGATCTTCCGAGCCGGTCGGCACGATACCCACATGGAAAAATGCGGCAATGGAATCCAGCCGGTCGGCCAATGAGAGGATCTGTCCCGCCAGCGTTTTGGGCAATTCCCCTTCGATCGCCTTGGGGAGGTACTGCTCTCGAATGGCCTGAGCCACCGCGGGCGATTCTCCATCGTGAAGGGAATACACACCTCCCATGATGCCCTGCAATTCAGGAAACTCGCCCACAATGCCGGTCAGAAGATCGGCTTTGGACACAGACGCCGCCCGATCGCACACCTGTCTCAATTCATCTTGCCCGGGACACAGGTCGGTCGCGATGAAACCGGCCAACTTCTTCACCCGCTCCTGTTTTTGCTCCATCGTGCCGAGCTTCTGGTGGAACGTGACCCCGGCCAATTTCTTCGCCCGTTCCTTCAGGCTCACCTTCCGATCTTCGTCGAAAAAGAACTTCGCGTCGGCCAATCTGGCTGCCAACACCCGCTCATTGCCTTCACGGATGAGGGACATATCCTTGACGCGGATGTTGGCCACGGCAATAAAATGGGCCGCCAGCTTTCCGTTGTGTTTCCGCCGCAAGGAAAAGAACCCCTGGTGTTCCTTCATCGAGGTGATTAAGATCTCTTCCGGCATATCGAGATAGGTTTCCTTGAACGACCCGATAATTGTCTGAGGCAGCTCCGTTGAAAACACCGCTTGATCGAGCAGGTCTTGGTCCTTATTCAGTCGGAGTCCGGCCTTGCGGCAGATGTCGGTAATCTGCTCTTCGATCAGCTTGCGGCGGCGCTGCGGTTCGACGATGACGCCGTGACCCTCCAACGTCCGGATGTATGACGCAGAACCTTTGACTTCGACCCACTTCCCTCTGCCCAACACTCGATGGCCAATGGTCTGGTTGGACGCTTTGAGGCCAGCCGCTTGAATGGGAAGCACCGAGCCTCCGTAGAGCGCCAGTACCCAACGGACCGGACGGGCAAAGCGCAAGCCGGTCTCATTCCATTTCATGGCTTTGGGAAACGCAAGGCCTGACACCAGATGCGGTAGCAGGTCGACCAACACGGAGGTGGACGGCTGCCCCTCCTCGTGTTTCACCGCAAAGAGATACTCGCCTTTGGGAGTCCGGCGGACCTGAAGATCTTGAACCGCGAGGCCTTGGCCGGCGGCAAATCCCATCGCGGCCTTGGTGGGCTGGCCGGCCTGGTCGAAAGCTACCGCTTTCGGAGGTCCCATCGTTTCTTTCGTGACAGACGTTTGCCGAGTTGCCAGACCATCGACCGCCACCGTCAGCCGACGCGGCGTCCCCATCGTGCGGACCGCGTGAAAGGCCAGCCGCTGATCGCTCAGCAGCCGTTCAGCGGATTCTTTGAGAGCCGCCAGGGCGGGGACGATAAACTGGTACGGCAGCTCTTCAACCCCGATCTCAAGCAACAGTTCGGCATCAGCCTTCGTGGAAGCTTCTCTCTTCTGTTTCGGCGCGGCGCTCGGAGGCCTGGTTATTTTTCGCGTGGCCATAATCTATTACTTCCGGCCTGCTCCCGATTTCGATCGAACTCCGCCAGATTTCACGGCACCGAGTCGTCCTGTGCGGTTCATCAACGGATAGCCCATTGCCGCCCGCTCCTCGATGTAGCGCTCGGCGCACTGTCTGGCCAACGCCCGCACCCGTGCAATATAGCCGGTCCGCTCCGCGACGCTGATGGCGCCGCGCGCATCCAAGAGATTGAACGCATGGGATGATTTAATGCAGTAATCATACGCTGGCAACGTCAAGCGTCTGTCGGTATGCGCAAGCAGCCGCTTGCACTCGGCTTCATACGATTGGAACAACTGCATCAACATCGGCACATCGCCCTCTTCGAAATTGTAGCGAGAGCCCTGTACTTCGGTTTCATGGTGAATGTCGCCATACTTGATCGAGTCTGTCCAAGCCAGATCAAATACGTTGTTCACTTGCTGCAAGTACATGGCGATGCGCTCGGTCCCATAGGTGATTTCGCCGGTGATGGGGCTCAGCTCGATGCCGCCGATTTCTTGAAAATATGTGAACTGCGTGATTTCCATCCCGTCCAAACGGACTTCCCAGCCGAGCCCCCACGCTCCCAACGTCGGCGATTCCCAATCATCTTGGATGAAACGGATATCGTGTCGTCTTGGGTCAATCCCCAACCGGGACAAACTTTCCAGATAGAGCTCCTGGATATTGTCGGGGGAAGGTTTCAGCACGACTTGATACTGATAGTAGTGCTGCATGCGATTGGGATTTTCACCATAACGCCCGTCCGTTGGGCGGCGACAGGGCTGGGCATAGGCGGATCGCCAAGGTTCAGGGCCCAGCGATCGAAGAAAGGTCGCGGGATGAAACGTGCCGGCCCCCATCTCCATATCATACGGCTGATGAATCACACAGCCTTGATCGGCCCAGAATTGATGCAACGTGAGGATCAAATCTTGAAAATTCACGGAAGGCCCAGCCTGGATGGGACTGATAATCTGATTTTTATCCTATCGAAACGAGGGGCAAGCTAACAAGAATGCTCTTCTCTGTCAAGCAACATTCCCTCTGCGATCAACAGTTTGCAGACACACATTCGCCAGCATCATGGCCTGCGTGAAGCGAGCAAATCACAGAGATCGCGCTGGCAATCATGCTGCAGCGCTCTTGACGACAATAGATCGAATGCAATATTGTAGCCATTGTTGATAAACTAAGTCGTATTTTCATCCCGCCTCGCATGAAGCTTTCAAAGAAAAGCGAATACGGCCTTCGCGCCTTGCTCGAACTCACGGGGGCGCACGGAAAGTCCTCTTTGCAACGCCAAGACATCGCCGCCCGTCAGCACATTCCCTTCGAGTTCCTGGAGCAAATCCTCCTCGCCCTCAAGCGAGCCGGCCTTCTCTCTAGCCGCAGAGGCATCAAGGGAGGCTATCGCCTTATTAAACCGCCTAAAGACATCACCCTTGGTCAGGTCATCCGCATACTGGACGGTCCATTGGCTCCGATCGGCTGTGTCAGCAAGACGGCCTACCAAAAATGCAGCGATTGCCCGTATGCCGATCAGGCCCGGTGCCCCGTGCAACAGGTCATGGGCACGGTACGGGACGCCATCGCCGGGATATTGGACAACTATTCGCTGGCCGATTTCGCCGCCGGCCACAGGAAACACTGATTGATTATGGACCAGTTGGTTCTCATTTCCATAACGTTCGTCGCGGCGGTGGTCAACGGCGCCCTCGGCTACGGCTTTTCGTCCATCACTGTCCCAGTCGCCCTCTTGTTCTATACCAATCGCGTTCTGAATCCAGCCTTGGTGCTCATCGAAATAGTCATCAACACCTATGTTCTCTTCATAAACCGAGAAAACATCCCCAACGTCATCTGGCGCGTCCTTCCGATCGTAGGCGGCCTGGTTGTCGGAGTCGGCATTGGTAGTTATTTGCTCTTTTTGGTCCAACCAGCCTGGATCAAGTTCATCACGTACCTCTTTCTGCTGCCCTTGATCCTTCTGCAGGCCGCAGGCATCCGAAAACCTATTCGAGCTGAAAAGGCGATCGCCGTACCGTTTGGAGTGGGGCTTGGTACCCTCTACTCCGTCACGACGATTTCCGGCCCTCCCCTGGCGCTCCTCTTCAACAACCAAGGCTATCCCAAACAAGACTTCCGTGCCGCTCTNNCGGCTCCATTGAGATCATGCCCTATATCATCCCCAGCGTCTTGCTGGGAATCCCCCTGGGAACACTTCTCATTCGATGGATGGACCCTGAATCGTTCAGGCGGATCGCCATGGCATTCGACGCTCTCGTCGTGGCATTCGGTTTATCGAGGGTGTTAGTGGAGCTCGACCTTGCTTCCCCACTTACGACCTACGGCATCCTGTCTATCGTGATCCTATTGAACGGCTATCTCCTCTTCCGCTTTTTTAGAGACCGCCCGCAGCTATAACGAACTGCGGGATTCTCCACGCAGCATGCCGACCCGAGACAAGCTCTCTCCGGCATTTCCCGATCCGGCATCAACCGATCCCAGCATCTGCAAGAAGCCCACCACAGACTAGGGGGAAAACCCCGTTTTTGGCCTCTCGTACCCCTTTGTACATTGCTCACGGCAATCCCCTTCACATCGACACTCTCCGTCAAACCTCTAAACCGCGCAGTTCTTAAGGCCTTTCCTTTTTCCACTCACGGCATTGCCCTTGCTCCTCTCCTGACTCGGTACAAACATGGGTGTTCTCCCTAGGCTTTCTCGCTAGGAGCGCTCGAGCGTGACGGCCTCCGAACGCCCCATGCCGATATCGTGTGGATCATTCAGCCACGCAGTATCTGAAAGGAACACAAGATGAACGAGTCGAGCAACTTCGCCATTCGGAAGTCCATAATCAGCAAGACCTGTTCGATCGCCTTGGGATTGACCCTCTTCTCACTCACCAGTTGCGGAATGGAAGGCGGGCAAGGACCGATGCTTTCAACGACCGCCACTGCCACCGGAGCGGCAGCCAACTTAACCTGGGATCCTGTCAATGATTCAACCATCGTCGGCTACTACATTCATTACGGCAAACAATCTCCCAACCAGTCAGGTTCATGCACGTACGAGCAAGTACAATTCGTGCCGTCGCCTCAAGGATCTGTGACTGATTTAGATCCGGAATCGACCTACTACTTTGCTGTCAGCGCCTATAACGGAATTGAGGGTAACTGCTCAAACGAGGTGTACACCGATACCGGCCCTGCTACTCTTGCCCACAATAGCGACTCTCATAGCGACTCTCATGATTCTCAGCAATGGGTGTCCGGAAGCATGTGATGGCATGAACGTGCGCGCCTCCCTCACGCAGGTGGTATCCTGCGTGAGGGACCCAACCGTGGCGACGCCGCTGGAGGGAGGGGCACCATGCCGCATCTCGCATGTGATTCGCATAAGGGCACACGGGCCTCGGTGGATCCGGCATCCGGCGGCCCCGCATGAGAGATGTGAGCCTCCTCTGATTGATTGACTCCCTCAAGATGATTTGTTAGCCTCGGTCCCCGTTGCGCGGCGGCCGATCACGAAGAAGGAAAAATTCGGCGGCGCCGCGGCGTCTATTGTCCCGAAAGGAGTTCCCATGGCCGGCTCAGTTGCCTCATCCAACCTGCTCATCGCTCTTCAGAATATAGCGACCCAGCTTCGCATCGAAAGCGTGCGGTCAACCAGTGAAGCAGGAAGCGGCCATCCATCGAGTTGTTGTTCTGCCGCCGACATTGTGGCGGTTCTTTTCTTTTCGGTGATGCGATACGACCGCCAAAACCCGAAGGCTCCCAACGCCGATCGATTCGTCCTCTCCAAAGGCCATGCAGCACCACTTCTCTATGCAGCCTGGGCAGAAGCAGGCCTCTTTCCCAAAGGCGACCTGTTGAAGTTGCGCACGTTAGCCTCTGATCTCGAAGGCCACCCGACGCCCCGTTTGCCCTTTGTCGATATGGCGACTGGCTCATTAGGTCAAGGGCTGGCAGCCGGTGTCGGGCTGGCACTGAACGCCAAACGCCTTGAAAAAAACGGCGCCCGCACCTACGTCCTGATGGGTGATGGAGAGTCGGTAGAAGGCTCCGTGTGGGAGTCAGTCGAGCTGGCGCGGCAATTCAATCTCGATAATCTGTGCGCCATCGTGGATGTGAATCGCTTGGGGCAAAGTGATCCCACCATGCTGCAGCACGATATGAAGGCCTATAAATCCCGATGGGCCGGGTTCGGTTGGAACGCCTTGATCGTGGACGGGCACAACCATAAGGCCTTGCTCAAGGCATTCGCCGAAGCGGCGAAGACCAAAGGCAGACCGACGGTCTTGCTGGCCAAGACGCTCAAAGGCAAAGGCATCTCCTTTATGGAGAACCATCCAAGCTGGCATGGAAAACCAATCCCGAAAGGCCTGGAAACCCAGAAGGCCATCGACGAATTGACTCGGCGCATCAAGCCGACGAAAGGCGCTCCAACATTCAAACTCCTCCCGGCGCTGATCCACCATACGCAGCCGGCCAAACCCATGGCGCCTCCGGAATATCAGCCCGGCGACATGGTGGCCACGCGCGAGGCGTTCGGCGTGGCGCTTGTGGCGCTGGGTGAGGCCAATCCATCCGTCGTCGCTCTCGATGCCGACGTCAAGAACTCCACCTATACGGACAAATTCGGGAAACAGTTTCCCAATCGGTTTTTTGAGAATTTCATCGCCGAGCAAAACATGCTGGGCGCTGCGGCAGGGCTTGCCGCGTGCGGAAAGATTCCCTTCGTCGCCACCTTTGCCGCGTTCTTCACGCGCGCCTACGATTTCATTCGCATGGCTGCCATCAGTGGATCGAACATCAAGCTTGTCGGAACACACGTGGGCGTCAGCATCGGAGAAGATGGCCCCTCACAGATGGGGCTCGAAGACATAGCCATGATGGCCGCCCAACCCGGCGTCACCGTCCTCTACCCATCGGACGGCACGTCCACCTACCGGCTCATCGAAGCGGCCGCGAAGCACAACGGGATGGTCTACGTCCGCGCTGGCAGACCAAAGAGCCCTGTCCTCTACGGACCGGATGAACCCTTTCAGATCGGAGGGAGCAAAGTCCTGCGCCAGAGCCCATCCGACTCCCTCACCATCGTCGCCGCTGGCGTGACCTTGTTTGAAGCGTTGAAAGCCCACGACCAGTTGAAATCGTTGGGTATCGCCGTCCGTGTCATTGACCTCTATAGCATCGCACCAATCGACCGGACCACCTTGCTCGACAGCGCCAGAGCCACACAGGGCCGCATCCTCACGGTTGAAGATCACTACGCACACGGAGGCCTGGGAGATGCCGTGCTAAGCGCGGTAGGAACCGAGGGAGTCAAGGTCCATAAGCTCGCGGTGCGCGCGATTCCGCATAGCGGGAAGCCTGAAGAACTCATTGACCACTTCGGCATCGGAACGCGATCGATTGTCGACGCTGCGACGCAGATTGTGAAGTAACCTGCGCGCACGGCACGAGCCAGACGATTCCACTGCTTCTCCCTTTTCAACCGCCAAAAGGCGAGCGTACTCGCTTTCTGATCACCATTCTCATTCCGGAAGGGATTCGTGTTGCGCCGTACATCGTTAAACCCGATGGCATACAACCGTTATGAATAATATGGATCTCACAACTTGAGTTCGTTTTGACATCCACTGAGGCCTATACTATACTCCGCGCTGCAGAAGCACCGCAGACGCGCCGACGTCTATGAACGATCGTGGAATGATCGCATGAGGCGCGGGTACATTAACAACCATCACAATCACAACCTTTCAGGGAGGTGCATAATGAGGAGAAGGCGACTAGTAGGCGTGGTAGCGGCCATCGCGGGCCTTGCGGCCATGGCCGTGACCGTGGGGCTGACCGCTTCGGTACAGGCCAAG
>DKBD01000246.1 GCA_002451055.1 Nitrospira sp. UBA6909 | reverse complement strand
ATCGCGTGGCGGAGCAGATCATGCGCATGCCAGAACCGACCGTACAGCGGCAATGCGCGGCCTGCGCAGCGGGCGGGCCGCCTTGTCCGGCCTGTGAGGAAGAGTCAAAAACCGTGTCGCGGAAGACGAAAGGCGGTGAGGGGGGCGAGGTGCCTTTGTCGGTGCAGTCGGTTCTTCATTCGCCCGGACTGCCATTGACCCAAGCGACTCGTGCCTTTTTTGAGCCGCGCATTGGGCAGGATCTCAGTCACGTTCGCGTCCATACAGACGGGATGGCCTCGCAGTCGGCGCGGGAGGTCAATGCCCTGGCCTACACGGTGGGGTCACATGTGGTTTTTGATGCCGGTCGGTATGCTCCAGGCACCTCTGATGGCCAGCGGCTGCTGGCACATGAGCTGACACATGTGGTGCAGCAAGCAGGTTCGGATGGAATTCGTGCCAGTGAAGGCCGTGGTGTGGTCTCTAGACCCACGTCAGTCGAGGGAAAAGCAACACCTGTCACTATACGCGGTTTGGGGGAGAATTGCATTCAGCGTACTCCGAGTTACATCGTCGCAGCTACTTTCCTCGGCAACAATGTGAGCGGCGGTGTTAATCCGGTCATGAGGGATAGGCTACAGGATGCCGAAACGGCGATCGAAGCCGCGTTCAACGCCCTCCCTGCAGCACAGCAAGTCGACTTCTCGACTGGGCAGCCAACAACCAGTTATGTCGACTGGGCTGGTGTTACCAGCGTCGGCGGCTGGCGCAGCAGCACCACCTCCCGCCACGGCTCAGGCTCAGCGGTCGACCTCAACTACAACACCAACCCCTACATTGCGACCGGAACCGTCACCAGTCCTGGGGGTGAGGGAGGCCCTGGTGCGGTCGCGGGCATCGATGACGCGCGCTCTCGCGCCATCGAGGTCTACCAGCGTGCCTTCAACTTTATTGTCAACAGCGGCTTTGGAGACCTACCTGGCATGCCCCAATCCGATGTGCGCGCTCGCCAAACGGGGGAGTCTACGGGCGCCATGTATGACCGCTTCCGACAGACATCCGATGCCTTACGCGATTATCTCCAATTCGGCTTTATGGCAGGTAGCCCGGTCGGCGGCAACCGCGTTAACCGGGCGCCGATTCCCAATGTCGAGACTGTCCCCGAGGCGGTGCTGTTGGCGCAGATTCCTCTCACCGAGCGCAAGGATCAAACTACCGCCGTCGCCGAATTGGACCGATTTATGAATGGGCCTCGCGCCTCAGGCATTATCGAGTTCGATCCATGGTGGCCGCTAACTCCGGCTGAGCAATACATCCGTATCCTGCGCGATTATGAGTTGGTACGTGTGCCCATGGAATTTGGAGCAGTTTCCACCTCCCCTGGTTCGACACGCAACCCGGCCAACGGATTTCTCGACATCCGACGCGAGGTGGCTGTTGCCCTCGTGGATCAGGGCCTGGCCTGGTTGGCTGGTGATATCGGTTTGCACAGCGGCGACATCATGCATTTTGATATACGAAACCATGCTGGGTTCACGCCGGGACCCTGAACGGCGACTGACAGCTGTCGAAATAATAAAGAGGAAGGGGACAGAACGTAGTTATTGCAGAGTTATTTGATCGGACTTATTTCTGCACTCCACAATGGGGCAACGGAAGCCTCGCAGGCCCGCAGTCCCTCATGACCGAATTGCTTGATTGCAGAAAAGGCGCATTAGGCGTAAGGGAACATGATGGCGTGAGTTCGTGCGTGTTCTGGTGGGGGAGTCTGCTGTGACACGGATTGGTTGCCCCGACTGATACGCCCTCGTTTCCTGTGTGGACCGCAGGGGTGTGGTTGGTGGGGTTGGGTCTGATTCGGAGGGTGGTGATATCCATGGCAGCTGTTTTCGCTGGGAAGACTGAAGGGCAGAGGAAGATCTGGTTAGGAGGCACGTTGTCACCGTCACGTTCCGACAAAGGTCATGCGCTTAGTCGCAATGCCGGTCTTCCGATCTTTCTCCAGCCCAAGCTCGCCATCAGTCAACCCGGCGATCCCTACGAACAGGAAGCGGATCGAATCGCCGATCAAGTAATGCGCATGCCGGAGCCAGCAGCGCCTGGTCGCCAGGTATCGGCAGTGGCAGGAGTGGGCCGTCCCATTTCCGGAGTTCCTCTGTCCGGCCAAACAGTGGTTCAGCGTCAGTCTGAGGAAGAAGAGCCGGATCCACTGGCCGAAGGTCTCGGTACGGTCGCTGAAAATTTGGGCGAAAATAATCCAGCCTTTTCCGCCCTCACAGAGCGTTTGGCCGATGATTTCCTCAGTCAGCCGGCGGAACTCAGCGTCGGTGTTCCCTTGTTTCTCGGGACCAACTACGCATTCTTGTGGGGCATGGCACTGGCGAATCCGGCGATGAGGCGGCACTTTGACGACTTCAATTTGGCCGCCATACCGGGGGTCATTCCGCAATTTCCTGTGAAGACGTTCACGTATCGTATCGTGGATGAAGAGCAAACCCGCTTCGAATTTGATTTTGGGCTTGATGCTTCGGCGCTCATCGGTTTGTTCAATGAAGGGGTATTTGATACACGAGTTTCGACTCTATCCGTCGATACATCAGGGGACCTTGATACGGCGGCAAGTTCTCCCATCGGTTTGTCGTCGCTGCAAGTGAATCTAGGGCTTTTCGACGATGGGTTGATGCTGTCGGGAGGGTTTCGTCAGGGGATCTCTCCCTATCCTCTATTCGAGCGGAATACCGTCACGGGGGAAAGCCTGCGGGTAGGAGCCCAGAGCCCACCATTGCCGGACTTATTTCCCGAACGCCAGGATGTGCGGTTTATGCTCCAGCTTGATGTGGTCCGCTTATGGAACTATTTCAATCCCGGGAGGCCGCCAATTCTTTCGGTGGCGTCCGCGTTCGAGGGAGATCGGATCGACTGAATCCTGTACCGTAAGTCATTGAGCGACGTTGGAATGTGAGACACGGTTGCGTGAGAGAGGAGCAGGCTGATTCGAATGTATGTCGGCGGCATTCATAAAAGACGGCGTTCAACAGATTCCCTCTGCGTTGACTCTTCGTTCCGGGGGAAGCAACAGGCGGCGGGTTCGAGCGTGCCGTTGTTTCTTCAGCCCAAGCTCGCCATCAGCCAACCGGGTGATCCCTATGAGCAGGAAGCCGAACGTGTGGCGGACCAGGTCATGCGGATGACGACGCCAGCGGTGCAGCGGCAATGCACGGCTTGTGCGAACGGTGGGGCGCCCTGTCCAGATTGCGCGGAGGACAAGAAGTCGCCTGTCCGGCGAGAGATGCCCTCGTCGATCGGGGCGGCAGGCATGTCGGTCTCTGAGAGCGTTGTAAGCGAGATGGGCCCAGGCCAGCCGCTTGATGCTGCAACGCGAACCTTCTTCGAGTCGCGATTCGGGCATGATTTCAGTCGAGTGCGGGTGCATACGGGTACGGGCGCCGAACAATCGGCGAAGAACCTGAATGCGCATGCCTACACGATGGGGGACGACGTCGTGTTCGGTGCCGGTCGGTTTGCTCCCGGCACGATCGAGGGTAGACGGTTGATGGCCCATGAACTTGCGCACGTCGTTCAGCAGGCGGGTGGATCAGTGACTTCGCCGCCACTGGCGTATCATCAGCCTGTGAGTGCGCTTGGGCAAGGGGCGAGTCCGCAACTGTCTCGCAGGCTCATCCAGCGGGATTTGGCGACACCACCCCCAACACCTGCCGCGCTACCCCAGCCGGATCTGACCGAGGATCAGATCCGCGAGGCCATTCGATTTAATCGGAGTCGCTACGACGAGGCGAATACACGCTTGATCCAGGATATTCTCGGCGGTCCGGTGACAGGCCACTGGACGCGAGAAAACATTCTCGCCATTGCGGAGACCCAAGAGGAATATGGTTTGACCAAAGACGGCAAGGTGGGGGGCGATACGTTTCGATTTATCGTGCGAGAACAAGAGCTTGAAGGTGCGGGGACCACGACTGAAGAGTGTTTGACCATGTTTCGGGTGATCGTGCATCCGGTTCAAACTACCTCGACGGCGGGCCCGGGGGGCACGACCGAGATTCGCGGTCATCACGTGGTCGATGCGCAGTTTTCCAGCCGCTGCGACTGTTCCGAATTCCAGTATCGCCAATTCATCAGCGGCGTGGCGACGGGATCGCGCGGAGGTGTGAGCCAGGATCTCAGTACATCGTTTCGGAATATCCCAGGCGGGCGCCTTCCGATCACATCCCGAGAAGACGGCATGACGCATTGCGCAGGCATCAACTACGGCCACCGTGACCAACCGTCTCAGGACTCGACGACAACCCGGTGCGGCGAAAATCGTTATATGGACGATGCGGGGACGACAGACCAAGCAAACGGTTGTATGTACCGAGGCGAGGATTTCCCGAAGATCACCGTAAACGGCTTGAATAGCGGCGATGATGTGGATCTGCTGGTGGAGTTTCGCGGCGAGATCCAGCGCAATGGAGTAACGGTCCAAACAAGGCGATGGACGACGGTGGATACGACCGTTCGCACCCCGTGAGAGATGTCGTCGATGGCTGGTGCCTTCCACCCTGGGATCTTTCTCTTTCCGAAAGGGGAAAATCGTGCCGGAAATGAGAAGGGTATAGGCTTTTGACCGCGGGTATGATCAACAGCATGATATCGCAGTGCGAAAGTTGACACATAGAGGGAAAGGAGATGAGACCATGGCTGATCGTCCAAAGGTGTGCATCGACAGGATCTTGCCGAGAGATTTGATGCGGCTGCAGCAGACCCGTCCGATGCGTGGCGGCGGGAGGCGTGCGATTGCTCCCATTGGGAAAACCTGGATGAACGGCTCGACTCTCCGCGTCCGCTTTCTCGGTGGCGCGCGTACCGAGCAGGCGGTGGCCAAGGAGCAAGCGGGTTGGTGGGCGCAGGTGGCCAATCTCAAATTCGAGTTCAACAATGCGTTGAACGCCGAGATTCGCATCGCATTCGATCGGAATGACGGTGCGTGGTCCTATGTCGGGACGGATTGCCGCAGCATCCCGCTGGATCAGCCGACGATGAATCTGGGGTTTCTCGACGGCGGGACGGCGGCTCATGAGTTCGGCCATGCGATCGGATTGGCCCATGAACATCAAAATCCGGCGGGCGGCATTCAGTGGAATGAGACCGTGGTGATTCGAGAGGCAGCCAAAGCGCCGAATTTCTGGGATGAGGCGACGACGCGCCACAACATTCTCCGCAAGTACAGCGCGGAGCAAATCAATGGGACGAAGTTCGATCCGGACTCCATCATGCTGTATTTCTTTCCGGCGTCCTGGACGCTCAACGGGATCGGGACGAAGGCGAACGAGGTGCTCTCGGCGATGGACAAGGCCTTTGTGGCTGGGGCCAAGATGTATCCGAAAACGGGCGCTACCACGTCGAGTGCTGTTGAACTGATGGTGAATGCCAAGAAGCCCACCAAGGCGTCGATCGGAAAGGTGGGGGAAGAGGATCTGTACCGCTTTACGGCGTCTGCCGATGGGCGGTACGTGATCGATACGTCGGGGTCGACGGATGTGGTGATAAAGCTGTTCGGGCCCAACAGTGAGACTGCGCTGATCGCGGAAGATGATGATTCCGGTTACGGTCTGAATGCCAGGATCGCGGCAGACGTGGTCAAGGGGGAGTATTTTGTGCAGGTGCGCCACTATAGCCGCCAATCCGGGACCGGCAAGTACTCGATCAAGGTGCGAAAAGTGTGAGCGAGGGTAGTAATCAGCGTCTTGGCCGCTGGAATATGGGGTAAGTTAATGCTGTTCACGGATGAAGCTGAACATGGAGGAAGCTGAAAATGGCTCGAATAGGATCGACCAGGAAACGCGCCTCTCTCAAGAACAAATCGGCTTCAGCCAAATCAGTTCCGAGACGGAGGGTTTCTCTCGCGAAGTCGGCGCCTCTCGCGATTGAAGACCATCGACTTGTCGGAGGTGGCGTGTCTTTTGTGGAAACGCCTAATAAAGGAGGCGAACTCACTCCGCGCTACCTGGTCATGCATTACACGGCGGGCAAGAGCGCCAAGAGTTCGATCAATTGGTTGACCAATCCGGACGCGAAGGCCTCCGCTCATATCGTACTGGGCAGAGATGGCTCGATCTGCCAACTCGCCCCCTTTAACGTGAAGACCTGGCACGCAGGTGTGAGTCATTGGGATGGGGTGAGCGGTCTGAACAGTTGTTCCATTGGGATTGAGATGGACAATGCCGGCCCTTTGAAGAAGGTCGGGGATCGGTATCAGGCCTGGTTCGGAACGATGTACGGAGAGGACCAGGCTCTCTATGCCAAACATCGACTCGATGAAGAGTCTCGCTGGTGGCATGCTTACACCGAGGTGCAGATCCGGAAGGCTGTGGAGCTCGCGCAACTCCTCGTTCGGCAGTACGACCTGAAAGATGTGATCGGACACGAAGATATCGCTCCGGAGCGAAAGAGGGACCCCGGACCCGCGTTTCCATTGGAGCATGTGCGTGCGAGGGTTCTGGGACGTGTGGAGGAAGAACCGGAGCGGTATACGGTAACGGCCTCGCTGTTGAATATTCGAAGCGGCCCCGGTGTGGAATTTCCACCTGCGGCCGA
>DKBD01000019.1 GCA_002451055.1 Nitrospira sp. UBA6909 | reverse complement strand
ACGTTTACCTTGGATCTGATGCAGTTTGCCGAGGCGGAGCAATTATCCAGGTCACGGGGGATTCCGTTTGAGGATGCGGCGGCGCAGGTGTTTCGACGGACGTTGCCGGAGGAATTGAAAACCAAGCTTGGGCAGAAGAATCTGGGACTGGACTACCGTACGTTGGATCGAACCGTGGCCAAAGGGGGCGACATCAAGTACATCGACTTCCGCAAAGATTGGTCGCCGCATTTCAAACGGCTCTGCATCATGCCGGACGGACGGCTTGTGGAAACCGGTGGGTTGCAGGAGTTCGCCGAACTCCATGGCATCACGACGGGTCAAGCGAAGACGCTGGTCGAACAAGGCGGCACGCTCGAAGTGAACGGCGAGGTGTTGGCCTGCCAGATCGTGAATGGTCGGCCGGCGGTAGCCCGATTCAGTGCGGCGAATTATGCGAAGGCCAAGGAGTTAGTCGCGGCCAAGGGTCTGCATCTCATGGATGCGCTCAGCGAAGTAGGCTTCAACGATTCGGCGATGATGCGTGGGTTGGCGCGGAAGGAGTTGACCGGCAGGTGAGCAGCCCGGNNCCCAAGGTTACGGGGCCGCGAGTTCTTCTTTGACCATCTGGACCAGCGTGTTGATATCGAACGGTTTCTCAAGCGCGCGGCGAGCGCCGAAGAGTTTGGCGACGTCCAGGAAATTGCGGTTGCCTTGGGCTCCCGTTATCGCAATTACCTTGGCATCGACATATTCGCGTGTGAGCTGGAGAGTCGCTTCCAAACCATCCGTATCGGGCATCAGCAAGTCCATGATGACGAGGTCCACGGGCTGCGTCTGATATACCTCCAGCCCTTCGCGGCCGTTTGCAGCCTCGATTACGCAGTGCCCCTCCTTTTCAAGGATTTCTTTGATGAGTCCTCGAATGGATTGCTCGTCGTCGATGACGAGGATGGTCGCCATGATGGTATCTCCTGCAAGACTCGTGAATCTTACCTGGTGGAGTGCACGCTGTCCAGGGAGAAATGAATTGGGGGGGAGAACACGACTGTCCAAAGTCGGGAGAAGATGTCCGTGCGTGTCAGGCTGCAGGTATCTTTTTTGATGGGAAAGGACAAACCGCGATAGTGGAAACCGATAGGGAAACCGGTTGACCGAGGCCTCGATTTTTGTTACATACACGAGGCTTTTCTGCGATCACTGTGCGTCCACTCTCGGAAAGTGACTTCATAGACAGGCAAGATGGATAACCTTGAGCGAGGCTGGACTCGACGCGGATTTCTCCGCACGTCATTGGTGGGTGCGGTCTTATTGGGGGGACGGCTTATCTGTCCATCGGTGACGTTCGCCCGCGGTCTTCCGGAAGGCAGGCTCAGGTTTGTCAATGTCTGGACAGATGAACAACTGGACGTGATCTATCGCGATGAGGCAGGACAGTACGATCTAGAGGCGCTCGACGACGTGAATCATCTTCTGCGTTGCCATTACACGGGCGAAGTCGGTGCCATCGATGTGCGGGTGCTCGAGCATGTGAATCTGGTGCAGAAGAGGCTGGGGGGCAATCGCGACATCCAGGTGACCTCCGGTTTCCGGTCTCCGGAATACAATGCCTTGCTGGTGCGGTCTGGCCGGGGGGCCGCCAGAAACAGCCTCCATGTTCAGGGGCAGGCCATGGACATACGAATCCCGGGCATCCATCCTAAAACCGTCCGCAAGGTCGCGCTTGAATTGGGGTACGGCGGCGTCGGCTACTATCCCCGCTCGAAATTCGTGCATTTGGACTCGGGCCCGTTCCGCCACTGGTAAGTCCCACCTTCGATCTTCTTCTTGGCAGAGGCGAAAGACAAGAAGTCGATGCGATGCGCGTGTCGCCCTGTTCGATCGCATGGCGACGTGGGGCTCTTTGTCGTGGACGTTCCAGCGCCCGGTTTGTCACGGCAGCGGATTCGCGATCGCAGGAGAGCGTGTATGAATAGTGCGGAGTAACCTCAGCCTGAGCCTTCCACATCCGGGTAGCCGACTCTCATTGCATTACAGAAGAGGTCTCCCGATAATGCGCAGACTATCGACTGAACGAGGTACAGCATGTCTTCCACGTCCATCGCACTGAGTATCTTCGGTATCTGCTATCTGGTCATCATGACCGAGCGGATCCACAAAACCATTGTGGCGTTGAGCGGCGCTGCCTTGATGATCGGCTTAGGGGTCGTGTCGCAGGATGAGGCGTTCTACTCGCACGATTTCGGTGTGGACTACAACGTGGTCTTTCTTCTGATCGGGATGATGGTCATTATCAACATCATCAGGGAGACCGGCCTATTCGAAGTCCTGGCGATTTGGGCGGCCAAACGGGCCGACGCGAAGCCGTTTCGGCTCATGGTTCTCTTGGCGGTCTTGACTGCCGGGTTCTCGGCGATGCTCGACAACGTCACCACGGTCTTGTTGATGGCGCCGGTGACACTCGCGATCAGCAAACGCCTGGAGTTGAACCCCATTACGTTTCTGCTCTGCGAGGCCATGGCGTCCAACATCGGGGGCACCGCGACGCTCGTCGGCGACCCGCCGAACATCATGATTTCGAGCAAAGCGGAGCTTGGGTATCTGGACTTTCTGCTTGTTCTGGGGCCGATCGCGCTGGTGATCATGGGAATCTTCCTGGGAGCGATGTGGCTGTTCTTCGGCAGGAAGATGACCGTAGCCCCGCACTTGCGCGAAGCGGTGCTGGCGTTGAATCCAAAGGACGCGATTCGCGATCAGGGGCTGCTCCGGCGCTGTTTGTGGGCGTTGGGTGCGGTCAATCTCGGTTTCTGTTTCCATTCGTTCGTTCATCTTGAACCGGCGACCGTCGCGTTACTGGGCGCGAGCACCTTCATGCTGCTCGGTCATGCGCGCGGCCGTTCGAACGAGACGGAGGAAATGAAGTACCTGGCCGAAGTCGAGTGGAAGACGATCTTTTTCTTTATCGGTCTCTTTATCTTGGTCGGGAGTCTTGTGAAAGTCGGAGCCATTCGTTTTCTGGCGGAGGGGCTCGTGCAACACACCGAGGGCAACATGGCCGCCGCCACGCTTGCGGTGTTGGCCGGCTCGGCGATCTTGTCGGCCTTTGTGGACAATATCCCGTATGTCGCGGCCATGAATCCATTGATTGTGGACCTCGCCCGGTCCCTGCATCCTGAGGTGTCCGATTATACGACCTTGGTGCACCAGCCGGACATCATTCCGCTGTGGTGGGCTCTGGCGCTGGGGGCGTGCCTCGGAGGAAACGGCACGATCATCGGGGCGAGTGCGAACGTGGTCATCGTGGATATCGCACGCAAAGCCGGTTATAAGGTGACCTTTTGGCAGTTTTTCAAACTCGGCTTCCCCGTCATGGTCGGCTCCATCATGGTCAGCGCGGTATATCTGTGGCTCTTGTTCTTACGATGAGGACGACGAAGGTAAGATTGTGAGGCTCAGGTGGCTGAGGGGAGTCAATCGTCGTGTGTCTGTGATGATGACATTCGCCGAATCATGTCCACCAAACGGCTGTTATGGGACGGACATCGGCTAGGCCTGATCCAGTCTCTCTTCTGATGTGAGGAGGTCGATATGTATGTGTGGAGCAAACGGCTGGTCATCGGTCTGTTGGCGTGTTTCGTGACGCTCCTCGGGCTGTTTCTGTTTCAAGGACCAGGGGGCGAATCCAGCGCGCTCAACATGCACACAACCCGCTGGATCATGTTGAATTACCTCGGTTTGGTGATCTGGGTCTTCGTCTGGATGATCGACCAGGCGCGGGTGCGGGGAAGGAACGTGTGGGTGTGGCTCGTGCCGTTTCTGCTTGCCCCCTTGCCGACGTTGATGGCCCTCATCCTGTTTCTTCAGCGCCCGATGAAATCGTAGTTGACGGTGGAGCCCCACGGCTTTACAGCCGTGGCTTCCTGCGTAGGCGGGTGAGCTACGAATAAGCTGTAAAAACTGAGCACGCGCTCAAATTCCTTCCTTTAATCGCCTTTCTTCTTCTATCTGCGGCATCGACCGGAGGCGTCCCTTAATACCAACCGTAAGTATGGGAAGCCTCATCTTTTGCATAATTTCTCCAAGCGAGTCATTGAGGATATTCTTCCTGCACGAATTGCGGTGTGTAAGCCGGGCATTGCCATGGAGAGAGGCGCAGAGGGGATGCAAACCAACGTCGCCATATTCAGCCGATAAGGGACTGCAAGGAAAATTATGCCGGTGTATTGGAAAAACGAGCGGCGAAGTGACTTCACTGATCCTGTCGCATCCTATCGCCACGGATGTGATCCTCCCGGCCATGAAGAGGTCCGCATCACGAGTGGCTGCGTGTTTCTGTACACCCCGCATCGTCAGCGCCTGCATTTCCCAATCTCCTGCACAATTCCATTCCATTCAACGAAATCTTTTTCCGTCGGCATAACACAGGGCGAGAAACACATGGGCGGAACGTCTGTGCGCCAAGGGCAAGCGATGAGTCATCGCGCAGACAGAGCAGGACGGGCCTTATTTATATCGGCGTGGATTCACGAAGTAAGTTGGTTTGAGGTAGGGGCATAACACAAAAGGAGTGACGCAATGATGAAACGCAGCACATGGCTCAATTGGCTGAACCGCGACCGGCGCGAAGCACGCAAGGCTGCCCGCCAATCCAGAGAACAGTCTCGGCGGTCTCGTCAACCGTTTGTTCTCGAGTCACTCGAAGGTCGGGTTCTGCTGTCAGCGACGCCGATGGAGGTCGTGGCAGTCACAACGGAGCCGCCTGTCAGCGCGGCCATCGTTACCACAGATAAGATGGACTACTCACCGAGAGAAACGGCGATCGTCACCACGTCGAATACAGATGGAGATGGTCTGAAATTCGCGGATGGAGAAATGGTGCAGTTCCAAGTCACCCGCACCGACGGGATTGCGGATTATCCAAGCGGCAATTTGCCCTGGTATGTGAGGGATGGTGTAGGCGGGTTCGAGGCCTATCAAGAATATGATGCCGAGGGCAACGCAGTCGATCGGAACAGCGACGGCCAGGCCGACTGGATCCGCCCCGACAACGACATGACCGTGAACGGCAGCATCAGCACCACGTGGTTTGTCGAGGATCAGTACCTGAATTCGTCTCTGATGTTGACGGCGATTGGTCAAACAAACGGCGCCGTGGCGACGACGGAATTCACGGATAGCGGTAGCTTCTCTTATGCAACGACGTCAGGGTTTGCGAACACAGTTACCCTCGCGGCAGGAGTTGCGAATTCCACGAGCCTTAATACAACGGTCACCGCACCGGCCGGTAACAACTCGTTTAATGTTTCGCTCAGTTTCGAGACGACGGCAGGTACAACGATCGGTATCGGCGGCGGAGCCAGTCAGATCAATTTAACAAGCGTTACGAAAGCATTTGTGACCTCGTCGAGCGTTAATGGTGGGTTTGGCGATAGTGATACTTTTGCCATCACAGCCTCTGTAGGAGCGAATGTCGCTGCCGGAACGTACCATTTCCGGGCCACTGCTATTGAGAGCGCAGGCAGCATAGCCGATGGACCTAAATGGTCCTTCGACGTCATTGTCAGCGCAGCCGTGGTCACACCCACGGTGACGCTCAATGCTGCTAATGCCACCTATACAGGCTCTGCTTACGTCGCATCCAATTTGACTTCAACTGTTCTGAATGGATCCACAGATGTCAGCAGCTTTGGCACGATTTCATATGTCTATTACGCTTCAAACGGTACCACTGTGATTCCGGTGCCAACTAATGCTGGGAGCTACTACGCGAAGGCGGTCTTTACGTCAAACAATGCTGGATACACCAATGCCGAAAGCGCACTTGATGCTTTCGAGATTGCGAAGGCGACCGCGAGCATTGTGGTGAACGGGTACAGCGGCGTCTACGACGGGCAGTTCCACGGGGCGACGCTGGGCTCCGCGACGGGGGTGAACGGAGAGGATCTGAGCGGCTCCGTCACGCTGGGCGGCGAGACCTTCAAGAATGTGCCGGGCGGCACCGCCACCTGGAGTTTTGCGAACGGCAACTATGTGAGTCAGAACGACTCGGTCGCGATCACGATCACGCAGGCGGTCGCGACGATAGTGGTGAACGGGTACAGCGGCGTCTACGACGGGCAGTTCCACGGGGCGACGCTGGGCTCCGCGACGGGGGTGAACGGAGAGGATCTGAGCGGCTCCGTCACGCTGGGCGGCGAGACCTTCAAGAATGTGCCGGGCGGAGCGGTGGCCTGGAGTTTTACGAACGGTAATTACTTTGATCAGAACGGGACGGCCGCCATCGAGATCACGACGGCGACGGCGACGGTGAGTGTGACCGGCTACACGGGCGGCATTTACGACGGTGACGCGCACGCGCAGACTGTGACGGTCACGGGGGTGCCCAGCGACGGGACACTGTTCACCGACAGCCTGATCGGTACGAACGCGGGCGACTACAGCAAGGCCTGGTCCTATAGCAGCGGCAACTACCAGGATGTGAACGGCACGCTGGCGCTTACGATCGCCAAGGCGGATACGACGATCACCATCGGCAACGCGTCGAAGGTGTTCGGTCAGACGATCAACCTAGCTGCTGTGTTAGGCACGACCGTGGATACCGGCGTGAATGGTGAAATCTTCAATGTTAGTTACAGCAGCGAAGGTGTCCCGATAACCGCTCTGGTTGGTCCTTATGCGATTACTGGATCCTTGAGCAATGGGACCGGATTGTTGTCTAACTATAACGTGACCATCAACCCGGGCACGCTGACGGTGATGGCTCCGAGCGTCGTCACGGCGGTTCAGGACGGTGCTAATCTGCTTATCGTCGGCACGACCGGCTGCGATATCATCGCAGCAAACGCCAGTAATCCGAGTGCGATCACGATTAACGGTCTTGTTGGCTCCTACTCAGTGGGTACGGGTGGGCATGTGATCGTGTACGGGTTGGACTGTGATGACAACATCAGTCTGACCGGGAATATCAATCTCGAAGCGCATGGTGGAGAGGGGAACGATACGATCACCGGTGGGGCGGGGCACGATGTTCTCTGGGGCGATGAGGGCAATGACACCCTGACTGGTGGCGCTGGGAACGATGTGCTCATCGGTGGATCAGGCTCCGATCGCCTGGTCGGCTCAGCGGGTCACGATATTCTGGTTGCCGGAGACCTACAGGGTCATAACTATGGCACTCTTCGAACGATCAGCGAAGAATGGGCTTCCAGCGCCACGATTGCAAACTTGGATCCTGATGATGAGAGTAATGATGACTTCTACGAGGATACTGACACTGACCAGCTAACCGGCAGCTCCGGCCATGACTGGTTCATCATCAGCTCGACCGATAAGATTACGGATAAGAATTCTGCAACTAAGGATGGTGATCAAACCACCTTACTAAGTTAACGTGCACTATGGCGGGGAGCCGGTTCTCGGCTCCCCGCCGCCTTCACGCTCAAGCCCACATCAGCGCTGAACACTTCCGCTGCACAGGGCTGTAGTATTTCAGGCATAAGAAGGAGTGGCTGGTTGACGTTACAACGGGGCCTGGTTGCCCAGCATCGCCTGGGCCTTCAGCGCCGCCTCTGTACGATTGGCTACCCCTAAGACGCTGTAAACATGCTCCAAATGTTTTTTGACGGTTTGTGAACCAATCCCAAGAATGGCGGCGATTTGTTCGTTAGATTTTCCGCAGGTTATCCACCCCAAGACCTCCGCTTCTCGGTTCGTGAGCCCGAATGTCTTCAGAGCATCGAACGTGTGCTGAGACGAGATTTCTTCAAGCAGCAGATAGAGGGTTTGTTGATCGTTCAATACTCGAGCCATGAGAGAACCGGCCTCCGAACGGATGGATAATGCGCGAGGCATCTTTCCAGCAGGCTGCTGTGACGCGATTAGCCACTGCTGCAAGACCTTCGGCAGGTGGATGGTATTCGGCGCCCATCCCAGATGGTTCCGGAGGTAGTGACGGGCTCGTTTGCTGGCCCAACGGATCTTGAAATTCGGCGAGAGGCACACAACGCCTTGGCTCAAGGTGTCGATGAATGTTGAAAACGATGCAATGGTTGCCCGCCATCGATTGAGCTCGCGTATATGCCGCAGTGCATGGGAGGCATGGGGCTGGATCGCAGTGAGCAATGCGCGCTCCTCATCGGTAAAAGGAGTCCGGTTCCGATTGAGGGCGACGTAGATCAATTGTGATGGGCTCGCTTCCAAGGACACCATCATTTGGTGGCGGACTCCGAGGGGGCGATAGAATTCATCATAGAGCGGCAGACGTTCAACGGTCGGCCGATTCGTGACGTCAGACCATCGGGAGGCAACGTGGTAAAAGCCTGACTTTTGCCAATGTCTCAACACCGGATGTTCCTTGACGTGTCGCTGAAGGGTCGGCAAGAGGGCGGCCGCATCCGGATTGCGCGGTGAGAAGACAGCCGCCACTTTCGGCTGCGGGGAGAACNNTGTAATGATCGCCCATGGGACTTTTTAGAAAGGGGTAATACGACCTAGGGAAATAAAAATACGCTCAAATTATTAAGGCCAATCGGCTTCGGTTGTCAACAGTGAACACCACCACTCAGAGTTTCATGCTGCCGCCTGCTGATAGGCCCATTGCTGGGCTAACACCGCTCTTCGCGCCGAGCTCAAGCTTTGATTCGCCCTTTGGGTTGGACGGTCGGTAGGTCATTCGACGGGCTGCGTGTTCGCTCAGCCAACTCCGCTTCAACCAACTGGCGATCAGACCAGGGCTGAGGATGATCTTTCAGCTGTCGAAGCATGTTGGTCTGCATATGGGGAACCAGCCGAGGTTGCCAATTGCGAACCAGGTCGGGATCTGTGGCCCATTTAAGCACGCGTTGTGCCCGCTCGGTTGTCAGGGGGTGAGCAGTACCGTGAACGATGTCATCAAGGGCCGTCGAGAGAGTCGGTTGATTGATCATCGTCTGGGAGTAGGCGCGAACAGTGGCGTCCAACCGGAAGGTCAGCATGAGGACGGTCGTCAATTCATCGAGCGAAGTCGTGGGGTTCTCAGGGTCGAGGCCCCATTGCTGCTGAAATACTTGCGCCATCTCGTAGAACATCGAATAGACAAGCGCGTCGGAGGCCTGGGTCTTGTCTTGAAACGCTTCTATCAGATGGCGGGCATATTGGAGACAGAGTGTCAGCCCCTCTGAACGTTCAAACGGTCTGGCGCTTTCGCAGGTACTGACACGGATGGGTACCGGAGTGAATATGAATGCCTGGTTGAGCTTGAGCTCAAGCACCTTCAACTGAGCTTCCACCTTCCTGAGCTGCGCGGCGACGAGATTTTTGGCGGCCTCGCCTCCGAGGCGCGCGCTCGTGGTCATGGTGACCTGTCGTGGGCCGGTCCCTTCGCGGTTGTTCAGTACAACGAAGTAATCTCCCTGTTGCGGAATGGTTGCTGAAAAGCCCAACTTCGACTCAGCCTCCCCCCAAAATAACGGATTCGCCACCTTAGGGAATTGCGCATGATCTTGTGCGTTGAGCAGTCCCACTGTCAGTGATCCGTCGCAGCGGAGCGCGATGGCCACCATCGTCTCACGGGGAAGGTTGCGCAAACGTACGGCTTTCCATTGTCCTGCCGGGATCGTGACAGAAACTGTGAGAGGTTTATTCGCGCCTTCGGCCGAGGTGTCCCATGAGACAAGCAAGATGGGCAAGAGGATCAGGAGAATGAGGCAGCGGATGTGGTGTCGCAGGTGCATCATACGTCACGCATGCTCCCCGATGGTCAACCCTCGCCCCTCGAAGGGCGGGGGGGCTTTGCGATTCAAGTATGACACATGACGGACTAATAGTGCGAGGGACAGGTCGAAGGTACAGTGAGGATGCTCAGCCGAGCACGATAGGGGCATTACCCGCTGCTTCTATCCGATCGATTGGCGACTCCTAACAGAACAGATGCAGTGTGGTCACCTTGGAGTCTTCTGTTGCCATCTGCGTTCACGCAACCCCGCGACAGACCTATGATCACCGACATGAAATCACCATGGGTGGCGACCAACCGTATTGCCGCTGCCTGCTGGAACAGGAGAGCCATAAAGAGGGCAGGGAACTTTTGGACGAAAAATTCATTTTTCTGCCTGTTTGCGTCGAAAACCGGGGGGACTACTTACGCCAAACGGCGAATGGACAATGGTTCCGCCGCTGTTCTAAGCTGCACCCCCAATTATCGAGGAGTGACCTCGCTATCGAGGGATATGCGGTGGCATATGTTAAGACTGCTCAAGACCAAAGGGTGGAGATGGGAGACCACTGACCCTCATTGTAGCCCATCTGCTCTTTTTTGTATTCCTGAGAGATCCGTCTAGCAGTTGTAGGTAGGTCTTGCACTGTTCCTGGCACGACACGTTCACCGAGCCGTCAATCCGCAGGGTTTATTCCGGGATTTTCCTGCTTGAGGCAGGCCATGAGCGTTTCGGAACAAACGACACGTTGAGTCTGAACGAGGAATCGAACCGATTGCCCCGTGTGTACAGATAAAGGAGCTGATACATGAGTCTCGCGCAACTCTTCTTCATGAAAGAAACGTTNNACGCTTCACGTTGGAATCACTGGAACCGCGGGTGCTGCTGTCGGCGTCTGCCAATTTAGCTGCTGATGTGTTGACGGTCACGGGGGACGCGACCGCCGGTGACGTGATCCGGATCGAACAGACGGCTGCCACCATATCCTTGACATTGAACGACGGAGCGGCGACCCCGTATGCAAACGTCAGCTCCATCGTGGTCAATGCCGGGGGAGGCAATGACAGCATCTATTTCGACAGTGCGATCACGGTTGCTGCGAGCGTCAATGGTGAAGGGGGTAACGATACGCTGTTCGGCCCAGGCGGGAATCAGACCTGGAATATTACCGGCGCCAATTCCGGTATGGTCGGGAGCATCACATTCTCCGGCGTCGAAAACCTCTCGGGTGCCGCAAACAATAATGATACCTTCGTGTTTGCTGCCGGTGGCCATATTTCTGGCATGGTCGACGGTGGCGAAAACGGCATGGACATCATCAGCGCCGCAGCCGGAGCCTATCCCTCTATTCACTTCGAAGCCAGCAGCGAGGACGCCGGCAACGTGCTGCTGGACGTCGATTACGGCTTTGCGTACAGCGATCTCGAGCTCTCTTTGGATGCGATTCGGCAACCGCTGCTGTTCGTCCCCGGCTTCGGCGGGACCATGACCGCCGACACCAGTGACAGCGGCATCGAT
>DKBD01000044.1:15488-29975 GCA_002451055.1 Nitrospira sp. UBA6909 | reverse complement strand
CAGCTTGCTGCCGGAGCGTCAAAGTTGGTTCGATCGTCAGGAGAATAGCCAGGACCAAGGTGTCTGCCACGGCCAGCAGGAGATTCATTTCCGGCTTCGCGGCGGCCACGAGCGCCATGTCGTGCCGAGGACGGTACATGTTACGTAGATCGACCGATACCAACTTCGCCCAACCGAACAAGAAACTGCCCGGTAGGAGTAGGCACATCAACGGCACGATGACGGTGCCCATGGGATCGATGTGGGCCAGGGGATTGATGGTGAGGCGCCCTTGGAGCTTCGCGGTTGAGTCGCCGCGTTTCTCGGCCATCCATCCGTGCGCATATTCATGGAGTACCATGGCGAACAGCAAGGGGAGCCCCATATAGGAGATCGTGTGGAGAATTTGCGAGAGTGAGTTCATTCCGGGTCGGTCCTGGCGGATGTTGAAAAATCAGGGCGTCTCAGAACTACGGGGCCGCACCTCGTGTCGTGAGCCGTTCGACGATACGCGAACACCGCCGCCGGCGGTGTCAGTATCCGGTCAATTCAGCTGCACAAATTTACCTTGTTTCACCTGAAGAAGAAAGAGCGGTCGGTGCAGCATGCCGTCCGGCCCAAACCCGGACGGTCCGGCGAGTGCGGGCAAGCTTCGCTGTGTCGTCAAGAATTCTTGAAGGGCTGCTCCGGAAGTGGCGCCGTTGCGGATTCCCTCGATGACCACTCTGGCGGCGTCGTATCCCTGCACCGTGAAAAGCGACGGCATGGTCTGGAAGCGCTGCTGGTATCGCTGCACGAAGTCCTTTACAACCAGGTTGGGGCTGTCCACAAAAAACGCATCGACGAAGGTCGCGCCCTCGACCGTTCGATCGGCGGTGCGGGCGAAATCAGGTGTATTCCATCCGTTTGTTCCGAGCAGCGGAACTCGTATGTCATGGAAGGCCAGTTGCGCGGCGATCAAGCCGATGTCGCTGGATCGGCTGGGGATGAATATGGCATCGAATCCCGGCGTGTATAGGATACGCTTGTCGTTTCGATTGGCGCCTTTGGAAGTCGACCGTGATGGATCGATCGGTACGGCGAGCCCATACTTCTTGAGATCCTCCTCTTTAAACTGCTTAATCGGTTGGCCAAAATCCGTGTCCCCTTCCTTGAAGGACTCGATGGCGATGATTTCTCCGCCCTCCCGCCGGACATTCTGTGCGAAGAGCCGAGCGAGTTCCCGCCCGTAGACCGTATCGGGGTGCAGAATGCAAAAGCGGCGATAGCCTTGGTCTTTCGCGGCGTAGATCGCGATGCGCTCGGCCTGCATATCGTATGTCAACGAGGTGCTGAACAGGTACTTGCCCAGCCGGCGGACGTTCGGCAAGGTAGCGGTAGGGGTGATCAACGGCACCCTGGTCTTTTGTGCCATCTCGGCCATCGCCGGGAGATTCTTCGACAACATGGGGCCAATGACCGCGAGCGGTTGGTCATGAGTGAGAAGCGCCGACAAATCATCCAAAAACCCCTGGCGGTTCTCGTCATGGTCCTTCACGATCAAGCCGATGGACGGCGTGCCGGCCTGTTCGCGCGCGCTCTCGAGTGCGAGCTGAATGCCTTGCAGGACGTCGTTGGCAAAAGCGCTCAGGCGCCCAGACAGGGGGAGGACCGTTGCGATGAAATATTGGTTGGCTCCGAGCTTCGCTTCCAGGAGGACCAATGAGTCCATGACCTTGGGAGTTTGAGGGTGGTCGGGAAAGGCGGCGAGAAAGTGCCGGCATTCACGTTCTGCCAGGTGGCCTTCGCCGCGCGCGATGTAGTAGTCGATGAGACGAATCGATGCGAGGTCACCCGGATAGGAATGTGGGAACGTATCTCGCACTCGGACCAGCCCTTTTCTGTCGAGCTTCGTCGCGATCATGTCACGCACTTGCTCGCGCATGTCCGCCGTCTGTTCGTCTGGGCCGTCTTCGATGGCTTCCAAAAATGTGTGGATGGCCTTTGGGAAATCTTTCTTCTGGACAAATGCGTCCGCGGTCAGTTTCAGCGCCTCATGTTTGGTGTTGTCGTCCTCGGTTGTGGTGCGCACTTGGGCCAACAGTGAGAGGGCTAAGTCAGGATTGCCCATGGCGGCATGTGAGCGGGCCAGTAGGAGTTTGCCGCGATCGCTCACTTCGGAATCGGGGAACTCTTCTTGAAGCTGGCCGAGATACTTGTTCGCTTCCGGGTAGTTTTTCATTTGGAAGAGCGCGGCGCCAAGGAGCAGATAGGTGTCGTCCAGGTGTTCCGGGCGCGGCGCCCCCTCAAGAAATCGGCGCAGCACGGTCGCGGCGGACTCAGGGTCGCCTTTCTCTATGAGTTGCTTCGCCTGTCCCAGCTCCGGTGGGTTCGGAGCAGGCTTTGGCGGTTTCTTTGCCCCCACGCCGATCTCCGGCAGAACGAGAAGCAGCGCAATGCACAAGAGGATGCCGGTCAAGCGCGGCAAGCCAGGCGGGACTTTAAGATGGCGTATGTCGGAAAACATTGCGTTCGAACGGCGTTAGGAAAGACGCTGTACCGAGTGACTAGTAACGGAAAGGGTGGAATGTGTCAAGGAGAACCGCTGAGCCTTCATCCGCCGATGCCGGAAACCACGGCTGTCCGGCCTTTGCAGCCGAAGCTGCTTCGGCGGAGCAGGCTCAAACCGTGAAACTCGACTCTTCGTTGTGCCGGCTGCAGGAGTGGGCTATAGTTGCATTCCGTACCATCACAGATGGATCGAGGACGAGTCTGCGACAATATGTCATCGTAATTGCCATCGGCCATTGAATGAACGTGACTGATTCAGCGGCTCTCATCTTGGATCCGCTTGTTGAACGCTATCTGTGCCGACTACGGGTCGAGGGCGGATTGGCGACCAATACAATCGAATCGTACCGGTGCGATCTCACGAAGCTGCAGCAATACCTGGCGCAGCACGGGGTCAAAATGGGCGACGCGATTGCGCCGTCGGTCGTGGCCGCGTTTCTCGCTTCCTTGAGACGGCAAGCGCTCGCGGGTTCGTCCGTTGCGCGCATGCTCTCGGCGATGCGTGGATGGTTTCGCTTTCTGGTCCGGGAGCGGATCGCGGAAACGAATCCGCTGCACGACCTCACGGCGAGGAGGCGAGCCCTTAAGTTGCCCAAGACTTTGACGAGGCGGGAGGTTGATCAGCTGTTGGATATGCCTGCCGGTTCAGTCGCCGAAGACCGCCGGGACCGTGCGATGCTGGAGTTACTGTATGCCTCGGGGCTCCGCGTCTCGGAACTGGTGGGGCTCGCTATGTCGCAGGTCGATCTGAACGGGAGTTGTCTGCGAGTGGTGGGGAAAGGCGCCAAGGAGCGGATCGTTCCAATGGGACAGACGGCGCGGGATCTGGTGGTTGATTACATCGCGCATGTGCGGCCCGTCCTGCTCAAGGGTCGCGCCTCGCGCGCGCTGTTTGTCTCGCGTCGCGCACAGGCGCTGACCAGGCAGGCATTTTGGAAATTGCTGCGGCAGCGGGCGCGGCGCGCAGGAATTGCGAAGTCGATTTCGCCGCACATGCTGCGGCATTCCTTTGCGACTCATCTCTTGGAGGGCGGGGCCGACTTGCGCGCGGTGCAGACCATGCTTGGCCACGCCGACATAGCGACAACTCAGATCTATACGCATGTGGAGCGCAGCCGGCTTAAGCAGGTCCATCGCCGATATTTCCCGCGACAGACACGCGGGAAACCATTGCGATCTTGACTATGAAAGAAGAGAGCCGTTAGCCGGTCTCAGCAGTATTCGAGAATAGAGTGCGAGAACTGGTTGACAAGGTGACAGGGACTTGGTAACCTCCGCCGGTGTTGCCAAGAAAATCGGGCGGATAGCTCAGTTGGGAGAGCGCTGCCCTTACAAGGCAGAGGTCACAGGTTCGATCCCTGTTCCGCCTACCACGATGGTTGAATGCGCGAAACAGGGTCTCCTTGGAGATCAAACTGCTGAATGTAACGTTCGAGATATACCCGATGACCGTATAAGTAATCTTGTTGTTCTGAATCTTCCGCCACACGCAGACTTTGAGGGGCCGTCGTTCAGCCTGGTTAGGACGCCAGATTGTCAATCTGGAGGTCGCGGGTTCAAATCCCGTCGGCCCCGCCATTTTTCTCCATGTCGCGCCGCGGGGTGCAAACCGTGGTCGTGGGTTCTGAGTAGGACGTGCTCTTCTTCATGGAGAGCTGACGTGGAGGATCGCACCTTCGGTAAGAGCCGGCGACACAGCACGGATCAAAGCTTGTCGCCCTTCCATTTCCCCGTGTCTGATACACTTCATTCACCTGTGCAGCTTGGCACCTAGAGGAGGGAGGACATAATCGTTATGTTTCAAGCCGGTCTCATGGGAATTCTCGGCTCGCTCGGCGTGGTGTCGAAAGCTGTCTTGTCGATTCTCTTATGCTTCTCCGTCATTTCCTGGGCCATCATCCTCTATAAGTGGAGGGCGTTCAGCGCAGCCGATGCTGAAGACCACCGCTTTATGACCATGCTTTCCAAGGGCAGGAGCCTCGATGAAATCGCGCGGCATGCTCATCGTACGAACGGGAGCCCATGCGCAACCATTTTTCATGGCGTTGTCGATCGGTTGGGCCGTGTGTCCTCAGAAGGTCAAGAATCGCATGATGTCGGCGGAATATCGACGATTGATCGGCACGTTTTGGAACGGGCTGCCTCGCATATCGCTCAAGGTCAAATCGGCAAACTGGAATCTCTGTTGCCGTTTCTTGCGACGACCGGGAATATCAGTCCGTTTGTAGGGTTGCTCGGTACGGTGATGGGCATCATCGATTCATTCCGGGAAATCGGTTCGCAAGGCACAGCCAGCATTGCCGCCGTGGCGCCTGGTGTGTCGGAAGCGCTGATTGCAACGGCGGCCGGATTGTTTGCCGCGATTCCCGCGGTCATCGCCTACAATTATTTTCTCACGCGCATCCGCCGCACGGCGTTCCGCATGGATGCCGTGGTCGTCGAGCTGTTTACGCTGTTTCTCGACAAGCCGCAGTCGGCGCCTGTCAAGCCACAGCTATTTTCCGTAGGAGTGAAGGGGTGATTCTCGAAAGTAGACAGCGGCGGTTTTTGGCGGAGATCAATGTCATTCCGCTTGTCGATGTGGTGCTGGTGCTGTTGGTGATCTTCATGGTCACGGCGCCGATGCTGTACCGTGGGCTGGATATCAATCTGCCGACTTCCGCGGCGAACACGATCAAGCCGGAGATTCGGGCGGTGCTCACGATTGAAAAGGATCAGCGTCTGTACCTTGATGAAGAGCAAGTGAGTGTCGAGCAGTTGGAGCGAAAACTCCGTCTGCTGAAAGAGGAACACGCGGATGTGTCGCTCTATCTGCGGGCCGACCGTGACGTGCCGTATGGCGTGGTCGTCCAAGTTATGGATGGGGTCAAGAAGGCAGGCATCGAGAAACTCGGCATGGTGACTGATCCGTCCGGCCCGGAACGTGTCGCCGACGCCATGACGCCGGCACAAAAGAAATAAGGGCAAGGCGTTCATGGGACAGGCCTCCGCCTCCGCAGGCTTCTGGTTGGACGACAATCGGCAGGCTGATTTCAGCCGCTGGCTATGGATTGCCGTAGCAGGATCACTCGCATTGCATCTCGCGGTGCTGGCGATAGTGGCGTGGGTTCGGCTGCCCCAACGTGTCGAAAAGCCATTGGCCTCCATCGAGATTTCCCTGGCCACTGTCCTGACTCCGCCGGTTACCGCGGTCAACCAACAAGAGAGCCAACCCAAAGCGGCGAAGCCTCCTCGGCCTGTTCCACCAGTAAAAGCGGCTGATCCACCCAAAAGCCAATCGAAAGCGGTGGAGCCTCCTCCGTCTCTACCTCCAGTGAAAGCGGCTGATCCGCCACAGAGTCAACCGAAGGCGGTGGAGCCTCCTCCGCCTCTTCCTCCGGTGAAAGCGGTGGAGCCTTCTCCGCCTGCCCCTCCAGTTAAGGCGGCTTCGGTGTCTGCCCCGTCGGTCCCGGTGAAAGTGCCCGCCAGCGATATCATGAAGAGGCTCGAATTGCCGCCCGATGCCCCTAAGTTCGGAGATTTCAGTCCGAAGGAGAGGCCGGTAAAGAAACAATTCACGTTGCCGGAAGTTCCGGTTGTTTCCGGAACCAAAGAGCCCGTCAAGGAGTGGTCAGAAGTCAAGCCGCAGCCGTCGCTGACCGAGGACTTGAGCAAGGAATTGGAGCAGGAATTACAGAACATCAGGAAGGTCGACCTCCCGAAAGCGGCGCCGCCTGAGCCTTTGCCGAAGCCCATGCCTCAGGTCGAGGCGAAGGCAACGAGCGGCAAGGCAGTCGATGCCGCGCTGAAGATTTCGGGAATGGCCCCAGGATCGAATGCGTATCTGGATATCGTGCGTCGACAAATCAGCAAGTTTTGGAAAGCGCCACCTGTCGATGTGACCGCCCAGACGTATGTTGTCATCGTACAATTCAGGCTTCATCGAAATGGATCGGTGACCCGGGTGGAGGTCGAGCAATCATCCGGAAACGAGTACTATGACTTGGCGGGAAAACGGGCCGTGCTCAGCGCGGATCCCTTGCCGAAGTTTCCTCCGGAATTGACGGAATCGTATTTCGATGCCCATTTCACCTTTACAGTCGGCGATTCACACGGATAAGGGATAAAGGTTAACGATGCCTTTTAGAACTGTCGTCATCATCAGTTTGTGCTTGTCGGTCGGTTTGGCTTGGATCATCGAGTCCGGGGCGACAGACGTATATTTGGAGGCGACCAGGTCCGACTTTCAGAAGATTCCGCTGGCGATTGCCGGCATCAACAACGTCGGAGGAGCGGAGTCGCCGGAAGGGCGGCTCAAGCTGGGGACGCGTATTGAGGAAGTGCTCAAGGCCGATGTGCGCCGTTCGTTGGTCTTTTCCCTTGTGGACTTGCAGAGCATCGGGGTGAATGTTGGCACGTTGGGGACCACACCGGATCCTGCGTTTAAGCAAGCCGCCGAGCAGGGAGTGTCCGTCATCGTGTGGGGCAAGGCCGGGATGAAGAGCGAAGGCAAAGACGCCGACGTCAACATGGACGGGTATGTCTACGACGCAGGCAGCGACGAGATGGTCGGCGGTAAACGATATGTGGGTTCCACCTCCGTCATGCGGCTGATGGCGCATCGGTTTGCGGATGAGCTGGTGTTTCGGTATACGGGAGAACCGGGCATCGCTCGGACGAAGATCGCCTACGTCTCGGAGCAGGGGACTGCCCGTGAGATATTCGTGATGGATTATGATGGGCATGATGCGCGCCAGGTGACGGCGGATGGCTTTTTGAATTTGATGCCTCGCTGGTCGCCGGACCGTCGCTTCCTTGTGTTCACGGCCTATCGCAAGCGGAGCATGCAAAATATCGATATGATCGAGGTGGCGACGGGGAAGCGTTGGACGCTTGTGGCGTTAGGCGGGTTGAATATCACTCCGGCCCTCTCTCCTGATGGAAATTATTTGGCGTTTGCGTCAAGCTACGAGGGGAATTCCGAGATCTACCGGATGGACACGCGTACAAAGGCTCTTCAGCGGCTGACCGGACATGCCGGTGGAGATCTTTCCCCTTCATGGTCTCCGTCTGGCCGTGAACTTGCATTCGCCTCTGACAGAAGCGGAGGGCCGCAGATCTTTCTTATGAGCAGGGACGGCACCAACGTGCGCCGGCTGACGTTTGAAGGGGATTATAATGCGGCGCCGGTATGGTCGCCTCGAGGAAATTGGATCGCGTATGTATGCCGGACGCCCAAGAAGGAGTATAAGCTCTGTTTGATCACTCCGGACGGTCAGAAGCGAGTGCAATTGACGACAGGGCAAGGGGTTGATGACTCTCCTTCATGGTCCCCGGATGGTCGACATCTCGTCTTTAGTTCTACGGCTGGAGGGAAGAGTCATATCTACATGATCAATGCTGACGGCAAAGATCTCGAGCGCATCACGTTTTCCGGAACGCACAACAGCGCGCCGACTTGGTCGCCGGCGTCGTAATGCTGAGCTCGGGGTATCCTTCAACGATGGTCCCCCACTCTGTATGCCATAGGAGACAGTTATACACGGAGTTCTACGTACCGATAGGAGGGATCTGAGCATATGACACGGTTGCAATCGATAATTTGTTTGCCATTGGTCGTTGGAGCGATCATGCTTGGCATGTCAGGGTGCGCCTCGAAAGGGCTGCAATCCGGTGGAGACACCCGAGCTGGCAAGTCTGCCAAGTCTGCCAAGTCTGCTCAGTCTGCCCAACAGGATGACAAGGTCGGACTTGGTCAGGATCTCCCCGATACGTCCTTTTCAGGGGAGGACTCTTCGAGAGGGTTGCGGGGGCTGGATAAGAATCCAGCGGAGGAACGGCTCGGCGGCAATTCATTAATGGCCAAGTCTGATCCCAACAGTGCCGCTCGTCAGATGGGTGAGATCCGCGCCGAACAAGCAGCTGCTGCGGCGGCAGGATTGCGGGATGTCTTTTTCGCTTTTGACAGCTTTATGATTTCCGGGGAAGGTCGCCAGGCGTTGTTGCGCAATGCGGAATGGATCAAGTCGAATCCTGGGGCCCAATTGAAAATTGAGGGGCACTGTGATGAACGGGGCACCTCGGCGTACAATCTGGTGTTAGGCGAGAAGCGTGCGAAGGCCGCCAGGAACTATCTTGTCGAACTCGGAGTGACTTCCAACCAGTTGTCGATTGTGTCGTACGGCAAAGAGCGGCCGTTTTGCAACGAACATGACGAATCTTGTTATTCACAGAACCGTCGTGCGCACGTGGTCGTTCATATAGACAAGTAAAGCGAGGGCGATGCAGTGACAGGCATGACGCGTCAACTGCGCAAGGACAGCGGTGCGCAGTGCGCCCTCGCGATAAGATTCCTATGAGGGCTAGGGAGGCGGAAATTCATCGGCGTAGTAGAAGGAGGACTGATGCCGTGATCAGCATCATTGTCTTGTTCGCGCTGCTGCTCGGTTGCGCTGCCCAAGAGGATCTCAGGCAAACCGAGAAGGTTCTGCAGCAGCGCATGAAGCATCAGGATGACCAGCTCTTGCAGGCTCGCGCCCGGCAAAACATGGAGATTTCCACGCTGCGAGATCAGGACTTTCCTCGTCTCCGCGGCGAATTGGAGAAGGCTCTGTACCAGGCAAAGGATGTTCAGGTCAAACAGGAGGATATTAAGCATAGACTGGCGCTGTTGGAAGAGCACGTCAAGAAGCTGGATGCCGATAATACGACGCGGCATGCTTGGGTTCAGAAAAGCCTCGACACTCAAGATGCGAAGGTCGCGACCAGGGTTGAAGAACTCTCACGGGCGATGGAAAGCGCCACGGCTCAGTTAAGGAAAGATATCGTCGACGCTATCCATCGGACAAACGACACCTTGGCCAAGCGAGTTGACACCAGGCTGGAGGAGCAGCAAAAGGGAACGGCGAGCAATGATCAGCGGCTCAGTCAAGTGTCGGACAAATTCACGCAATTCAGCCAGGCGCTGACAGGGTTTCGGGACGCACTGAAGGAGCTCAACGATCGGATGGAGCAAGAGGAGCAGGCCTCGGGCAAGAGGCTCGATTTTGTTGGGCAGCAAATCACCGCGCGGCTCAACGAGCAAGATCGTCGAATTGAGATTCTTGCGAAGGCGGTGGAACAGACGGTGGAGATGGTGAATCAGAAATCCGATTTCCGTCAGCAGGCGAAAAAAGACGTGCAACGATCCGATGACGCACCGCCGCCCGATTCTGAACCCGCACGTTCAGAGCGCCCGAAGCCTGAAGCCGGTACGGCATCGGCCGCTGGCGATGGGTCGGAGGTAACGCCTGCATCAGTGACGATTACTCCACCGAAAGAATCACCGATGGCCGAACCGGCGTACGGAAACGCCGCGCCTCCTGATCGGGTGCAGTATGAGCGTGTGCTTGCCCAGTTCCGCAACGGTGACTTTGAAGGTGCCCGACTTGGATTCACGGCGTTTCTCCTGGAGTATCCCAATTCGGACCTGGCACCCAATGCCCGGTATTGGCAGGGCGAGTCGTACTACGGCCAAAGGGAATATCAGAAAGCGATCGATGCGTACGACCAAGTGGAGCTTAACTATCCCCGCAGTGACAAGGTCCCGGCCGCGATTCTAAAGAAGGGCTATGCCTACATGGCCTTAAAGGATAAGAAGCGGGCCTCCTCTGCATTCAATCAAGTGCTGACGCTGTATCCGAAGACCCCTGAGGCTGGGAAAGCGTCCGATAAGCTTGTCCAGCTCAAGAGTGTTCGATAGATTTCAAGGAGGATCGTCGCATGATTGTAATGATACTGCTTGCGTCTGTTTCGACGCTGATGCTCGGCGGTTGCGCCACACACGCAGATTTCCTTGAGGTGCGCGAACAACTCTCCAAGATCTCCCGATCACATGAGCAAGATCGTCAGCGGGTGGACGGGGAGTTGCGTCGATTGCAATCGGTGGAACCGGTCAAAGACACGGACTCTGGCAAGCAGCGATTCGACGAAGTGGCCTCCCGCCTCCAAAAGATTGAGGGCCGGCTGGCAAAACTAGAAGAGTCGGTGAGTCAGACGGTGGCAAAGACCGATCACGCGATTTCCGATCCGCGCCCCCCGAAGCTCGCCCGGCAGACGCAATTGGTGGAGTCAGCAACGGCATCGGCGGCTGTACAAGGGATTACACCGACAGCTGCCTTCAATTTGGCCTATAACGATTATCTGAACGCCAAGTATGAACTTGCGGCGGCCGGATTTCAGCGCTTTGCCAAAGATTTTCCAGGATCGTCGCTGGCTCCGAACGCACAGTATTGGTTGGGCGAGTCGTATTACAACCTGAAGGATTATGGGCGCGCCACTCAGACCTTCGAGTTTCTCGTGGCGGAATATCCCGGCAATGAGAAGACTCCAGCCGCACTGTATAAGCTTGGATTGGCCACGGCGGAAATGGGCGATCTGACTAAATCGAGGAAGAATCTGAAACGTGTGGTCGAAGAGTTTCCCGCCTCGGACGAATCCAGGCTGGCGAAGAACAAGTTGGCTGAAATCAGATGACCTCCGCCTCGGCCGGTCGCCCCACCTCTTTTCTCCGTCATCGCTTGTGAGGAGTCTAGTGCCGTGCTGACGATCGGCGGCAGAGGGAAGATTCGTATCTTGTCGGGGGACGTTGTCAGCCGCATTGCAGCCGGCGAAGTGGTTGAGCGTCCGGCCGCCGTGGTGAAGGAGCTCGTTGAAAACAGCCTGGATGCGGGCAGCCGTTCCCTCACCATTGAGGTCAAGGATGGCGGTTTGACGCTGATCCGTATTACGGACGACGGCGAAGGAATGAGCCGGGAAGACGCGCCGCTGGCGTTCGAGCGGCACGCGACGAGCAAACTCCAGTCCGATGAGGATCTGTGGTCCATCCATACCATGGGGTTTCGAGGCGAGGCATTGCCTAGCATCGCCTCCGTATCCCATGTCCGCGTCTCCACGGCCATACGTTCCGCCGAAGTGGGCATTGAGTTCCAGGTAAAGGAGGGAAGGGTCGGGAAGATCGTCGAGGCCCCTCCGGTGGCCGGGACCAGTATCGAGGTGGGGGAGTTGTTTTACAACCAGCCCGCCCGCAAGAAGTTTCTCAAGTCCGTGCCTACGGAATTATCCCATATCAGCCGCGTGATTCAACAGGCGGCGCTGGCCTGGCCGTCCGTGCATTTTCGATTGATCCATAACGGAACAGAGATTGTGAACTATCCCGCCGCGCTGTCGGAGAAGGACCGTGTCAGCCAGGTGTGTCGGCCGTTGTTTCTCGGTCGATGCCGTCCAGTTCAGGGGTCTCTTCCGACGGCCAGAGTCGGCGGCTACATCGTCGATCCGGTACATGCGACGTCGTCGCGGATTCCCCAGGAACTGTTTCTCAACCGGCGTCCGGTTCGAAATGCCGCTGTGTTTCATGCGGTGGCCGAGGGGTACGGAGCATCTCTTCCCAAAGGGCTCCACCCGCTCTTCGTGTTGTTCCTGGATGTCGATCCCGATCGTGTCGATGTGAACATCCATCCTGCCAAGCGGGATGTTCGGTTCGCGGATCCTGACATGATTCACCAGTTGGTGCGGAGGGCGGTCCGCCAAGCGATTGGAGCGGCGCAAGGGCACTCGATCATGCCCGGATCGTCGGAACAACGCGAACGGCCGGCGAGCAAACGCTTGTGGGGCCAGGCTGCGGATGTCTCCTCCGAGCAGGCCCAGCTACAGGGGACAGGCGCCGAGGAGGCGCCATCCTCGGGGCGACGGGATTCTCCGACAGCTGTGCCGTCTGGATTTGGAGCGCAGTTGGCTTTTGTGAGTGAAACGGCGGAGCCCTACGCCCGAGTTCCGTTAGGCGAAGTGGTCGCATTGGGACAGCTCAATCGGACGTTTCTGGTTGTACAGATCGGGGGCGATTTAGCGGTGGTCGATCAGCATACCGCGCATGAACGGGTTCTTTTCGAACGGTTGTATCGTGCCTGGACTGCCCGGGGGATCCAGTCCCAGCCGCTGCTTCTTCCTCAAGCGATTGGATTGTCGGCTCCCCATGCTGCTCTTGTCCGTCGCCATCAAGGCGACCTTGAGAAACTGGGGTTGGAACTTGAACCGTTCGGGTCGTCGGCGGTCTTGATCCGAGCAGTGCCCACGGGTCTTGGCAAAATTGATCCGGAGCCGTTTTTACAAGACGTGCTCGATGATCTGAGTCAATGGAATCACGCATCCACCGTGGAAACGAAGGTCCGTCCGGTCTTGGCGTCGCTGGCCTGCCACGGGGCAGTCAGGGCCGGTCGTCCGCTGGAGTTGCCAGAAATCAAAGCGCTGATCGAGGACTGGAGAGCCGAAGGGGAAATGACGACCTGCCCTCATGGACGGCGAACTGTGTTTCGGCTTGGTACGGATGACTTGGAGAAGATGTTTGGGCGGGCCGGCTGGTAGGAGCGTGCGATCAAGTTGAGGTGTAGCGACACAAATCGAAAGTCCCTTCACCTTGATCTCAACCCTAGCCTATGTGTCTGAGCAAACGGCGGGCAGTTGCTTCGGGATATGTCCAGGTTGTCTGAAAAGTTGTGTCAGCGCCGTCCATTGGTGGTGTTGCTCGGCCAGACGGCAGTGGGGAAGAGCCGCATCGCCGTGCAGGTGGCCAAACGCTTCGAGACCGAGATTTTGACTGCGGACTCGCGACAAGTCTACCGTGGGATGGACATCGGTACGGATAAACCCACTGCCGACGAGCGCCAAGGCGTGGCGCACCGGCTCATCGATATGGCAGACCCTGACGAGGCATTTAATGCCGGATGGTACCGGCGGGCGGCGCTTGCAGAGATTGACCGGTTGTATGAGGCGAGACAGCTGCCCTTCGTGGTCGGTGGAACAGGGCTGTACATCCGAACGTTGGTGCGGGGATTGTGTCCGGCTCCAGAGGCCGATCCTCGCCTGAGGGCCGAGCTGTTACACATGAGCAAAGAGCGGGGGCGTGACCGTCTCTATGCCGAGTTGGCGGCAGTCGACCCCGCGGCGGCTGCGCGGCTGCATCCCAACGATGAAGCCAAGGTCGTCAGGGCCTTGGAGGTGCATCGGTTGTCGGGACAGCCGATGTCGGCGCTGCATCATCGCCATGGGTTTCAAGAAGATCAGTTTTCCGTTCTCCTGATCGGATTGCAGCGGCCCAAAGAGGAACTGTACAGCCGAATTGAGGAACGAATCGATTGGCAGTTGGCTCACGGAATGGTACAAGAGACCCGGTCGTTGCTCGATCAAGGGTATGGACGGGAGTTGGGCGCGATGAAAGGATTGGGGTATCGTCACCTGGCGGCGTTCTTGTCGGGCGAATGCGATGAGCCGGAGATGATCCGGTTGTTCAAGCGTGACACCAGGCGGTTTGCCAAACGGCAGATGACATGGTTTCGAAAGGAACCGGATGTCCGATGGGTGGCGATCGAAAAGGGTGAGCCGTGCGAGCACACGGTTCGAAAAATTGTTTCACTCATCGAGCAGTTCCTTCGCTCACTGGAGTCAGGAGCGATGCAGCCCGCTGCTCTTGGCGCAGGGCCGGCATGAAGGGGAGACGTATGCGCAGACAGGCTTCGGTGGGGGTGATCGGTGGAAGCGGGCTCTATGGTATTGAGGGGCTCGAATCGGTTCGGGAATATCGGATCCGCACGCCGTTTGGAGTCCCCTCCGATGCGATCGTCGTCGGCGAGATCGAGGGTGTGCGGGTGGCCTTCCTCTCACGGCATGGGCGTGGCCATCGCTTGAACCCCGGAGAGATCAACTATCGAGCCAATATCTATGCACTCAAGTCGCTGGGCGTGTCCCGCGTGATTTCAGTGAGCGCAGTGGGTAGTATGAAAGAGTCGGTCAAACCGGGGGACGTGGTGATTCCCGATCAGTTTATCGACCTCACGAAACGGCGTGCCTCCACATTCTTCGAAGGTGGAATGGTGGCGCATGTCGCCTTCGGCGAACCCGTTTGCTCCGGTTTGGCGGAAACCCTTGTGTCGTCCGGTCAACAGCTCG
>DKBD01000044.1:7295-15465 GCA_002451055.1 Nitrospira sp. UBA6909 | reverse complement strand
AATTGGCCAAGCGGATCCTGCGGGCGATGATCCCGTCCATGGCCGATTCCGGAATGTGCTCCTGCCAATATGCCTTGGATAATGCCATCGTCACGGCTCAGAAAGGCCTGCCGCCCGCCGTCAAGAAAAAGCTTGCCTTACTGACGCGCCGTGTTTTGGCCCGATGAAAGGAGTCAGTTCGCCATGGGACAATTGTTGGTGGTCGGATCGGTCGCTCTCGATACGGTGAAAACTCCGTTCGGTGAAGGGACCGAGGTGCTCGGCGGGTCGGCGACGTACTTCTCGACATCGGCCAGTTTCTTCACCTCCGTGGCGCTGATCGCCGTTGTCGGAGAAGATTTTCCACAGCAGCACGTCGCGTTTTTGAAAAGTCGCGGTATNNCCGAAAATTCCGGAAGCCTACCGGTCGCCGGATGTGTTGTTCCTTGGGAATATTGATCCCGAGCTTCAGCTGGATGTGCTCCAGAAGGTGGAGCGCCCCGGTCTGGTCGCTTGCGATACGATGAATTTCTGGATCAATGGAAAGCGCGACGCGCTCTGGAAGGTGCTGGAGAACGTGGATGTGCTGATCATCAACGACGGTGAGGCGCGCGCGTTGGGGCAAGATTCGAACCTCGTCAAAGTGGCGAAGTTGGTGTTGTCACGCGGCCCCAAACACCTCATTATCAAGCGGGGCGAGTACGGGGCGCTCATGTTCAACGAGAAGCAGATCTTCGGCACTCCCGCTTTTCCGCTGGAAGATGTGCGTGATCCTACCGGGGCCGGTGATACGTTCGCCGGCGGGTTTTTAGGTTACTTGACCGCGACGGGGAACCGGTCTCCCGAGGCCATGAAGCAGGCGATGATCTTCGGAAGCGTGATGGCCTCATTTACCGTAGAATCCTTTAGTCTTGACCGATTGCGCATCCTGGATTACAAAGAAGTGCAGGAGCGGTTCCGTGAATTCAAACGGTTGACTCATTTTGAGGATATTCAGTGACGAAGACATGGTCGAGAGATTGGAATGGGCGGACCGCCTTCCGCGCGGCGGGACTCGGGGGGGAGTTGGTTTGTGTCGGATTGCTGGGCATACTGGTCGGCTGTGCGGACCGCGAGCAGATGCTCAAGCAATCAGAGGGGTACTACCAGGAGGGGGTCGCCTCCCTTTCATCGGACCGGCAAAGAGCCTTCGTGTCGTTCCAGAAATCCGTCCAGTTGAATCCCGACAATAAACAGGCACGGTATGCGCTGGGACACGTCTACGCGATGCAGGGCAAATTGTCCAAGGCGGAAGAAGAATTCCGCGCGGCGATCAAGATCGATGAAGACTTTTCCGAGGCCCACACCTACCTCGGACAAATTCTTGCGAATCAGAAGCGTTGGGACGAGGCGATCAAGTCCTACAGGCAGGCGTTAACGAATCCTCTCTATTCGACTCCGGATCTGGCCCGGTTTCACCTGGGTCTGGCTCTGGCTGAGAAGGGTGATTTCCAAGCTTCAGTGGAAGCGCTCGAGGATGTCATGGTTGTGAGTCCTCCGAGTGTTCCGCCGGCCATGACGCAATTGGAATTGGGCCGCGTATATGTCAAGCTTGGATATATGGCACGAGCGCGCGAGGCACTGACGAAAGCGGCGAGTTTGGATCAGGGCGGAGAATATGCGGCAGCAGCCACGGAATTGTTGACGCAGTTGAAGTACTAGAGGGAGCTATGGAGTCAGTTGGCGAATTTTTCAGGCAGGTTCGAGAGACCAAAGGATTAACCGTCGACGAAGTGTCGTCCAAGACCCGCATTCGGTCCGACTTCGTCAAGGCGCTTGAAGATGGAAATTTCTCCAAGCTGCCCGATCAAGTATTCGCCCGCGGATTTGTTCGGTCGTATGCGCGCTCGCTTGGTCTGGATGAAGAAGATGCCATCCAGCGTTTTACCAAATCGGCCGGCGCTTTTTACGACAAGCAGGATGAACGGGAGCGTCTCAAGATCCGTCAGTTCGAAGAGGAACGGAAGCGCCAAGCCAATCGAAAAGCAGTGAGCGTGGCAATTGGGATTGCCGTACTCGTCTTGATATTCTTGTTGAGCCGGGAACAGTCGTCCGTGCTTCGGGTTGAGGAGTCGGATCAGATTTATGCCAAACAAAACATAGAGCGCAACATAGCGGTCGCGAAGGACGAGCTGGCGGCAGCCTCGTCGGGGGAGCCTGAACCTGCCGCGGAGGCTCCGAAGCAGAGCGAGGTCCAGGCTGCATCGGCGAGCCAAGTGTCTACGGAGGATGCTCGTCGTTCGGAGCCGACTCCTCCGCCGATCGCCGTCCCCAAGCCGGAATCCCCGACCGTCTCTGCGATGTCGTCCGGGGCAGACGGACCGTTAGGGGGCATTTCTTTGGGGGGAGGTGGACTCGGCGGAGACGGACAACTGGTGCTGGACCTTGAGGCGACCGAGTTGAGTTGGGTCGTCGTGCAAATTGACAACGGCAGTCCGCAAGAATCGTTGCTGAGGCCGGGAGAGAAAGGCCAATGGAAAGGCCAGGATCAATTTATCTTGACGCTTGGCAACGCCGGGGGGGTCAAGGCTGAGTTGAACGGGAAACCACAGAAACCGTTCGGCCCGAGCGGTAAAGTCGCGCGCGACATCATCCTGAAGCGGTAGAGTAGATCTCACAAGCCAAAAGTAGCGACTGGCGTGCTCGTCGCAGCCTCGTTCAAGCTATTTTCATCCGTCTTACTTCAGGCAACGGCCGTCATCAACAACAACGGGCAAAGCCGCGTTTAGGTCAAGGCAGATCGAAGGCTGTGAAGGTCTTTTCGTTGCACGTAACCACGGCCCAGTCGGCTTCCTTTTGGACTGAGGCGGAGAGGATGTGCCTGAGGCGCAAAGGTGTCACGTGAAAAATCGCACGAAAGATAAATGAACAATCCCGCCTACTAAACTCTTAAAATAAGCCATCGAATTACCGAGCTAACCATCCTGAGAAAACTGGCATGAGGTTTGATCTTTCTTCAGGGTGAAAACCCATGCTGGATTCAGAAACAGGCGGCCCAATTTCTTGACACGAATTCAAAGGCGTTGGTATAGTTCAGTGTTTCCAGGCTTTTGTATATGTAACAGATCGTTCAGCTGGCGGCCTCGTGCCGAGTTTATGTGTGGTGGGTTCAACATAAAGGAGGATACATGATGGGGTATTTGTCTAAGTTTTTGGGAGTCAGCGCAGCGCTGATGCTGTTGTCGGCCACTGTGGTCGGTGCGGAAGAGGCGAGTCCGACGAAGCCTCGCGTTCCGGCGGATCAGATGGCCGCAGCAAAGGCCTTGGCCAACCCGATGGAGGCGTCTGCGGACAGCATCGCCAAGGGGAAGGCGTTGTATGAGGGCAAGGGAACCTGTTTTAACTGTCATGGTAAGGAAGGCAAGGGCAATGGTCCTGCCGGCGCCATGCTCAATCCCAGCCCGCGCGACTTCACAAACTGCAAATTCCACAAGAAGCGGAAAGACGGCGAGCTGATGTGGGTCATCAAGAACGGCAGCCCCGGCACCGGTATGGTTTCCTTGGTTCCGGCCGCGATCACTGAAGAAGAAGCCTGGCACATCATCAACTACGAGCGGAGCTTCTGCAAGGGCGAGTAATCGTCTGACGCAGACCGTTCTGAATCGAAAGTGGGTGAGGAGGAAACTCCTCACCCCTTTTTTTTACGCGACGGCATCAAGGTGTGAGAGTGTCTGTTGGAGGTGTAAGGGGCAATGATTGGGAGGGCGTGGGACGTCCTCGAAGGGTCTGGCGAGGGAAGGGCTCAGGCAAGCGCGCTGAATCTATGGGTGGCTATATTTGGTGTCAGCTGGATTGTCCCAGAGTGTCGTGAATGCCGTTTGGGCGAAGTGTTCTGCCTGGTTCAATGCACGCTCTTCTGTGTCTCGATGGGCTAGGAAATCGACGAAGTCGAGGACTTCGGCTTGCCGTTCTGGGGAAAGCTCCCGGAGTTTTTCGATGATCGTCTGTTCAGTGACATTCGTCATGTTGCCTATCTCCTCCCCGTGAAGTCGGGCGGAGCCTACACGTCTTCGCAAAAAATTTCAATTGCCTTAATTGCCTGTTCGCCTCTGCTTGCTGGGTTGCTCGAATTCTATGAAAATGCAGGAGAAACAGTCATGAATTCAGATCCTGCAGCTCCGGCAGAGGTTAAAGTAGACGATTTTCTCATGTGATTTGAGCCCATATCCTTCCCGGTTGTTGCAAGCCCGGCGCTTGGGAGGAATCTAATCGACGGTGTCTGTTGCCCCACCGGATGGTTGAATGGTCAAGTGAAGAGTTTGGGGAGTGACTGCGGCACCTCCCGCTTCGGTGACCGAGACATGAATCTCGGCCTGTTGAGGGTGAACGGTGGGAGGTAAGGTCGCCATGAACTCCAAAGACCTTGTTTGCCCCGGTTGCAGCGGTGGGATCGTCAAGGTCGTGGCAGGAAATTGGTCAATGACGGCTGGTGTGCCAGTGAGCAAAGCCGAGGCATTTTGAATCAAGCGTGGGCCGGTGTTGACGACATCCACGCGCACGCGCACATGCTCGCCGCCTTCCAAGATCAAATTGCCGTTCTCGTCGAGCAGGAGGGCCTTGAACCGAAGTGTTGACGGTGCGGTATGTCCCGCCGTTACTGAGGGGGAGGTGGCCGTTGGAGAAGAGCTTGGTAGAACGGGTATGGACTCTTGAGAAACCGGAGACGAAGGGGGTTGTTCTTCGAACGCCACTCTGACATCCAGGAAGACCTTCGAGGCCAATTCGATGGCTGTGTCTTGGATGAAGGGTTCGATGATGTAATCGCAGCTTCTTCCGACACGTTCCAGAAGCACTCGTTCACGCCGATGGACCCTGAATTCCGTTTCTCGCAACAAGGCCCCCTGCCTGTCGTAGATCCGGGCGATTGCATTCATGCGCAAGGTTGCGGGAGCCCGATCATAAAGGGCGTCTTTGTCGAGATCGAATGACCAGTCACGGACGTCGATTTTCACCACGTGATCCGGCGGGTTCGTGACGTCGTCGTTTTCTTCGTAGGCCACCGTTTTGAAAGTCCGACGAGCTCCCTCACGCAAGGCCGCCTCAATCTGACGACCGACCGGGATTTCTCCAGGCTGCCCACAGGAGTCCGTATAGCGGAGAGTCTGCTGCTTGATTGACGGAGGCAATTCCAGTTGTACCGTAATAGGCAGTGGGTCTCCCATGGGAGGGAATTCAAGGTGTCGGGCGCATCCTGCGACCAAGATCACAGCGCATCCGATGACGTATAGACGTGAGGCGCGAGACCTTCTCGGGGAGAATGGCTTGCTGGATGGTGTCACTGCTGGCTCTGCTGAATCTGTTGAGCTATGGTTNNCGTAATAGGGGCTGGTGGTTATGTGGTGAACGAGACCGGTCGGTGTCCGTGCCCATAGTTGTCAGAGTGACATCCATCTTCTGGAGGATCCTATCCATGATCAATCGAGGTCAGCAAACGTCTGTGTGGTCGATCGGCGGCGGACTATTTTTGGCGCTTTGCGCTTGTGTCGGCCTTGAACATGGGCCATCCATCGCGGATGCGGGAGTGCCACCGGGGTTTGCCCAAGGTTTTTCGGAAATCGTCAAGAAGACGACTCCGGCCGTCGTCAACATCGCGGTGACGGGGGGAGGCGAACGGGGGCGTCGGCACGGAGGAGTTCCACCGGGCCCTTTTGGAAAGCCTCCAGGTGAAGAGCCAGGCGGAGAAGAGTCGCCGACTCCGCCCTCCGTTCCTCCTTCGCCGCATGGTCGCCCGGATCAAAGCGCCGGATCCGGCGTTGTGGTGGACTCCAACGGCTATATCGTCACCAACAACCACGTCGTGGAGGGTGCCACGCAGATTACGGTGACGCTGAACGACCGGCGCGAGTTTTCTGCCAAAATCATTGGGACCGATCCCAAGACGGACTTGGCCGTGATAAAAATCGACGCCAAGGATTTGCTGGCGCTCAAGTGGGCGGACTATGAAAATTTGCAGGTGGGCGATCTGGTATTGGCCGTCGGCAGCCCGTTCGGACTGAGTTCGACCGTGACGCTCGGCATCATCAGCGCGCTGGGGCGAGGGAATGTCGGGATTGCGGATTATGAAGATTTCATCCAGACCGATGCCGCGATCAATCCTGGCAATTCCGGTGGAGCGCTCGTCAACATGAACGGCGATCTGATCGGCATCAACACGGCCATCTTTTCGAGGACGGGAGGATCGGAAGGAGTGGGCTTTGCAATTCCTAGCAGCATCGCGCTCGATATCGTGGACAGCTTGCTCAAGACGGGAAAAGTCGTGCGCGGGTGGATGGGTGTCGCCATTCAGGAAATTACGCCGGCGCTGGCCAAATCGTTCAAACTGCCGGAAGATCGCAAGGGTGTGTTGATCAGCGACGTCAATGAGATTGGGCCCTCGCATGCCGCCGGAATCAAGCGCGGCGATGTTGTCGTGACATTTAACGGCAAGGAAGTAAAAAGCGTCAGCCAGCTGCGCAATATCGTAGCCCGAACGTTAGTGGGAAAAGATACGCAGGTCACCGTGCTGCGTGATGGCAAGGAACAGATGCTCACCATAAAGGTCGCCGAGCGACCTTCGGATGAAGTCTTGGCGAGAAGAGAACCGGCGCCGCCTAAAGAGCAAGGCGAAACAATCAAGCCCCCGGACAATGTCCTGGCATCTCTTCGTGTGCAGGCTTTGGACAATGCGTTGATGAGCCAGCTGAATATTCCTGCGAAAACCACCGGGGTCGTGATCACCAGCGTACAGCAGGGAGGACAGGCGGAAGCGGCCGGATTGCAGCGCGGCGACGTGATTCAGGAAGTGAATCGTGAGACAGTCAAGACGCTGGAGGATTATCTGAAGGCCTCCAGCAAGATCAAGAAAGATGAACTGGCCGTGTTGTTGGTGAATCGGCAGGGCAACAGCCTGTTCGTGGCGGTTAATCCGAAATAGAAGCGGTCCAATCCATAGCTCGTCGATTTCTGAGGCTCGGTCGAACGGGCCTCAGATCGACGGCTGTCATTCCAGCGAGGGTGTGTGCTGAAACAATTCAACCAGTGGCTGCAGGATTCGGTCTTCAAGCCGCTGGAAGACAAGAAGATGCCGGTGATGGAGCACTTGGTGGAATTCCAGGTGCGGCTGACCCGCGCGGTGCTCGTCACGGGGGTCGTGTTTGTGGGAACGTTCATGTATGCGGATACCCTCGTCAAATGGCTGCGTGTTCCCTTGCAAAACATGTTTGTTCCCAGCGCGCTGTCCTGGGAGCCGACCGATCTGCCGACCGTACCGTTCGTATTTCTTGCGCCGGCTGAGGCGCTGTGGCAGAACGTCAAGGTCGCGGGACTCTTCGCCATCGTGCTCGCGGCTCCGTACATTCTGTATGAGATCTGGCGGTTCGTCGTGCCTGGACTGCATGCTCAGGAACGGCGGTTCGTTGGGCCTTTTGCCTGCATCAGCGCCGCGGCGTTTTATACCGGCGTGGGGTTTTCATTCTTCTTTGTGCTTCCGTTCGCACTGAACTTTTTGATTTCATACGGCGTCAATGCCGGGTTTGTTCCGCAGATTTCAATCGCGCAGTACGTTGGCTTCGCCCTGTGGTTCTTGCTGGTATTCGGGCTTATTTTCGAAGTGCCCCTGGCACTGACGATGATGGCCAAGCTGGGGTGGGTGGATGCACCCTTCCTGATTCAGTACTGGAAGTGGGCCTTGTTGGGTTCGTTCATCATTGCCGCGATTCTCACGCCGACTCCCGATCCGTTCAATCAGAGTCTCATGGCCATTCCCATGTTTCTCTTGTACTGGGTTGGAATTTTCGGCGCGAAGTTCTTCGGCAAGAAGCCAGCCGCCGAAAACGCAGGGGCTGCTGTTCCGGCGGTTGCCATGCCCCCCGCGGGAGGAGGACCCATGGCGAGGCCGAAATCATCAGAGAGCGAGTACGTGGGAGTTCCAACATCGGGTGGCCGGCGATAGCCGGATGAGGCGAACAGGCCATTCTAAGAAGGACGACGAAATGGGACGTGAACTCAATGTCATCAGCAATGGAGGTGCTGACGTCTGCACCTACATGTGGGCCTGTGCCATTTGCGACGAGAACGAGCGGTGCCAGAAAGACAGGGAAGGGCATAGCCGCTGGCTCGTGGCCAAACGGATGGAGCGGATCGAGCACAAAGTGCTCATCATGAGCAATAAGGG
>DKBD01000044.1:0-7247 GCA_002451055.1 Nitrospira sp. UBA6909 | reverse complement strand
GGAAATGAGTCGGTGACGACGATAGATTTGCTTGGAAGGGTCAGCGGCGCCGTCATCGTGACGACGCCGCAGGAAGTGGCGCTTCTCGACTCGAGAAAATCTGTCACCTTCTGCAAGGACAGCGAAGTGCCGATCATCGGCATCGTTGAAAACATGAGCGGGCTGGAATGTCCGCATTGCCACAGCCATATCGATGTCTTCCGAAAGGGAGGCGGAGAAGCTTCCGCGCTCGACATGGGGGTGCCGTTCCTGGGGCGTATCCCGCTCGACCCTGACGTGGTGACCCAATCCGATGCGGGTGAGCCGTTTGCACTGTTCAACTCCGATTCGCCGACGGCCGAGGCCTATCATCGCATTGCCGACCAGGTCGAATCGTTCTGCAAGAAAAGCGACACGTTGTTGAAAGCGGTGTTACGGAAAGGATGACGGCGATTGTCCGATGGCTAACCGGCGAGACACCATGCACCATCTGACTCCCCTCCACGAAGCTCAGAAAATTGTGCTCGAGGCGACGGCCTTGCTTGGAGTGGAGAAGCTTTCCATTCTCGAGGCGCTCGGCCGAACCCTCGGCGAGGACATCGTCGCCGAACGGGATAACCCACCGTGGAACAACAGTGCGATGGATGGATTTGCGGTCCGCTGGGAGGACATCAGACAGGAGCATGCGGTTCAGAAGTCTGTGACATTGAAGGTCATCGAAGACGTACCGGCAGGGAAAATGCCCTTAAAAACGGTACAGGCCGGAGAGGCGATTCGAATCATGACCGGAGCGCCGATTCCTCAGGGGGCGGATACGGTCTTGAAGGTGGAGGATACCGAGCATACTCCGGACACGGTTCGTGTCTTCAAGCCGGAAGTGCGCGGCGCCAATATTCGTCCACAGGGCGAAGACGTCAAGAAGGGCGAGTGCATCATCGCAAAGGGGACGCGGATTCGTCCCGGGGAAGCAGGTATGCTAGCGGTGTTGGCCAAGTCTTTCATCTTTGCCTATCAACAGCCTCGTGTCGCGATTCTCTCAACGGGCGACGAGCTGGCCGATCTCGACGAGCGGTTCAGCGAGGAGAAGATCATCAACTCGAACAGCTATGGAATCGCGGCCGCTGTGCAGGAGGCCGGGGGGATTCCAGTGTTGCTTGGTATCGCCAGGGACACGCACACTGCGTTGAAGGAAAAGATCTCGCAGGGGTTAAACGCAGATATTCTCGTGTTGTCCGGCGGGGTTTCGATGGGCGACTACGACTTTACNNCGCCGCAGTTACGGACGCCCCGTCGTGGAGGCGGTGTTTCAGGAAAATTTTTCAAAGCGGGCTGATCGGCGTCACTTCTTGCGAGGGATTCTTACCCGAGAAGACGGCGTGTTTAAAGTCCGTATGACGGGCGATCAGGGGTCTGGAATTCTGACCTCAATGGTGAAAGCCAACTGCCTGATCGATGTTCCCACCGAGGTCGAGCGGCTGAATCCTGGCGATCTCGTGGCGGTCCAGTTGCTGAGCGGTGAGGCATGGTTGGCACAGGCTGACCCTCGGCATTCAAGCGGGCAGGGTTTATCGTGTTGCTAGTGTAGAAGGGAGCTGCTGGTCACTGGTCATCGGTCACGAGAGGGGATCGATCCGTCTCCCGTGGCCAACGACTATTGACCGATGGCGAATAATCTCATGCCCATCCCCATCGTGTGCTTTGTCGGACGGTCGAATAGCGGCAAGACCACTTTCATTGAGCGGGTGCTTCCGGAATTGGTGCGCGCCGGTTACAAGGTGGCGACGGTCAAACACGCCGGGCATGGATTTGATCTTGATACGGAAGGGAAGGACAGTTGGCGGCACAAACGGGCCGGTGCCAGCAGTGTCGTCGTCCTGTCAAAGGGGAGCATGGCGCTCTTTGCCGATGTGTCGGATCAGCTGAAGGTCGAGGAAGTACGGGACCGGTTTCTCGATGACACCTACGATTTGATCATTGCGGAGGGGTGGAAACACGAGGGGTATCCCAAGATCGTCATTGTCCGCGACCAACTGGGGGAAGTGCCTATCGTGACGGAAGGGTTGTTGGCTGTGGTGTCCGACAAGCCCGCGAACCTTGATGTTCCGGTATTCGGCCTGGACGATGTGCCTGCAGTCGCCGCACTCATCATGAAGCGTTTTCCTCGACGTGCTCGATCGGAGCATGAGCTGGAAGTTTAGCGGTACGATCATACTGGGTCTCGTGGCCGGAGCGATGGCGCTCGCCGCCGTTCCATTTACGGACCAGCCAAAATTCTGTGCCGGCTGCCATACCATCGCGCCTTCGTACGAGAGTTGGGCGAAGTCTTCGCACAAATCGGTGACGTGTGTGGCCTGCCATGTGAGGCCGNNATGAGCCATGGGAAGCATATGGAAGTCTTTGAGGCCAGAAGGCAGGGGGAAGGCTGTACCACATGTCATTCCGGCGTCGTGCACGACCGGCCCATCAAGGGATATCCCATCGTGATTCCAAGAGGACATGTTTCGGCCGACAGCAGGCCTTGGTATCCGAATCATCCGGAAGGATCCTATCTCCGCAAGAGAGCGCTCAACGATTGTTTCCGGTGCCATGATGGAAAGACCGAATATCAAGGCAAGGTTCTGGACCGCAAATGCGAAACCTGCCATATCGCGGACAAGATCGTAGATTTTCTGTAAGCTCCCTCCGGCCATGACGATTCCCGTCCTCCAGGTCACCAATTTGCAGAAGCGGTTCGGTGACTTTGCCGCGGTTGACGGCATATCGTTCTCGATGAAACCGGGCGAAATCCTGGGCTTGCTCGGTCCGAACGGGGCCGGGAAGACGACGACGATTCAAATGCTGCTCGGATTGATTACCCCGACGACTGGGTCAATCCAGATTTTCGGGCTGGATCTTTCATCAAATCGGGAAACAATTTTACAACAAGTCAATTTTTCGTCGACCTATATCTCGATGCCGCAGGCGCTCACGGTCGAAGAGAATCTCTGGGTTGTTGCGAGGCTGTACGGTTTGACCGATATCGCGCGGCGTGTGAACGAGATCGTCAAGAAATTGGAGATGGAAGATTTCTGCCACAAAGTGACCAGAAAACTGTCCTCCGGTCAAATGACGCGGATCACTCTTGCCAAAGCACTCTTGACAGAGCCCAAGATTCTCTTTCTCGATGAGCCGACTGCAAGCCTCGATCCGGATATTGCCGAGAAGATTCGGGCGTTACTGAAAGAGGAGCGCCGGTCCTCCGGCTTGAGCATTCTCTACACGTCACACAACATGCGGGAGATGGAAGAGATGTCCGATCGAATCATTTTTCTGCAGCGCGGCAAGATCGTGGCGGAAGGAACAGCGCAGGAAATTGTGACCCGGTTTGGCCAGGCCGATTTGGAAGAGGTTTTCTTGAAGTTGGCGCGTGAATCCCGGATCGGGGGAAAGCCGTGACGACGATTCAACCGTGGATCGAATTTGGAATAGGCTTGTTGACGGGTGGGCTNNGACTTGCATTTGTCGGGGGGCTCAGTATCCTGCCGCTGGTGCTTGTTGGATTGGGGCTTCGCCGTGCTCCAGACGGGCAACTGGCCGGCGTGCGCATGCTCGGCGGCGTGCGGGATCTGATGGAGAAACTGCTTGGTAAACACCGGGCGTGCGGGGGGTGCGGCGACGAGCATGGGCGAGGACCCGGAGGTTGTGAATGAAACTGCATCGCATCTTTGCATTGATCGCCAGGCACTTGTATCTCTATCGCCGCAGTTTGCCTCGCATTATGGAGATTTTTTATTGGCCTTTTTTGGATCTGGTCATCTGGGGGTTCATCACTCTCTACCTTGCTCGCCATCAGAGCGAATTGCCGGGATTCGTCACATTCTTCCTCGGGGCGCTCATTTTGTGGGATATGCTGTTCCGGTCTCATCAGGGCATCACTATCTCGTTTCTTGAAGAAATCTGGGCGCGGAATTTGATGAATCTCTTTGCAAGCCCTCTCAAACCCGGAGAATTTCTTGCGGCGACCATGGCCATGAGCGTCTTCAAGGTTGCATGTGTGTCGGTTGTCATGGCCGTGTGCGCGCTGCTCTTTTACTCGTATAACGTATTCACGATCGGACTATGGCTGATCCCCTTTGTCTTGAATCTGGTTCTCACCGGCTGGGGGATTGGGGTCCTCACGACATCGCTTATCATGCGATTTGGGCAGGAGGCAGAGGTATTGGCTTGGAGTATGGTGTTTCTGTTTCAGCCCATCTCCTGTGTGTTCTATCCTATGGAGGTTCTTCCAGGCTGGTTGCAAATGGTTGCTTGGGTGAATCCGGCAGCGCATATTTTCGAGGGAATGCGGGCGGTCTTGGGAGGGGAGGGCTCCCCGAGCATGAGCCTAGCGTGGGCTGTGGGCCTCAACGGAATGATGTTGGCCGCCGTCGTCGGATGGTTTTATCGGACGTTTGCGTATTGTAGAGACCAAGGTCTGCTTGTCAGAATCGGCGAGTAATGTTGTAATCACACGGATTTCTGTGCTAGGGTAAGCGGACTCAACCGTACGGGTCTCGCGGGAGAGCGATTTAACAGTGCAGGCCCACAACGTTGATGTTGCCTTGTCCGGGAATTTTGTCGGAAGTCAGACCCAAGTCGCTGCGCGAATCGCGTCTTTGGCTAGCTCCTTCCTCCCGTTTCTCGTGCTCAAGACAATGTCATAATTTCTTCATTCTATAAGGAGGAACCCCGATGGGTTCAAAAATTTATGTCGGTGGGTTGCCCTATTCGGCGACCGAACAGCAGCTGAGCGATTTGTTTGCAGCCCACGGCGCCGTGGCATCCGCGCGGATTATCACGGATAAATTTACCGGCCAATCCAGAGGATTCGGCTTTGTGGAAATGTCGTCAGATGCGGAGGCCCAAGCGGCTATCACGGCGCTCAACGGCTCCGAAATGGGCGGCCGGACTTTAACAGTCAATGAAGCGCGTCCCCAAGAGCCGCGTACGGGCGGTGGNNCCGGCGAATCTGTCTGCATGGTCCTTCCATACAAGCCCGGTGTTGGTCGTTGAGAACTTCTGGTCGACTGAAGAGCGGCATTATTTCCGCAAGGCGATGGCAGAGGCCTCCTGGAAGAGTTTACAGGAGTTGCCGAACGTGCACGAGGATTTTCCCTACGCGGGGAATTGGGCCAAGGCGGACATCGACCCATCTCAAGGCCAACGGTTTATCTCCCGGCTGCAGTTGCCTTGCATTCAGGAATATATCGAGTCGTTCACCGGTATTATCGGGCGCCATCTGGGATTCAGTTATTATTCATACGCTGCTGGTGATTGTTTGCCGACTCATGACGATACGGATCAGGGCCATCAAACGGGGGAACGTCCGTCGCCGCTACGCCGTCTTGCCGTAGTGACCTACTTCCATGAAGAATGGCGGCCTGACTGGGGTGGGGAGTTGATTCTCTATGCGGAACGGGAGAAGCCAGGATCCGGTCCTCTCGATCTTGTACCGACACACTGCATTGAACCTCGTCCAGGATCGCTGGTGATGTTTACGGTGCCTCGTTTCCATCGGGTTTGCCGGGTAGATCCATCAGCTGGTCAGCATCGGCGATTGTCGATTGCGGGCTGGTTCATGACCGAACACGCCTAGGAAGGCAAGGCTGAGGTCAAGGTTTGGGCTGAGGAGGGCAGGCGTTCTCGGCTAGACCTGAGNNAATTCCTTGTCACGGTCTTTGCACATGAGAATGACGCGAAGGCCCTGCCGGATTGTGGTGGCTCTGATTGCCAGGTCAAAGCCGTTGACGTGGGGAAATTGATTGGAGCTCGAGGCTAGTTGAAATCCCGGTGGAGGGAGGATGAGGTCGGTAAGCAGGAGATCGATGACGCCGTCATGTTGCGCGCAGATTTTCAATGCTTCAGAACTGCCTTCAGCTGTGAGTACCGTAAAGCCTGCTTGATTAAGGACGGACTTGCACCGTGTGGCATGGGCCGGTTCATTACTGACGACCAAGACAGTGTGTGCGTGAGTCAGTGCTCCGGCTGATTCTCGTTCCGGCATGGTGCTTCCTTTCCGCTGTCATCATAATACCGGTCTCTATGGTTGGCGAGAGAATCAGTATTCTTCGCCAAATGTTTGCAATCGGGTGATCAGGAGGAAGGTTGAGGTGAGGAAGAGGCAGGAGCCCACCCGCCTCCAAGCGCCTTGAAGAGGTTCACCATGTCCGTGAGGCGGGCTCGTTCAGTAAGCACCACCTGCGTTTCCGCCGTGAGGACCGTCCGTTGCGCATCAAGTACGTCCAAATAATTCACCAAGCCTTTGCGATACCGGATTTCGGCTAGTCGAACGGCAGCTTGGGCAGCGGACAATTGCTCGTGTTGACGTGCCAACTGGTTTTTTCTTGCGTTGAGCGAAGTCAGCAAATCCGCAACTTCTCTGAATGCTTGCAGAATGGTTTGGTGATAATTCTCCAGCATCTGCTGGTAACGTGATTGTGCTTGGTCGAGCCGGGCCAAGTTGGTTCCTCCCTGAAAGATCGGCAGGGTAATCGAGGGNNTGTACGACGATGGAGCGCAGAGGTTGGGGGGCGAGTTCGAGCGAGCCTGGTAACATGCCGGTCAGGACCTCCAGGCGATGGGATTCGACGGCCCGAATTCTTGACAGGTCCGGAATAAGGCCCGCCGCTTCTGCCACCAGTACCTCGGTGCGTTTCACGTCCAGATCGGAGGCCAGGCCGGCGGAAGCGCGTTGCTGGATGATCTCCAGGGAGGCTTGCCGGACGGCGAGAGCTCTGGTCGCAATCTCCAGCTGTTCGTCGAGTTCTCTGATTCGAAAGTAGGATTGGCCGACGTCGGCGACCAGCGACAGAGCAATGGCGCGGGCGTCTTCTTCAATGGCATGGGCGTCAGCTGTCGCGGCTTCACGGCCTCGCCTGATACGACCCCAGAAATCAACTTCCCAGCGGAGGTCCAGGGTGCCGTTCCAAAGGTCAAATGTCGTTCCGGGAGTGGCGAACACTTGGGGGTCCGGTCGCTGTCCGGTGGCCAGTCCTAAGCCGGCTAAGGTGTTCTTGGAGATCGCCAGGTTGGTATAGCTGCTGGAAAGATTCAGTTGCGGATAAAGGCCGGCGGCCGCCGACATGACGGACGAGCGCCCTTCAAGGATTCGCGCGAGTGCACGCTTGACGTCATGATTCTGTCGGAGGGCTCGTTCGACCAGCCCGCTCAGCTCATCGTTCTGAAACGTCTTCCACCATTCGATTTCCGGCTGGTCATCGGCTGATGTTGAGGGACCCTCGGAGTTTTTG
>DKBD01000219.1:5459-15958 GCA_002451055.1 Nitrospira sp. UBA6909 | reverse complement strand
GCGCGTGCATGGTCTGCTCCATGAAGTTGGCCTACCAACCAGAGGGCCATATCGATTCCCGCACTGACTCCGGCGCTCGTCACCAGTTGCCCGTCGGCCACATAGCGGACGTGATCAAGCACGGTCGCTTCATTTCGCGCTCGTAATGGTTCGATGGCGATCGCGTGACTGGTGATCTTGTGCCCTTTGGCAGGTCCGGCCGCCAGGAGGATGGCTGCGCCGGTGCACACAGATGTCGTCCACGCACAATTTCTGCTGGCCTTGTCGACCCAGGCGAGCAATTCCACATTATCGATCTGAGGGGTAGGCTCCGCCGTGCCGGGTACGACGAGGAGATCCGGGAGGGGGGCGCTTGCAAAGTCATAATCCGGAAGCACCCTGAGCCCTCCCAGGCACGTCACTGGGTCTTTCGACGGGGCGACGAGATAGAGTGTGTCATTCCGCTTGGCCAACCAATTGGATGCGAAAAAGACATCCTTCGGGCCTACGAAATCCAGTTCGGCGACGCCGTTGTACACAAGGAATGCAATCTTAGATGCCATGGTTCAGCCCTCCTTCTTGCTGGCTATGGTTGTACGGAACCGCTGTTGATATTCTTGGGGTGTGATGCCGCGGTGACGCTGGAACGCGCGGCGTAATTGTTCACGTCCCGTGAAGCCGCAGTCCCGAGCCGCCACATCCAGAGAGATGCCGGTCGTTTCCAGCAGGCGGACGGCATGTTCTAGGCGAAGCTTTTCCAGGAAGTAAGCCGGGGTGTCGCCGGTCTCCGCCAGGAAGACTCGTGCGAAGGTCCGGTCGCTCATGGCGGCCTGTTCGGCCATCGCCGTTACGGTGATCGGTTCTCGATAATGTGCTGTGAGCCACGACAGCAAGGCCGCCAAGCGCTGTCCCTCCGTTGCCTGGGCTTGAAGACTCGTGCTGAACTGGGATTGTCCTCCGGGACGCTTGAGATACATCACCAGCATACGAGCGACGGCAAGAGCGGGATCACGTCCCAGATCCTCCTCTAGCAGCGCCAAAGCGAGGTCCATGCCTGCCGTGATACCGGCAGAGGTGAAGACTTTCCCGTCTCTGACATAGATGGCATCTGGATCGACGTTCACCCTGGGATAGGCCTTGGCCAGGCGGTCGACGTCCATCCAATGGGTCGTCGCGCGACGATGGTCCAGCAAGCCAGCTTCAGCAAGGGCGAACGCGCCGGTGCAGATCGAACCGATACGTCTCGTACGGTTGGACATGCCTCGCAGCCAAGCAAGTAGTTTCCGGTTCCCTGTCACCGGCGACATATCGGGACCTCCGGCCACGAGTAGGGTGTCTGCCGTTCCACGGAAATCGTGCCATGAGGCGTCGGCGATCAGGCCAAAACCGAGTGCGGCACGAAAGGGGCCGGCATGTTCGGCGAGTAGTACCAACCGGTAAGGGGGAGGGGTGCCGCTTGGGGCGAGATGGGAGGAGAGGGCAAACACCTCGTGTGGTCCGGTGATATCCAGTGCCGCGCAGCCCTCAAAGCCAAGGAGCACGATCGTGCGTGTCTTGGTCATGCGTTGACGAGTCGCAGGTCGGGATTCCATACCGTCATCCTCCCATGACTCCTCTTGTGGCACAACGACAAAGATGCTGCAATATCTGCCATATATGTTCAGCCTAGGTGGGGGCGATGATCCCGCTTCAGTGTGCCTTCGACTTCCCACGGTCTGGAAAGATTTCAGTTGCAGAGGTCTCTCAGTGAACGCACGTGTGTGGGAAATGCGGATCTGCGTTCAGTGGGGATGGCCTAGGGAGTGGTGTAATTGTCTGAAAACCCCACGATTGCCGGCTCAATCGTCGACTATTCTTCCGATCCAAGCCTACCCCGTAGCGGTCTCCTTGTTCCGTTGCTTGGCGAGGGCGGTTCGCAGCCGTTCTTCCTGCTCTTTGCTGAGGGATGTCTTGAGGGTTGTCCCCCCATATTCCGAAATTCTGTCCAAGAACTTGTCTTCATCGAAGTTTCGAATGAGCAGGAAGATCGCAGAGGTGTCAGGTAAGATGGTGTTTCCGAGGGCCCTGATAAAATTGTCCGGGATGCCGTAATCACTCAGGAGTCCAAATTCCGTTGCAGCTTTGCTGATGGCTCCGCCTCCTGCACCTCCCGCCAGCGATCCCAAGAGGCCGGCGACGGGATTGAGGAAGAGCAGACCTATCAGTCCTCCCCACAACATGCCCAGTGCCACGCCGTGAGTCGTCGCACCTCCGAATATGTCGACGCACTGTTTGAGGTGAACTTTCCCGTCCTGGTCGCGCACGACGACGACGGCATCTTCGAGGTCCAGGATATAGTTCGTTTCGAGAGCCCGGAGTTCGTTCAGCACCCGATCGGCTGTGCTGGAGTCGTCAAATGCGATGCAGACGAGGTCACTCATGGCTCAACTCCTTTCAATGGTGCTTGTGTAGTATTCATATGAATGGATCCGGCAAAAGAGGCTTCCGCCTTGCGATTCTCAAGTAATCGGCATATGCACTAGTTACCATTTGCATCATTGTCGGAGCAAGGTGCGGTTCGTAAGCCTCTTCTGCATCTGGGAAATTCATCGCTTCTCCTGGCCTCTTGTTTTCCGCGCCCTGTTCCCTTTATTCTCACAAATTCAATTTGGAATAATCACAGTAGTCTTGCCATTGAATTGAGTGGGAAGGAATTTTGGTCGCCCGCCTACGCAGGAGGCCACAGCTGTTAAGCCGTGGCGGGATGGCGGAGAGGTCTCGCAGGATTGGCGAAGAGAATCAGGCATCGGCGAGGTGTCGCCGAGCACACAAAGGGACCACAGCTGTAAAGCGGTGGGGGCTCCACGATGTTGCAAGCCGTGTCGCTGAGTTGTATGCGCGGGGAACGCCGGCTGTTTTCGGATGTGAACGTCACGGTTCAGCCCGGCACGCTGCTGGCGGTGGTGGGGGAGAACGGAAGCGGGAAGACCAGTTTTCTTCGCATTGTTTCCAGTTTGTTGTCGCCTGAGGAAGGAGCGATCTTCTGGCAGGGGCAGGATATCCGCCAACTGAAGGAAGAATATAGCGCGCAGCTCACCTATATCGGACATCTGAACGGCGTGAAGGATGATCTGAGCGCGATCGAAAATCTCATGGTCACGGCCGGCTTGACCGGCGATCACCATTCAAGCGTATCGGTGCAGGAGGCCTTGGAGTCCGTCGGGCTCAAACGGCGTGTGCATCGCCTGCCGACCAGAGTGTTGTCGCAAGGGCAAAAACGTCGGGTGGCGCTGGCCCGACTGTGGCTGTCCACCCATCCGTTGTGGTTGTTGGATGAGCCGTTCACCTCGTTGGATTCGGCGGCGACAGGCCTCGTGACGGAGCGGTTGCGATCGCATTTGCAGAGCGGGGGGCTGGCGGTCGTCGTGACGCATCAAGAGGTGGCGCTTCCCTCCGAGGTCATTCAGCGTCTGAGGCTCAACGGATGAGCCGGCCAGGCCTGTGGGATGCCTTACGCGGGGTGATCCGGCGGGATCTCCTGCTGGCGATGCGTCGCCCCTCGGATGTGGCGATGTCGGTGTTTTTTCTGGTGATTGTGGCGAGCCTGTTCCCGCTCGGTGTCGGACCGGAGCCGACGGTGCTCAGGACGATTGCCGCCGGGGTACTCTGGGTCGCGGCGTTGCTGGCGTGCCTGTTGTCACTGGGGCGGGTATTTACGGCCGATTATCTCGACGGTGTGCTGGAGCAGATGCTGCTCATCGCTCAACCGTTGCCTGTTCTGGTGGTTGGGAAGGTGTTTGCGCACTGGGTGGTCTCCGGTTTGCCGGTGGTGCTGCTCTCGCCTCTATTGGGTTTGCAATTTGGCTTGGACGGAGAAGCACTTGGAGTGCTGGTCTTGTCGCTCTTGCTTGGAACGCCCACGTTGAGTATGATTGGGGCCATTGGTGCCGCGCTGGTACTTGGTGTGCGCGGAAGCGGGCTCTTGGTTGCCCTCTTAGTGCTCCCCCTTTATGTTCCGGTGTTGATCTTTGGAGCCGGCGCCGTCACGAGTAGTATGGCCGGAGTGAGCGGCGAAGCCAATCTGTCGTTACTCGGAGCTTGTCTCGTCTTGTCACTGTTTTTTGCGCCCTGGGCCACTGCGGCGGCGCTGCGCATTGCGTTGGAATAGAAGGGTCTGATCAGTATGAACTGGTCGAAATACTCAGCGCCACTGGCTTTTTATCCACTGGCGGGGAAAATGATTCCCTGGTTTTCCGTCGTAGCGGCTTTGGCGATTGCCGCCGGACTCTATATCGGACTGCTCGTTGCGCCCACCGATTTTCAGCAGGGGGAGTCCTANNGCTCCAACCGGCGCGCTGTTTACCTTTCTGGCGCTCCTCACCGGTGCGATGTGGGGCAAGCCGACCTGGGGGGCCTGGTGGGTGTGGGATGCCCGGCTGACCTCGGAACTCATTCTGCTGTTTCAGTATGCCGGCGTGATGCTGTTGCGGACATCGATCGACGACCTGCGTCGAGCCGATCGGGCCAGCGCCGTTTGTGCGCTGGTCGGAGTCGTGAATATTCCCATCATTTATTTTTCGGTCCAGTGGTGGAATACCTTGCACCAAGGAGCGTCGGTCAGCATGACGGCGGCACCGAAGATGGCGGCCATGATGCTGACCGCCATGCTGCTGATGACATTCGGATTCTGGATGTACAGTATCGCGGTGGTGCTGGGCCGCGCGCGTTGCGTGATCCTTGAGCGTGAGACGCTCCTCTCTTGGAGCAAGCCATCCTCGGTGCCGGAAGTTGCGGAGGCTGGTTGATGTACTGGGGAAGCGTGAGCGAATTTCTGGCGATGGGTGGCTACGGCCTCTATGTGTGGACTTCGTTCATCGTTACGGCCCTGTGTATGGTCTGGGAAGTTCTGGCGCTGTGGCGCCGGCGTGCCGCGGCGGTCGCGGAAAGCCGCGGCATATTATAGGAGCATCGGATGACACCTCGACAGAAACGGTTCGCGTTCATCGGCTTGGGACTGGTGGTGCTGGGGGTTGCGACGGTGCTGGTGCTGAATGCGTTTCAGAGCAATCTCGTCTTCTTTTTCACGCCGACGCAGGTGGCGAACGGCGAGGCCCCTAAGGGCCGGAGCTTTCGGATCGGAGGGATGGTGGAAGACGGGAGCATCACACGTGGCAGCGACGGCCTGACCGTTCGCTTTGTCGTGACGGATACCGCGAAGAGCGTACCTGTCACGTACAAGGGTATTCTTCCGGATCTCTTCAAGGAAGGGAAGGGCGCGGTCGCACAAGGGCAGCTTGGCCCCGATGGCACGTTTGTCGCGAGCGAGGTGCTGGCCAAGCACGATGAAAACTATATGCCGCCGGAAGCGGCCGAAGCATTGGCCAAGGCCAAGGCCTCAGGGGAGCAGAGCAGCAATACACTGGTTATTCAATCACAGTAGGATAGGCTCACGATGATTCCAGAAATCGGTCATTTTGCTTTGATCCTGGCGCTCTGTGTCGCCCTCGTGCAGGGGATTCTTCCGATCTACGGGGCGGCTGTGGGTAGCTCTGCGCTGATGTCCGTCGCGAAGCCGGCGGCACGGTCTCTCTTCCTGTTGGTTCTCATCGCGTTCGGCTGTCTTGCGTATGCGTTTGCGAACAAGGATTTTTCCGTGCTGTATGTGGCGGCAACGTCGAATTCTCAGCTCCCTCTTCATTATCGTCTGGCAGCCATCTGGGGTGCGCACGAAGGGTCGCTTCTCTTGTGGACCTTCATTCTCACGATATGGATGTTTGCCGTGACGTTGTTTTCGTCCCATCTTCCGGAAACCATGCGCGCGCGCATCCTCGGTGTCATGGGATTGGTCAGTGTGGGGTTTCTCCTGTTCATGTTGAGCGTATCCAATCCCTTTGAGCGGCTGATCCCGGCCGCGGCCGAAGGGCGGGACTTGAATCCTCTGTTGCAGGATCCAGGTATGGTGCTGCATCCTCCCATGCTCTACATGGGTTACGTCGGATTCTCCGTGGCCTTTGCGTTCGCCCTTGCCGCGCTCTTAGGCGGCAATCTGGACGCAGCCTGGGCCCGCTGGTCTCGGCCCTGGACGACGGTTGCCTGGTGTTTCCTGACCATCGGAATTGCGTTGGGGAGCTGGTGGGCCTATTACGAATTGGGATGGGGCGGATGGTGGTTCTGGGATCCGGTGGAAAACGCTTCGTTCATGCCGTGGTTGGCCGGTACCGCGTTGATTCATTCGCTCGCCGTGACCGATAAGCGGGGCGGGTTCAAGGTCTGGACGGTCTTGCTGGCCATCATGGCCTTTTCCCTGAGCCTGCTGGGAACATTCTTGGTGCGTTCCGGTGTCCTGACGTCGGTCCATGCGTTTGCCACGGACCCGAAGCGCGGTATGTTCATCCTGTCTTTCTTGGCTGTGGTGATCGGAGGTTCGCTGCTGTTGTATGCGTGGCGCGCGCCACGCGTGGGGCTGGGCGGCGGATTTGCCACGGTGTCGAGAGAAGGGATGTTGCTGGCTAACAACGTGTTGCTGGTTACGGCGGCAGGATCTGTCTTGTTGGGAACATTGTACCCATTGTTTATGGACGCGCTCGACCTCGGGAAAATTTCCGTTGGTCCGCCCTATTTTGATTCGGTGTTCGCTCCCCTGATGGCACCGGCGCTTTTCTTGATGGGAGTCGGCCCATTGGCGCAATGGAAGAAGGCGAGCATGCCGGATCTTGCAAGGCGGTTGCGCTGGGCCTTCGGCGTCAGCGTGGTAACCGCGCTAGGGCTGCCGATATTCTTAGGCCACTGGACGCCGCTTCTCAGCCTGGGGCTTTTGTTGGCCATTTGGATCCTGGCCACGGCAGTCGTGTCCATACGCGAGCGGGTTGTCCATGGCGAGGGTGCTAGTTACATGGCGAGGCTTGCAGGAGTGCCGCGAGCCTATTGGGGAATGCTGTTGGCCCATTGCGGGATTGCTGTATTCATCGTCGGGGTGACGATGGTGAAGGGATTTGAAACTGAGCAGGATGTTCGGATGAACGTCGGAGAGACCTCGACCATCGGCGGCTACACCTTCCGATTCGATGGGGTGCAAGATGTCATGGGCCCCAATTATNNTTCTTGCGGGATCTCTATGTGTCGCTGGGCGAACCGCTTGACGACGGAGCCTGGAGCGTACGGCTCTACCACAAGCCGTTCGTGGATTGGATTTGGGGCGGGTGTTTGATCATGGCCTTGGGCGGAGCGCTGGCCGTGAGCGATCGACGCTATCGCCTGGCATGGAGACGTGAACCACAGGCGGTGCCGGCCGGGGCACAGCTGGCTGGTCGGCAAATGGCATGAACCGATTTTTGCTTCCCCTCACAATCTTTGGAATCATGGTCGGTTTCCTTGCGGTAGGGCTGACGCTGAATCCGCGTGAGATTCCCTCTCCGCTGGTCGGCAAGGCTGCGCCGATATTTTCCCTTCCGCAACTTCACGATCAGGACAAAGTGTTTTCACCTGACGACATGAAAGGCCAAGTGTGGTTGCTCAACTTCTGGGCATCCTGGTGCAGTGGATGCAGAACCGAGCATCCGGTTCTCATGGACCTCGCGAAGTCAGGAGCCGCGCCGATCTATGGGGTGGACTACAAGGATCAGAGGGGTGAGGCGCTGGCATGGTTGGATCAGTGGGGGAATCCCTATCCGATTGTCGCTGTGGATGCGGCGGGGAAGGTCGGTATCGACTACGGTGTCTACGGTGTGCCTGAAACCTATGTGATCGATAAGCAAGGCGTCATCCGTTACAAACAGATCGGGCCGTTGGACGATGAGACGGTGGAGAAGAAAATTCTGCCGTTGGTGAAGGAGCTGCAAGCGAAGTGAACTGGCTCATGCTCATAGCGCTGTTGTTGGCAGGACCGGCCTGGGCCGGAGAGGCGAGGCCGCTGGCGGATGATCCCGTCGTGGAGGCGAGGCTCAAACGATTGGCCGTCGAGCTGCGGTGTCTGGTCTGTCAGAACCAAACGTTGGCGGATTCCAATGCGCCGCTGGCGGAAGATTTGCGCCGCGAGGTCCGCGAGATGATCGTCAAGAATATGAGCGACGAGGAGATCATCGAGTTCCTCGTGTCGCGCTACGGCGACTTTGTCTTGTACCGTCCTCCGGTGAAGACGACGACGATGCTTCTCTGGGTTGGGCCTTTTGTGCTGTTGGCCGGGGGAGGTATTGCGCTTGCGGTGGCCTTGAGACGTCGAGGGCGAAGAGTGGAAGATGTCGTTATCACGGACGAAGAGCATCGGCGTGTCGAACAACTGCTGTCACAAGGAGTCAAGCGGCCATGACCCTCACATTTGGATTGATCGTCGCGGCTTTGACCGTGGTTGTTCTCGGCATCATCCTCTACCCGTTATTGAAGGCAAGGAAGACCGTCGCGGCTGGTTTGGAGCAGGAGATGACCTTGCCGATCTACCGGCAGCAATTTGCGGAATTGGGGCAAGACAGAGCGAGCGGCTTGCTGACCGACGATCAATATCAGGCCGCACGTCAAGAGTTGGAACGTCGGTTGCTCGAAGAAACGGGTACGACGGATATAGACCCGGCGACTGCGGGGCAACTGGTGAACGTGAAGTTCGTCGCGCTTGCGTTGGTGATGGCCATTCCCGTCGCGAGTGGGGTGCTCTACTGGACGCTGGGGAATCCGGCGGCCATGACGCATCCAATGGCCAGTGCGATATCCGCCTCGCAAGGGGAATCGGACGATGATCGCCAAATGGCCGAAGGACTCAACGCACTGATCGATCGGCTCAAGCAGAAATTGGAAGAAAACCCAAATGACGTGACCGGATGGACCTTGTTGGCGCGTTCGTACATGGCCATGGATCGGTATGCCGAAGCCGTTCCGATTTTCGATAAGGCCATCAAGCTGAATCCCAATGACGCGGGCCTGCTCGCCGATTATGCCGACGCGTTGGCTGTTCACCAGGGACGAAAACTCGAAGGTAAGCCCGAAGCCTTGATTCAAAAGGCGCTGAAGCTTGATCCCAATAATGTGAAGGCGCTGATGCTGGCGGGCACGGTGGCCTTCAATAAGAAAGATTTTGCCTTAGCGGCCAAAGATTGGGAACAGGCGCGCGCGAACCTGCCTCCAAATTCAGACCCTGAATCTGCCGAACAACTCGCGCAAGCCATCGCTGAAGCAAAACAGCGGATGGGTGGGGCTCCGTTGATGGCGGCGGCGAATGCCCCTTTGGCGGCATCGTCGGTTCCTGCCGACCATCCGCCGGTCAAGAAGACCGGTGCCGGTCATGCAATTACCGGCAAAGTCGTGTTGGGGCCTGGTATGGAAGCAAAAAGCTCAGGGGCCGATACTTTGTTTGTGTTTGCGAAAGAGCCGAACGGCCCGCCGATGCCGGTATCCATCGTCCGTGCGTCGAAGAAAGATCTCCCATTTACGTTTCGGCTGGACGATTCGACCAGTCCGATGCCGTCGCGTAAGCTGTCAGATCTCGATACGGTGGTGATTGTGGCGCGTCTCTCCAGATCCGGGAAGGCCATGCCCGAGAGCGGTGATCTTGAAGGGATGAGCCAGCCGGTCAAGCCAGGGGCGGAAGGCCTCACGATCGTCATCGATCGTCAGCGTCCATAGCCCGCGTCTTTACGAAGAGGGTTCCCGGGATCGCCGATATACCGATGCATTGGTAGGTACCTCCATTCGTTGGAAAAGCATGTGTCGCCTGACAGGGAAATGCGCAATGCTTCAGGCTGAAGGCCCAATCGCCCCCTGATTCCCAGCTGACCACGGTTCCTCTCGCCATTCATGCACGCTCGCTCCAAGCGTGAATCCAGAATGTCTGCAATGCATGGATGCCTGCTTCTTCCCTGAAACAGTTTCATCTTCCCGTCTTGCAAGGGGTTCCGCTGGCTCGTGATCGTAACCGTTCAACTGCGGAATGAGAACTAAGGTGTTCCATGTACGCTATTTAGACACTAGATGGAGGTGTGGGATTATGCTACAAGAACACGCCGTGTTGTTCTGCGAATGATCTGCCCATCTGGCACAGGCTGGATAAAGTCAGGTGCCGGCCGTGCAAGAAGAGTACGGGAGATAGGGGCGATGAGGTTGATCTCGAGCGCAGGTCAGAGGAAGAAGACGTCCTGCGCAAGGACGTGCGAAGTTAAGGATCCTTATCATGTCACGCTTCCGCAGACTTTCAGGAAAAGACTCACTATTTGTAATGTGGTTAGAATTTTCTCATTGACAGTTGGATTCGTATTGCGATATACGTTTTCCCCTCTTTCAAGAGAAAGTGCGTGCTCGTGTGTTTAAGTTGAAAGAATGCTTGAGTGAATATCGTGTGTCGTGTGTGTTTTGAGTGGGGGCATTGCCCCAAAAGAAAGGAGGGCGCTCATGGGAGGTAGATTCCTGTTGAGTTCCGTGCTGCTCGCCGGCGGAATTCTATGGGCCGCGCAGGCACAGGCGGATTTTCCTTCGGTGCCGAAGGAGACGTACGAGGCACTGAAGATAGAACGGTCGGCTTCGCCGAAAGAGCTCTACGAGGCTCTGGTGAAGCGGTACCT
>DKBD01000219.1:0-5443 GCA_002451055.1 Nitrospira sp. UBA6909 | reverse complement strand
ACGCCGAAGGATGAGACCTACTATAAGAAGGCCAAGCTGGAACAGGTTGAAGAGAATCTTCGGTCGATGGGCAAGCTCGGGAAGGGCGAGAAGCTGAAAGAAGTCGGCTGCATCGATTGCCACTTCGATATTAATACCAAGGGCAAGGCTGATCACCGCAAGGACATCAAGTTGGCGACGGCCGATACCTGCGGTACCTGCCACCTCCAGGAATTTGCCGAACGGGAGTCTGAGCGGGATACGATCAAGTGGCCGAAAGATCAGTGGCCCAAGGGCCGCCCCTCACATGCGTTGGACTATAAGGCCAACGTAGAGGTGGATGTGTATGCCGGTATGTCACAGCGAGAAATTGCTGATGGCTGCACGGGCTGCCACGTCAACCAGAACAAGTGCGATACCTGCCACTCGCGGCATGAATTCTCCGTCGCGGAATCGCGCAAGCCGGAAAATTGTGCCCAGTGTCACAGTGGGGCTGACCATAACAACTGGGAAGCCTACAACCTGTCAAAGCACGGGTTGAAGTATCAACGTGACAAAGACAAGTGGAATTTCAACATCCCCATCAAGGAGGCGATTGCCAAGGGTGGGATGAGCGCTCCAACTTGCCAATTCTGTCACATGGAATATCAGGGCAAGGTTGCGCACAACGTCGTGCGGAAGGTCAGGTGGGCAAATTATCCGTTTGTGCCTGGCATTCGGGAGAACATTGGAACCGAGTGGGCAGAGAAACGGAACGATGCCTGGGTGAAGACTTGCACCAACTGTCACTCGGAGAGTTATGCCCGTGCCTGGTTAGAGTTCATGGATAAGGGCACGTATGCCGGTCTGGATAAGTATGATGAAGCGCATCACGTGGTGGAGGAGCAGTATAAAGAGGGCCTCTTAACAGGTCAGAAAACCAATCGACCTGCTCCGCCCGCTCCGGTGAAGGATGGCTTTGAGCAGTTCTTCCAGATCTACTGGTCGAAGGGTAACAACCCGGCCGCCAATGAATTGAAGCTCTTCGAAATGGCGGAAGACCATCTCGTTCAATTGCACGTGAGCTTAGCCCACCAATATTGGGGCTATACCTACACGGTCGGTTGGGCGGCAATGAATCGTGCCTACGTCGAGATCATGGACGATGACACGCGGCTGAAGGAAATGCAGAAGCTGCTGGCTCGCGTGGACAAGCTGGANNCGTGAGAGGAAAGATCGTTGATTTCAGCGCCAATGCTGAGCGAGTCGGAGACGACTCGCTCAGCCAGTAAACTGCTCCCGTCACTGGGTATTCTCCTGGTGACGGGAGGCCTTTTTCTGCTGCTGTGGTTTGTCTACCTGTGGCTTAAACCAGAGGTTCCCCCTTATCGCTACCAGTTGATCGAAGAAGGCGGGGTCGAAAAGTTTAAAAATCTCGAACTGTCTGAGTATCCAAATGTTTCCATTAGTAAGTATGAAATTCGGGTGGATTCCATAGATAAGCCTCTCGCCTTTGCCTATCGTGCCGCTCGTCCTGGTGCAAACCCCGTCTTGCTCTACGTTGAGAATCAGTTTCCCGAGCCGATCGTGTCTATGGAAGGAATGCTTTCTGAGACGACGAAAGTGGCAGCGGCCATCGCAAAGTACGTACCTCAAGACGCCATAATCCTCGGCTGGTGGGATACCTCGAGAAAATTAGCACTACTGTCTGGGCGGCCGATGCTATTTACGTCTCATCTTGGGGATCCGATCATCGCCCCTTCGTATTGGAAAGATCGTTTCGAGGCAATTGAGCAGTATGAGAAAGATTTTTGGGGAGGGAGCGGTTCGGCAGAGGAGAGGGAGAAGTTTGATCGGTTTATTGATGCGCTCATGGCCTATCCTAACCAGGGCGCAGCGATCATGCGCGAATTGGCTGGATCTCGCGAGGCCTATGTCGTCGTCCACGTAAGTGACATCTATAAGCTGGGGCTGATGCGTCCGGAGCGTATCGATGTGGCGTTCAAGGATTTTCCATTGACGGGAAATGTCCACGGACTGAGCAGTCAAGTGAAGACCTGGCTCACCAACAATACTTATGCGAGCTACACGCTCCAATCCCTCTCTGAGAAAGTGGTGCGTGCCTATTTTTTAAGGGAGGGCGCAGGTAGCAATATCCTCCTCGCCAAAATGTTGCCATTTTCAAATTTCAGACCCTTGGACCTTGAGGCCTTGCAGCTGATCCATAAGGAAGGCGGGTATTGGATATACAAAGTTCCACCTGCCGATGGGCCTGAAGGGCAAAAATAAAAAAAATCGGTCTCACTGCAGAACGGGGGATGAAACTGCGACGGCAGTCGTGGTAATCTACACCCATGCTGTGAGAGTTGGAAGTTGGTGTGGGCTGGTTACAACATTTGGAATTAATGGTGAAATCGGACTTATATTTTTAGGGGAAAGGAGATGCCGTGAACTACCGCGTCGTGTCTGCATTTGCCGCTGCGGCGGTGTTTCTCGTCTTGGCCGGTACCGCTTCGGCCGAAGGAACATTCGAGGGTCGGAAGAAATGCTATAACTGCCACAAGAGCCAGGGGGAGTCTTGGGATAAGACTCTTCACGCCAAGGCAATGGAATCGCTTAAGCCCAACACGAGGAAAGAGGCCAAACTGAAGGCGAAGCTCGATCCGAAGAAGGATTACACAAAAGACAAAGACTGTGTCGGCTGCCATGTCACCGGGTGGGGTCAGGAAGGTGGCTATCTTGTTGAGGAGCCTGAGAAATTCTTGATCGGTGTCGGCTGTGAATCGTGCCACGGAGCAGGCAGCGCCTATCGCAAGATCCATCGCAAGGCGGGTGAGGCATTCGAGAAGTCCCAGAAGACCACTCCACGAGAAAAACTCGTGGAAGCTGATCAGGATTTTGAGTTCGTCGAGAAATGCAACGCGTGCCACTTGAACTACGAAGGGTCCCCTTGGAAGGGTGCGAAGAAGCCGTATACGCCGTTCACCCCTGCAGTGGACAAGAAATACGCATTTGATTTTGAGAAGGCGGTCCGCAACAACAAGGCGCTGCACGAGCATTTCAAGCTCGCGGGTACGTTTACTGGAGATCCTATGCCGAAATTCCATGAGGAATTCCAGAAGGATGCCAAGCCGCCGGTAAAGGCCGATTCAGGTGGGGAAGACTAATGTCAGGAAAAGCTAGTACTCTAATTATCGGTGCGGTCCTCGGTATTCTGTCGGTCGCCGTGGTATTCGGCGGTGAGGCTGCAATCTCGAGGACCGAGTTTTGTGTCAGTTGCCATTCAGAGACATACCCATATGAGGAGTTGAAGAAGTCCTCTCACTGGGGAGCGTTAGGGGCAGATCCTGGTTGTAAGGACTGTCACGTTCCGCAGGGATTTTTTAACTTCCATAAGGCGGTATATACTCACGTGGTCGATGGCCTGCCGTTCCTGATCATGGAGTTTACGGAGGACTACTCGACTATAGAAAAGTTCAACGAAAAGCGTCCTGAGGCGGCCTACCGCGCTCGCATGAAATTGAAGGAGTGGGACAGCCTCACGTGCCGCGCCTGTCATAAGAATGTCAAGGCGCCGGGCGCGTCTGCAAAAGCCGCTCATGCGAAGATGCAGACGGAAGGGGCAACCTGTATCGATTGTCACCAGAACCTGGTGCACAAGAAGGTTCCGGAGCACGATCTAAACGCCAGTCTGGCGCAGGGGAAGGCTGTCCTGAAGGAGGTCAAGAAGAAGGACGACGACGAGGAGGAGGAGGGCGATTAGGTTCGATTCTCCTGCTTCGTGAGAGTCAAAAAAACAGCCTGTGGGAGCTCTTCTCTCACAGGCTGTTTTCTTATATCACGCCCCCTGGCCGTACAGTCTAGCCGCGCTGTTACCGACGGTCCCTGTTGAAAGACGCTTCGCCAAGCTTTCCCGCCACCTCGGGGAGAGGAGCCGGCATTCCAGGAGAGAACGGGCTGCCTCCATATCATGAATGCGGTGATGCATGACTTCATTAGCGAGTGCGACGCTCCATCGAGGACATGGCCGTTCGGTTAACACCAATGTCGCCCTTGGATCAACGGTCCCCTCTCTGAGCACGCGGAAATACCAGCCCGTGCGGCCGGTCTCTTGAACTTTGAGTGCCAAGTCCCTGACTCTCCAGCGGCGAGCCAGCTTCCAGCATGGCTGCCTGGGTTGCGATATCTGAACGAGAGCATCCCCTATCGAAAAGACATCGCCGATACATACATCCGATTCCACAAGGCCATGGATGGTAAAGTTCTCTCCAAACGCTCCATGGGATAACTCCTTCAAGCCGAGCACCTCTTCCCAAAACCGGTAATGCTCGATTGGGTATGTGTTGACCGCCTTCTCCGGTCCGCCATGATTCTGTAGATCGGCTTGACCATCTCCCTCCAAATTGCTGCGACCGAGCCATATAGGCCCAGGGATCGGTTTCTTGAAGAAACCAGTAGTCCAGATCTGATCCATGGGATCGGAGGCATCGCTTTGACCAATCGTGCACGGCATTCCCACTTGTATTGAGAGAAGTTCCGCAGTCAGTACGTTGTTGAGCAAGGGGTTTCTCCTTGATTGGAGTTATGGAAATTCGAAGACTCAGGGTACACTGCCTCCCTCCTTCCTTGAAAGGGCAGTATCCTATCAGCCATGCGAGAAGTTCCGGTGAATTTCCATGGCGGTTCTGAAAAATTGTATTCACCTGTTGACGCCGGAATGTGGTCTATGTAAGCCACCCGAGAACGAGGTCTGACCGCAGGTGGCGGAAAAACCTTCCATTGAAACGCGGTGCACGCCATCATGACTCATTCGGATTCTGATCATGGTCCTCAGTTTTGGAGTCACCACTGCGACGGGATGCTGAACCAAATCGGCCAGCATGTGTCGACGCGATCATGGGCGAACGGTGATGAGCATGCGCCGTTGTGATCACTTAGGAATGGTCCTTTCAGCCCACCACGGCATGAGACTTTAACTCATCGTGTCAATAGTAAGTACCTGCCTCCCTAAACGCACCAATCCTCGACTTGACAGCACATGTGTCTAAGCGTATACAGCATTCCAACATGTGGGATTTAAAGACTTATTTCACTGTGTGGCCATCCATGCAACCCTGCCTTTTGGCCAGATATTTTACTTGACTCGTAACAGAACTTTGTCGGATACTCTGGCCGTTCTGCGGGGAGGTCATCCTGGCGTGCATTTGTCAACCGTATTCGTGTTTCCTCCAAGTTAGTTAAAGTCACAGGTCCAGTAAGTGGGCGTTTGCAAAATCATCTAACCTAATTGAAGGAGGTAGAGGCCATGGCTGCAGACAGTTCGGGGCGAGGATACGACATCTCGTCGTGGTACGATTCGAGGCCCTGGAAGATCGGGTGGTTTGCGATGTTGGCGATCGGGATTTTTTGGGTCCTGTATCAGCGGACCTTTGGGTATTCGCACGGGCTCGACTCCATGACCCCGGAGTTTGAGTCGGTGTGGATG
>DKBD01000058.1 GCA_002451055.1 Nitrospira sp. UBA6909 | reverse complement strand
CTTCACCTTCATCATGAAGACGCCGCCGGCCTCGGACCTTCTGAAGAAGGCGGCGGGGGTCATTAAGGGGTCCGGAGTACCACAGAAGGATAAGGTCGGTATGATCAGCAGGAAACAGCTGGACGAGATCGCCCAGAAAAAGATGGCCGATCTGAACGCCGCCGATGTGGAAGGGGCTGCCAAGATTATCGAGGGCACTGCCCGTAGTATGGGCATTGTCATTCAAGGGTGATGTTGAGGGAGAAGGAGCTGTCGTCATGGGAAAGAAGATGAAAGCTGCATTGGAAAAGGTCGAACCGCGCGTGTATGGGCTGCGCGAGGCAGTCGAGGCCGTCAAGAATGCGGCATATGCGAAGTTCGATGAATCGGTCGATCTGGCGATACGGTTGGGCGTCGATCCGAAGCGGTCGGATCAAACGGTGCGTGGCACGACCTCGCTGCCCCATGGAACCGGGAAAAAGGTCCGTGTGCTCGTNNNGTAACCTTCGAAGTGGGAAAAGCCGTGTCGGAGATCCGTAAGGGGCGGGTGGAATACAAGGTCGAGAAAGCAGGTATCGTGCAGGTGGCGGTCGGCAAAGTCTCGTTCGGCCCCGAGCAGCTGTACGACAACGCCTCGGCCATTTTCGAGGCCGTGGTCAAGGCCAAGCCGGCCTCCTGCAAGGGGCGTTATCTTAAGAGTGCGACCATCTCGAGCACAATGGGGCCTGGCGTGACGCTGGATGCTGTCGCCATCGCCAAGCAGTGGAGCTAGTGACGTCGCCAACGGTTGACGAATGACGGTCGTTCGAGGAAAGGGAGAGCGATGAAGAAGGAAGAGAAGGCTACCGCTGTTGCGGAGCTCACGGAAAAATTTGGCCGCGCGCGGCTCGCCATTTTGACCGAATGCGCGGGGCTACCTGTTCATCACGTGACGGAGTTGCGCAGGCAGCTCCGGGGAGCCAAGGCGGAATATCGGGTCGTGAAGAATACCCTTGCTGCCCGCGCCGTTGAAGGGACGACCATGGAGGGTCTCAAGGAACAATTCAAGGGACCTCTGGGAGTTGTGATTGGGTACGATGATCCGGTGTTGCCCGCGAAACTGTTGCGGGATTTCATCGGCGCTGAAAAGCGCGCTGAAAAGATGCGGATCACGGTCGGCGTCTTGGAGGGGAAAATCGTTCAGCCGGCGGAGTTGGCGGACGTCGCGAAGCTTCCCAAGAAGGAAGTGCTGATCGCTATGTTGTTGTCGGCCATGCAGGGGCCGATCCGAGGCGTGGTCTATACGCTCAATGCGATATTGTCAAAGTTTGTAAGAGTCATTTCAGCCATTCAGGACAAAAAGAAAGGGGAGGGGGATATGTCAGCCACTACTTCGAAACTGTCACAAGAAGAATTGATCAAGGCCATCGAGGGTATGAGCGTGCTCGATTTGGCGGAGTTGGTGAAGGGGTTAGAGACTCGATTTGGCGTCACGGCGGCGGCTCCTGTTGCGGTAGCTGCCATGCCGGCTGCTGGCGGCGCCGCTGCCGCAGTCGAGGAAAAGACGGAATTCGACGTCATTTTGGCGTCCGCACCGGCCGACAAGAAAATTCAAATCATCAAGGTTGTGCGTGAACTGACCAGCCTCGGCCTCAAGGAAGCGAAGGATTTGGTGGAAGGCGCCCCGAAGCCGGTCAAGACCGGTGTGGCCAAGGAGGAAGCCGACAGCATGAAAAAGAAACTCGAAGAGGGAGGCGCAAAAGTCGAGATCAAGTAAGGGTGTCATTCGCCGACACGGTCATTGGTCGATTTCCGGGAAAAGGATCCTGGTTGTTGATTGGTGTTCCGTGCGTTGTGGCCTCAATTCACTGGCCGACTAGCGTGGAGGAAGAGGGATGTCCGAAACGACTCTGCAAGAGTTCGTGGAGCGGAAAGATTTTTCTCGCATTCGAACCAATATCGATATTCCGGATTTGATCGAGATTCAGAAACGCTCGTACGAAGAGTTTCTGCAGTTGGAAATGGAGCCGGAGCGCCGGAAGGATCACGGACTGCAGGCTGCTTTGGCGAGCGTCTTTCCGATTCCGGACTACAACAATACCGCGATGCTCGAGTTTTCGAACTATACGCTGGGCACGCCAAAATACGACGAGCGGGAGTGTCTCGAGCAGGGTATGACCTTCGCGGTACCGTTGAAACTGCGGGTTCGCCTGGTCGTATTCGACAAGGAAGACAAGGGGCCTCGGAAGAAAGTGCTCGATGTCCGCGAGCAAGAGGTCTACGTCGGCGAATTACCGCTGATGACCGAGCGTGGTACTTTTATCGTCAACGGAACCGAGCGAGTCGTCGTCAGCCAGCTCCATCGGTCGCCGGGCGCGTCGTTTACGCATGACAAAGGGCGTACCCATGCGAGCGGCAAGGTACTGTACTCAGCGCGCATCATTCCTTATCGCGGGTCGTGGCTCGATTTCGAATTCGATGCCCGCGATATTCTCTACGTTCGTATCGACCGGCGGCGGAAGATGCCGGCCACCATCTTGCTGAAAGCGTTCGGCTTTTCCAGTGACGATCTGCTGAAGATGTATTACCCCGTCGAAGAAGTCCGGGTGTCGAAGGGTAAGATGTTTCGAAAGTTGGATGCGGAAATCCACCATGGGCTCCGATGCTCGGCGGAGATTCTGGATAAAGGCGGCAAGGAGCCGTTGGTACGAGAAGGCGCCAGGCTGACCAAAGGATTGATCGCGAAGCTGAAGACTTCCGGGGTGAAGGAAATTCCGATGTCGCCCGCGGAATTGGTGGGGCGTGCAGTCCTGACGGAAATTATTGATTCAAAGAAGACGAAGTTGGCAGAGAAAAATCAGCGATTAACAGCTGAAATCGTGGAGGCGATCGCGGAGAGTGACATCGAGGAATTTAAAGTCATTTATCTCGATATGGCCGCCGCGACACCCGTGATTCTCGACACGTTGGACATGGAGAAGATCGCCTCGAAGGAAGAGGCAATGGTGGAAATCTACCGTCGTCTTCGACCAGGAGAAACTCCCTCCGTCGATACGGCGCGTGCGTTGTTCGACAATCTGTTTCTGAATTCCAAGCGTTACGATCTCTCCCCTGTCGGCCGTCTCAAGCTCAACAAGAAGCTCGGTTTGGATCTACCGCTCGAACAGCGTACGCTAATGGCCCAAGATATCGTTGAAGTCATCCGGTACCTGGTCAGTCTCAAGATGGGGAAGGGAGAGGTCGATGACATCGACCACTTGGGCAATCGCCGGGTTCGATCAGTCGGAGAGTTACTGGAGAACCAATTCCGGTTGGGGCTGGTCCGAATGGAGCGGAGCATCAAGGAGCGGATGAACCTCCTCGATATGGAAACCGTCCTGCCTCACGACCTGATCAATGCGAAGCCCGTCGTGGCGGCGGTGAAAGAGTTCTTTAGCAGCAGCCAGCTGTCGCAGTTTATGGATCAAACCAATCCCCTGGCTGAGATCACGCATAAGCGGCGGCTTTCGGCTCTCGGTCCTGGGGGCTTGACGAGAGAGCGGGCTGGCTTTGAGGTGCGTGACGTCCATCCGTCGCACTACAGTCGGATCTGTCCGATCGAAACGCCAGAAGGTCCGAACATCGGCCTGATTACCTCCTTGGCGACGTATGCGCGAATCAATCAGTTCGGGTTTATTGAGGCTCCCTGCCGAAAGGTGTTGAAAGGACGGGTGACGGAAGAGATCGAATTTCTGTCTGCCATTGAAAGCGACAAGTACATCATTGCGCAAGCTAACGCCAAGTTGGATGGAACGGGACGGTTGGTATCGGATGCGGTGTCCTGCCGCCATGGTGGAGACTTCATCATGGCCCCACCGGACAAAATCGAGTATATGGACGTTTCTCCCAAGCAGGTGGTCAGCGTTGCAACAGCCCTCGTACCGTTCCTGGAGCATGACGATGCCAACCGGGCGCTGATGGGCTCCAACATGCAACGTCAGGCCGTTCCCTTGCTGAAATCCGAGGCGCCGTTAGTCGGCACCGGAATGGAATCGGTA
>DKBD01000275.1 GCA_002451055.1 Nitrospira sp. UBA6909 | reverse complement strand
GATATCAGCAGAACGGCGGCAACCACGATCAGTGAGCACAGAATCGGAGCAAGCACCCGTCCGACGAGGATGACCGACCTCAACCCGATCGTCAACACAATCGCAATCGCGGCCAGCCCCCACCCCAGCAACTGCACCGTTCGATCACGATAGGCCGTCATCAAGCGGTTCGACTCTTCCTTCAGGTCTACATACCTGGCCGAGCCGTCTCTCCACTGCGCCACGCTTGCGGCCAAGCCGCGCCGGTCGACAACCCCGCGAAGCGGCACGACCGCCACCCAACCTTCTTGTTGCGGAAACAGCAACGACTCCAGCTTCATCCCCAGCATCGTTCCGGCGAAGTCCTCGCGATCGACCGGCTTCTGGCTCCGAGCCGCCTCGACGGCCGCCAGGAACGGGGTGAACAGCCCTTGAGCAAAGGGCAAACCCTTCACAGCCGCCTCTAGATTCCTTTGAAGAACCTGTCGGTCAGGCAACGCGCGCTGCCGTTCCAGCTGTGTGCGATGGCTGGGTACATAGCGGGACACGATGTCATATCCTGCCAACATCTGATCTTGGCGCAGGCCTTCCAACTTCGGCGTCACGGATTCAGCCTTCTGTAAGAGGTCCTCGATGGTCGCCCCCTCGACGACCAACAGATCCCGCACATCCGGAGCACCGAGTTCCTGTCGCAATCGCTGATCCAGTTGCTTCTTGTCTTCCGACAAAGGGCTGAGACTCCCCAGATCCTCCTCCCACAGGGAGGTATCAGACCATATCAAGGCTGATACCGCAAGAACGAGCGCAATCGGCACCAGCAGACGCCCCCTCGACAGGAGATCGGTTCTTGCAAGAAGCCCCGGCCGAATCTCCCGCGGCATAAAACCCGGTCCGACGCAAGCCGGTACAATCCACCGTGTCACCAGCGCTGCGGTGAGGAGGCCGACGATGGCCAGGAGGCCCAATTGTGCAAGAGCCGGGTAGCCGGCCAGCAGAAGCGATGAAAACCCGATCGCGGTCGTGAGCACACCCAATCGCATCGTCGACCAGATCGTTCGCATGACGGCCGGGGCAGACTCGCGCGCCGTCATGTGGCTGAAGAGGTGGATAGGATAGTCATCTGCGACTCCCAATAACGTAATGCCGAATCCCAACGTAATCCCGTGGACGAACCCAAACCACCAGTTGACGGCAATCATGCCGGCCACGATGCCGCTGGAAATGGGAATCAAACTGAGCAGCACGAGCCTCAGCGACCGAAAGCTCCAGAACAGAAACACCACGACCAATATTCCCGCAATGGTCGACAGCCACCACGCTTCGGTCTCGATCATGCGCTGAATCTCGACGGCGAACACGGCCGGACCGCTCATGACAAGCCGCGCCGAGGAGCCACCCGCTTTGGCCGCTGCTTCGAAGGCCGCACGGATCGCATGATGAATCGATTCCTGCACATCCACATCGAATCCACCGTCGCGCGTCTCGACGACGAGCAGGGCTCTTGCTCGGTCCGAGGACATCCAAACGCCTCGATATTTTGCGGGCCCGTCCCAGCCGGACCAGGATTGCAGGAGACTCCACACTTCGCCGGTCGGATCATCCGGAATAGACTCCTTGATCATCACGCCCAACGGTGAACGGAGATCGTCCAGCCGCTGTTCGAGCGCGACTCGGAGCGAGGATTCGGAAAACCTGTCGGCCGTCACCGTCCGGCTGAGGAGATAACGGAAGCCTGCCAATAGCGCCTGTTCTTCCTTCGACCAAGCCTGCAGTCCATTCCCGATAAAGCCGAGGCGACGGTCGGTGCGAAGGGACTCTGACAGCGACCGACTGAGACCGGCCAACTCGTCGGGCGGCGCGCCTTCCAGCGAGAGCAAAATGAGCCGGCCCGATAAACCTTTCCGAGCCTGCGTCAGCAACAGGCGCTGTGTCGCCGTCGAGCCTTCAGGGAGGAGATCGCCTAGGTCGTTATGGATGGATAGCTGTGTGGCTGCATACCAGATTCCACAGGCCATGATGGCCAGCCAGAGGGTAGGAACCCACCGGCGCGCAGTCATGGCGCATGCCCTGGTGACAGAGTCATTACAGACCAGTCGCCATCAGGAATACGGACCGTGACCGTCTCAATGCGGCCTTCCGATCCGGACAACTCGATGGAATCGACCATCGACTTTCCGGCAGGATCGCGAGGCCGCAACAGCAAGACCCACTTGTGCCTGACCCCATCCAGCACCATGTCGTAGGCCTGTCTGAGCTGGGCCACATCTCCGGTCAGGGTAGCCCGGAACGCATCGACGAACCCGCGCAGGCCCGGATAGTCTTCCAGCGAAATGGTTTTCGTCACATGCTTCCGTTCACTCTCGAAGGTCACAAGATCTCCCTCGACAATATACCGTTCACGATACGGCTCCCGCACTTCTTTCTCCAACCGCGACGGAGGTGTGAACCGCAACACCCCGCGCACGATGAGGGGTTTCGTCAATAATGATGAATGTGTCGCCTCCTCGAAAGACACCGACGGCTCGCGTCCCTCCTTCAAGGACGCAATGACCTGTTCGACCGTCCAGGAACCGCCTGCACGATCGCTGGGAGCTGGCGTTCGCTCGTCGGCGGCGCCGGCGGCGCTTGCCGCAAGCAGCAGAGCCCACACCGATAGAAACCGCTTCACGTCATTCACTCCAAAAATCATAAAAGTTGAACCAATTGTCCGGGGCGCGGCGGCAGGCATCCTCAAGACGGTCCGCATACCGCTGCACGTCCTTCTTCAAACCGATATCCCGCCGATCCTGAGACGGGCAGGCTCCGTCGCTGAAGGATTCGAGGTGCACCTCATAACGGTTCCCTCCTCGATAGAGTCCGAAAAACAGCACCACCGGCGCACGGACAACATGGGCGAGGCGCACGGCTCCGGTCGGAAATCGGGCTTCGGCACCGAAAAACTTGCACGCGACGGTCTGTTCCTCCTGCGTCACACGATCCCCCATGACCCCGACGATCCCGCCCCTCTCAAGACATTCCTTCACCTGCAACATCGTCTCGACTCCGCCGATCTGGATGACTGTTTCAGCCGCAGTAGGATTCGACTCCTGGATCATACCCCGAATCACCGGCGCATTCTGTTCATCCATCAGGACTCGGATGTCAAGTCGCCGCCGGAGGAGGCCTACCGCCCGGACTACTTCGAAACTTCCAAGGTGCGCCCCTAACAGAATGCAGCCACCTCCCTTCTCGAGCTCCCGGTCCAACACCTCCAGGCCGTGAAACTGAACGTCAAAGAGATCGAACCGAGCGCGAAGAAAATAGAGGCGGTCGAGGATGGTAGAGGCAAAGGCGTGATAATGGTGAAACAGTTCCCGCCAGCTTGCCGGACAGCCCTGCGCCCGTTGACGGAATTGCGCAATCGCCCGGCGGGCCGTCCCCGAGCTGGCCAAGAAATACGCGCACAGCGGATAGAGCAATACACGGGCGACCGGACGGCCGAGCGACTGCGCCACCCACGTCATCACTCGGACGCCGGTGCGACTTCCACGCTCCGGTTGCTGACGCCACGCGAGACTCACACCCTTTCCACTGACACAACCTGGGACGCAAATTCAATGACACCCGAGGCGATGGTTCTCCGATCGACCCGGCAACAAAACGTGGCCAGTCCGGTCGTCTCCTGATCCACTTCAATGGTCACCAGTTCGTCCGGCTTCAGCGGGGAGGAAAACTTCACTGCGGGCAACCCGGTCACCGCCGTCGCTGCCGGCACATTGCGGCGGAGAGTNNCTGATCGAGATCGCTCGTTCATATCTCACGGCCTTCCCCCTCCATCCATTGCCGGGCCAACTCCTTCACGGATTCACGCGGCAGCTTACCGGTCGCATTCCGAGGCAGGCTTGGCACACAGACCAACGGGCGCGGCATAAACACCGGATCGATGTGCGCGCGCAAGAGGCACTGAATCTCCTCGCTCCTCTTGCCCGGAGCCACGACAAACGCCATGAGCCGCGTCACGAGACCGTCCCGCTCTTCCGGCAAGAAAAAGACTCCATCCTGAACCCCGTCGATTTGCAGCAATTTGTGATTCAAATCGCCGAGCGACACGCGATATCCCGCGACATTGACGTGATCCGCCTCTCGGCCATGTACGACGAAGGCCCCGTCCCCATCGACTGAGATGCGATCCGGCACCGGAACGGGATCCGGGAGATACCACGCGCGCACCCGGTACGCAGACCGGTCCTGCACGATACGCACCCCCTCCAATAGCCGCCAGTGATCGCCGTCGAGCGTGCGCCGTTCTGCCACGCTGCCCGCCTCCGCAAATCCGAAAATTTCATGCACCTCGGCTTGAAAATGTTGTTCGGCTGCCTGCGCCAACTCACGGGCAAGCGGAGCCGTCGCGGAGAGAACGAGTCCACCGGCGGGCACGGTGACCCCTTCGGCGATACAGGCGCGAAGATGCAACGGTGTGGTGACAAGCATCCATCGACCGTCCCTCTCGGCCAACGCGCTGCCGATATCCGCAGGAAACAGCGGGCGCCCCCCATGCATCACCAGCCCGTGCACGATCGGCAACATCACGGAGGCTTCCAACCCGAACATGTGCTGATGCGGAACGGTGGCCACTACCGATATACGTTCCCCTCCCTTGATGCCAAGCCTCGCCCCCGTCGCTTGGGCCACGGCCGTCAAGGCCCCCCACGTTTTCTTATTCGGCATCGGGCGTCCGGTACTTCCAGACGTGAAGGCGATGGCCACGACTTGATCGAGCGGAACACGTGGAATATCGGCAGTCAACGGGGTCTGGTCTGGTTGGAGTCGGATCGAAACTGAATCGATCCCTTTGACCGCCTCACCCCGATCCGTCAGCGCGTAACTGCCGTTAAAGTCACCGGCGATTCGAACCAGCGCCTGGGGCGCCCGGCTTTGTGGCAGCAGCGTCACCTGACGCCGCATAATTGCGGCGGCGAATCCCACCCAAAACGCGTACCGGTTGGTCGCAAGATTAAGTACCGTGGGCCGATCGGGCAACGACTCAGCCAAAGAGAACACATCGGCTAAAAATTGGCCGGCCGTGCGCGAGGTTCCTTGCTCCCAAGCCAACACGTCATCGGGATTGTAGGGGCCGATCAAGCAGGTCTCGTGCATCGCCCCACCGGCTTTCACTTGGTTCGATTTTTCTCGATGGCTTTGGCCAACGCCCACAGGGATGAAAAGATGGCTTTGATCTCAGGATCGCTCGACTTGAGTTGATAGCCGTAGGTTTGGGAAATGGCCAGCGAGAGCTCCAATGCGTCGATTGAATCGAGCCCCAACCCCTCGCCGAACAATGGGGCATCCGGTTGGATGGACGCCGGATCGACCTTCAGCTTGAGCGTCTGCACGATCAGCTGAGCAACTTCCTGCTCACTTGACGATTGGACCATCATACAAATCGCTCAAGGCTGGTGGATCAATTCCATGAGATCACGACGCAACTGTTCAAATACCTTCTTATATGCGTCATAGGAAGATTG
>DKBD01000258.1 GCA_002451055.1 Nitrospira sp. UBA6909 | reverse complement strand
TGTGGGGCGATGAAGCCACCGTCCGTGAGCGGCTCAGTCACGGACTCTCGGATCTCAGCCTCACGAGGAGGCAGTACCTCTTCACTTATCCCTTTTCGCCGCCTGAGGTCGTGGAATTCTTTCGTCTGTATTACGGACCGATCAACCGGGCTTTTGCCTCGCTTGACGGCGAGGGCCAGGCGCAATTGCGGCAAGAACTGGAAACACTCTGGGCCGCCTACAANNCAAAGAAAGGGACGACGATCATGCACATGCACGACATTGAAATTGAAGTGATCTGGTTGTTTTCGGTCAACGCTGGAATGCTTCTGACGTTGCTGATGCCCTGGATTGTCTCGGAGCCACGCAGTTGTGAAGTTACCCACGACGAGTACGAGGGTATTCCCGCATGTGAAGAGTTACACGAGCGGGCAGCTTAGATGGGTCCGGTAGAAACGGACCCACCAATAACATTATCATCGATCTCACGATAGCTATAAGGAGGCTCCCATGAAACCAGGTCAAGTACTCGCGTGGACTCTAGGGGTGTTGCTCACGGGCACGACTCTGGCGTCGGCGGAGATTCTTGCCCTGGTCAACTATGAAAGTAAGCCTGATCAACCGGTGAGACGGGAAGGGATCGCGATCATGGACATCGATCCGGAGTCTTCGGACTTCGGAAACATTCTGATGGAGATTCCACTGCCGTCGGATCTTGTGGCCCACCACATTTTCTTTAACCGGGATCGCACCAAAGCCTATGTCACGGCCTTGGGAAAAAGCGTCTTGCACGTCGTCGACATGCCGATCCCCCCGTCATGCACATCACCAAAATGATGGAGGGTACGTTGTGGGCTGGAGTGTGAGATCCCAATCAAAAGGTGTTTTCCTTCCATCAGATCGATGATTGTGAGACACGGCAACAGGGGATGCCGCTGGAAATGCTCGATAACAAGAAGGGGGACCGCTGGGCGATCAGACGTGCGGAGACATGATTGCGAGGTCGAGTCACTACCTTAACCAGGTAACTCTGCAAGCCGTCTCTCCAGAAACCTTCGTTCGGGTTCTTGCTTAGCAAGACCAAGCGCACGTTGGTATGAGGCGCGGGCCTCAGCATTCATGCCGAGTCTTCGGCAGAAATCGGCTCGTGTGGCGTGCGCCAGATGATACTGGGCTAACTCACCGTGTTCCAGCAGCGCATCGACCAACTCCAAGCCCGTCGCCGGTCCGTCACGCATGGCAACTGCCACGGCACGGTTGAGCTCAATGATCGGCGATGGTTCGGCACGAATCAGTCCATCATAGAGGCCAACGATCTGGGGCCAATCGGTCTCGCGGGTGTTGGGGGCCTCGGCATGTACCGCAGCGATCGCGGCTTGAATGGTGTAGGGCCCGAATCGCCGTGACGACAGTGCCCGCTCGACGAGAGTAACACCCTCAGTAATCTGGTCACGATTCCAGAGTGAGCGGTCTTGTTGTTCTAAAAGTACGAGATCGCCGTTGGTCGACGTGCGCGCCGGTCTCCGCGATTCATGCAACAGCATCAACGCGAGGAGTCCCATGATTTCAGGATCCGGCAACAGTTGTAGCAGGAGACGGCCTAGACGGATGGCCTCGCTCGATAGATCGGCCCGCGTGAGTGATGTTCCGGATGAGGCAGCGTAGCCTTCATTGAACACCAAATGCACCACGCGAAGGACCGTGTCCAATCGCTCCGGCAATTCTGATGGCGGGGGGACCTCATAGGGAATCCGTGCGTCACGAATCTTGGCCTTGGCCCGAACGATCCGTTGGGCAATGGTCGCTGGCTTGGTGAGGAAGGCTCGTGCGATTTCTTCCGTGGTGAGGTTGCAGACCTCGCGGAGGGTCATTGGGATCTGCGCGTCTTCTGAGAGCGCTGGATGACAGCAGGTAAAAATCAGACGAAGGCAGTCATCGTCGATGTGTTCGTCCGTCTGCTCCAAGGGATCGCTGGTGGTCGTCTCGATGTGTTTTGCCAATTCGTTCAATGACGCGTCATAGCGAGTCCGTCGTCTCATGCCGTCAATGGCTTTGAATCGTCCAGTGGAGACGAGCCAAGCACGTGGGTTGGCTGGGATTCCATCACGTGGCCATTGCTCCATCGCAACCGCGAAGGCTTCTTGTAATGCTTCCTCAGCCGCGTCAAAATCACCGAGTAGGCGGATCAAGGTCGCGAGGACCTGCCGGGATTCGGCGCGGTAGATCTCGTCCACTTTGAGACGTGCTTCTGTTGTCGTATCGGCACTCATGAAGCCTGTTAGTCTGCGCAACCCAGTTCCTTCATGGGACGGACTTCAACGCTGCCGAAGCGAGCAGCCGGGAAATGAGCAGCTACGCGGATGGCGTCGTTCAGGTCGGGCACATCGATCATCAGAAAACCACCGAGCTGTTCCTTGGTTTCGGCAAACGGGCCGTCGGTGGTTGAGGTCTTCCCGTCACGAACTCGCACCGTCGTGGCCGTCTCCACCGGATGGAGTGGGGAGGCAGCCAGCAATTGGCCGGCCTTCTGTAATTTATCGCAGTAGGCCGTCGCTTCATCCGAAATCGCATGTCGCTCATGGCTGTGGAACGCATTGAAGACCGTTTCTTCCAGGTACACCAGACATAGGTATTTCATGGCAAGCTCCTATTGGTAGTTGTAGAACCGACATAGGATAGTCGCGTGGCACTCGGAAAATCGACATTTTCACTGGGAGGTGACCATTTACCGTATGGTTTCTGTCTGATATATGAGTCATTGGAGGATCGGACAATACCCAAGGGAGGCGCTCATGACCGAGAAGAAAATCATTGCCGTGGTGGGAGCGACCGGTGCGCAGGGGGGCGGGTTGGTACGTGCAATCCTCAATGAGCTAGGGAGTGGGTTTACAGTGCGCGCGCTTACGCGAGATACCGGTTCTGAGAAGGCCAAGGGCTTGTCAGCTCTCGGAGCTGATATGGTCGTCGCCAATCTGGATGATGTCGAGAGTCTGAAGATGGCGTTTGCGGGGTGTTACGGCGCCTTTTGTCTCACCAACTTTTGGGAGCACTTCTCGCCGGAAAAGGAATTGGCTCAAGCCAAGGCAATGGCGCAGGCTGCCCGACATGCCGGTGTCCGGCATGTCGTGTGGTCGACGCTCGAAGATACCAGGCGGTGGGTTCCTCTGACCGATTCACGGATGCCGACTCTGATGGAGAAGTACAAGGTGCCTCATTTCGATGCAAAAGGCGAGGCGGATGCAGAGTTTACGAAGGCGGGGGTGCCGACCACCTTTCTCCTTACGTCATTCTATTGGGAGAATCTGATCTTTTTCGGCATGGGACCGAGGAAGGGGCCCAATGGACAGTTGATGCTGAGTCTGCCCATGGGTGACAAGAAACTGCCTGGCATTGCCGTCGAGGATATTGGCAAGTGTTGCTTCGGGATTTTTAAGAGAGGGCAGGATTTCATCGGAAAGACGATCGGCATCGCCGGAGAACATCTGACTGGGCAGGAAATGGCTGCAGCCATGACTGAAGCTCTGGGCCAGACGGTCATGTATAATTCGGTGCCGTTCGAGGTCTACAGAAAACTTGGGTTTGCCGGGGCCGAGGATTTGGGGAGCATGTTTCAGTTCAAGCATGATTTCAACGAGGCGTTCTGCGGAGCCCGTGACCTGGCCCTGTCCCGATCGCTCAATCCCTCGCTTCAGACCTTTGAACAGTGGCTGACGCTGAACAAGGATCGAATTCCGCTCGCCGAATAGGTATGGCGAAGAAGGCACAAAGCGAGTTTATGGTCGAGGACGATGGATGGCACACGTATATCCTCAACCCATATCTCCATCTCAGCAGGACAGGGAGGGAATTAGTCAGGCTTCTTCTTCATCACTTGGATTTGGCCATACTGAAAGCGTGAGTCCCACCAGCAAGTAGGCGACAGCCGCAATAACCGCGACCGCGTTAAGGTCATACCACGCGTTAATACCAAGAAATAGCTCCATTAAAAGGAAAGCCAGGATCAACATCACAATTCCAGTCCAATTGAGTCCACTCATTGGTTGCCTCCCTTCTATTATCTATTAATGGGCCTCGCTCTGCGTGTGAGATCTTGTAAGTGAACCTCCTTTGCTGACAGAGGAAAAATTCTACGCCATATTGATCGCAAAAAGCTAGACCGATGTGGAGGGAGGTGTGTTCGTAACCGTCGGATCTCGTATCTTATTAATCTGTTTGATAGATTGCCATATCTACACATGGGAGGTTTCATACCGTTGTATCATGGACGGTGGGCCGGCAGGCATGGCGCTGGGCTTATTGCCGGCCCATGCCATGTCGCCGGTCGGTGGTGCCGAGGTCAATCTGGCGATTCAGGATGCCGTAGCTGCAGCCAACCGGCTTACTCTCTCATTGCGTGATGACCAGCGTAAGACGGATGACTTAGCGCTTGTGCAAAAATGCCGAGTGTGGCCTACAAAGATGATCCAACGTGTTCAACTCAGTTCCGTCAACGAAGGCAACAGCCTCTGACCCGTAGGCCATCTGGCAGAGGGGGCGCCGCCGACAGGATTCATACTGAATTGATGGGTTTCCGAGAGAACCGGGATAGCGTATTGTCCGTCTGCTTCTCTCGACTCCTCCAGCTCGTCGAAACGTGACCTATTTAGGCGGTGCGAACGCAGCCTCTTCTTGTCCCGCTACCACCGGCTTGAGATAAATCTCGACCCGGCGGTTCTGACTGCGGCCATCAGCCGTGGCATTGGAGGTTTTCGGCTGGTTTTCGCCGCGTCCTTCCATCATCACCCGTTGCCCGTTCACACCGGTATTCATCAGTTTTGCGGCGACAGCCGTGGCGCGCGCCTGGGAGAGTTGCTGATTGTAGGACGTCGAGCCTTGACTGTCCGTGTGGCCGATCACGTGGACTGCAGTGCTGTCATACTCTTTGATGACCCCACCGAGCTTGGTCAGCGCCTCGTTGAACGATGTCTTCACCTCGCTGCTGTTGCTGGCGAAGGAGGCTTCGCTCTTCAAGTCCACTTGAATGGTATTGTCGGGAAGCTTCGTGAGTTCGACATCATGGTTCTTGAGTTCCTTGCCCAGCTTTTCCTCGATCGCCTTCTTCTGTTTATCCATATATAAGCCGACACCACCTCCGGCAAGGATGCCGACGGCTCCACCGATGGCGGCACCGCGGGCGCGATTGTTCTTGTCGATCGCGGCGCCTGCGCCGGCTCCGATGGCGGCTCCGATAGCCGCCCCGATCTTCGTTTTCTGATACGGGTCGTCTTCGGCGCAGCCTGTCGCAAAGAACGCGAATAGGACCATTGCCGCACTAATGCGATGGAAAGTAGTCATAGAAATTCTCCTGTTGTCGATGTCGATTATGGAAGAGGTGGATCCCAGTCACATTTCGATAAACCCAAGTAGCAGAGTCTCTTTGTTGCGGCAAGAAAAACTCTATTTCGATCCCATTGCTCCCAGGGCAACACCCCGCTAGAATCCGCCCGCCATTGTCACGTAGGCGGAGCGCCATGCTGCTGGGGTTTGTCATTATCTATCTCCTTGTCTCCGTGGGCATCGGTCTGTTCGCCGCGACCCGCGTCCATAGCTCAAAAGATTTCGCCGTGGCCGGTAGGAGTCTCCCCCTGCCGATTGTTACGGCGACTGTATTTGCGACCTGGTTCGGCGCCGAAGCGGTGCTCGGCATCTCGGCCACGTTCGTGAAGGAGGGATTGCGCGGCGTTGTCGCAGATCCGTTTGGGTCGAGCATGTGCCTCATCCTGGCGGGACTCTTTTTTGCGCCGCGTTTGTACAGGCTGAACATTCTGACCGTCGGCGACTACTATCGGTTGCGCTATGATCGAACCGTCGAAGTACTCTGCACTCTTAGCGTCGTTGCGTCATATCTAGGATGGGTTGCGGCGCAATTCAAAGTGCTGGGGTTGGTACTGAATGTGGTGACCGATGGCGGGGTCAGTCAGTCGGCCGGCATCGTACTGGGCGCGGCGATCGTCTTGGCTTATACGACGTTCGGCGGGATGTTTTCCGTGGCAATATTGGATTTCGTCCAAATCTCCGTGATCATGGGCGGGCTTCTGTATATCGTGTCTGTCGTCAGCGGGCTGACCGGTGGAGTGGGCGTTGTGATCGAGCATGCGGCTGCCGCCGGCAAACTGGACTTTTTCCCGCCGCCGACCTTTTCGGATTGGATCCCCTTCATCGGCGCGTGGATCACCATGATGCTGGGATCCGTCCCCCAACAGGATGTCTTCCAGCGCATTACCTCGGCAAGGAACGAACGTACGGCGGTACGAGGCTCGCTGCTTGGCGGGACGCTCTATTTCGCCTTCTGTTTTGTTCCGATGTTTCTGGCCTATGCTGCGACGCTCGTCGACCCTACGAAATTTGGCGCGTTACTGGAACAGGATTCACAACTGATCCTCCCGACGCTCGTCTTGCAGCACACGCCGATGGTAGCGCAGATCGTGTTTTTCGGTGCCGTGTTGTCAGCCGTGATGAGTTGCTCGAGCGCGACGCTGTTGGCGCCGTCGGTGGCGTTGAGTGAGAACGTCATCAGGCCGGCGTTCCCCCGACTGAACGACTCGGAGTTTCTTCGCCTTATGCGTGTCGTTCTGGTCGGATTTGCCGGGGTGGTGCTGGTCATCGCGCTCTGGTCGGACGCGTCGATCTACAAGCTGGTGGTGAATACCTATAAAATCACGTTGGTGGCGGCGTTTATCCCATTGTTCGCAGGACTTTATTGGAAGCGTGCGACGACTCAGGGTGCCATATGTGCCATCATCGCCGGTACGATGAGCTGGATCGGGCTGGAGCTGGCTGGTGGTCCCGATTCCGTCTGGCCGCCGCAGCTCATCGGGTTTCTGCTGGCGGGCGCCGGGATGGTCGTCGGATCGCTGTCGACTCCGGCCACCGCTAGAAATTGATCGTCGCGACGATTGTATCGGAATAAGTGCCGGCACTCACATCCTGGCCCGGTGGGATCCGTCCAAAGATCGTCAAGGTGATCGACTGGTTATTGGAGACGGAAGCGTATTTCAACGTTCCCGCTGTGCCGTCCCCCCAGATTTGTGTATGGCCGGCATTAAGGTACAGATTATAGCTCATCGTTTCAGAGCCACGAAACAGTGCGCGAGATAGGAAACTCCCACTGCCTCCGGTGCTGAGCGCAACGGAAATCTGATCGGACCCCGTGCCGAGGCCTACGCAGCGGATGGTGACACTTCCGGCTGAGGTAAGCGGGGCGGACGAAAAGACATCGTATGCCCCAAAGGTGACCCCGACCGTCGTGATGTTGCAGTTGATGGCGGCGTGAGCCACAAGGGGGGCCATAAAACCGGCTGCCAGTCCGACGAGAAGGATGGGCCATCTCCGTATCATGGTATGCCTCCTGCCGGCGATTCGCAGTGGAGTTCCCCGAGCTTCAAAATAGGGTTCGGCGAATCAGGAATGGTGAGCGGGAAACGGCAAACCGTTCCCTCGTCGCTGATTGTCGCCTGATATGTGCCCGGGGGAATATTCTCCAAATAGAATTCTCCCTGCTTGCCGATCGGCGATTCCCGCGTGGCATCGTTGACGGTCACCGTCATCTGACCGTAAGCGGGGATCCGCGCCACTTCTTCCGTCTCAATGCGGACGGTTCCCGTGATGATTTGTATGCGGAGAACCGGGAATACTACGAGGGCGCCTCCTCTGAAGGGTGGTGCGACGGTCTTCTCCGTGGCATCGACTCGATAATTGAGCGGGACGTCCCGATCGTTGATGCTCACCCGGTTGCCGTAGTATGAGAGGAGGTGGTTCGGGATGACCAATTCGCCGCGACTGTCCGTTCGGCCTATTTCCTGATTGTTGATGTATCCCCGCATGCCGGCGACGCCAGGAGTTCGGATCACGGCGAAGCTGTCGTCGACGACGCGGGTGGCGTGGACGGAACTGCCTATGGCTACGAGCCCTCCGCTCACGGTGAAGACCGGACGTTTTACCGCCGAATCGTACATCGCCTCGTAGCGCCCGTACTGCCCCTGGTATTGGAATTGACCGAGGCCATGGGCGTCATCGCCTCCCGTGCCCTCGACTTGATACCCGTATCCGGGGCCCACCGGAAGCGATTTTTGCACCCGGATGCCTCCGAAGTCTCGGTCGAAGGTCCGGCCTTGCTGACGCTGGGCGAAGACGTAGCCGGTCGTGTTATTGCCGAAATAGTAGCTGAGTCCGACGAAACAATCGTAGGTGGTGCGAGAGTCTGGTCGCTGTGTTCCGCTTCCGGAGAAGAACAACGTCCAGTTGCTGGACAGCCGGATATTGCCGGAGGCTCCGACACGTGTAGCCACGCCCGCATCCCTGAATCTCGAATAAGTGCCCTCCAGAGTGAGATTAGCGCGGCTTCCGATCGGGATGCCGATAAATCCCGTCGATTCGATCGTCGGTCGATCGGTCGACGACGATAGACTCAAGGTTGCGTATCGGCTGCTCATTGCCCTGACACTGGCGCCGATGCTGAACCATTGCTGCAGGTAGCTGTACATCATTGAGGCGGCGGAGCCGGCCTCGCCACTGTCGCTGCTGCCGGCGACCAGCAGATCCATTTCTCCCCATAGCGATTTGGCGGTGAACCGCAGGCCTCCATTGGCCAGACGGGTGCCGAACTCGACATTGGCGCCCGGTGTGATGGAGTCCGTCACTCCCAAGCGGTAGCGGGCCAGCATCACCGGCGAGTCGTAGTCCCAGCTGGCCGTCGCGACGTTGTCGCGGCGCATTCCAACGTTGAAACTGTATTCGCTCACACCGGACCGGAGCACCCTGGTGGACAGATAGAACGGGGATAGAATTTCAGTCTCGCGACCGAAGATGTCCCGCATAACGACCCGGTTCATCCGGTACCCGTTGGACACCGGGAGATTATATAAATCAAATTGTCCGGGGGCGACTGTTTCCCGCCGCATAAGCCCGCCGTTCGAATAGACGCTGACGGTCGAGGGGGTGAGAGCGGTACCGGACAACCCAGGACGGGGAAAGAAATAGTAGTAGGGATCGAGCGAAAACGTTCTCGATATGCTGAGTCCGGCCAGGAATACACTGCCTCCCAAGCCCACGTTGTTGCCGAAGCTGTCACCGATGGTCCACCGGGTCAGGTTGTCACGGTCGTTGAGCGTGAGATTGGAGAGCCCCCGCACGACCTGCCCGTCTTCCGTTCGGCGAATCGTGCTCGACAGAAGATGGCCTGAGACACTCAAGCCAGCCTCCCCGAAGACGTCATATCGGCTGAATCCCTTGGTGGCGGCTGCGTAGTTGAGAAAGAAACTCGTGTCTTTGCTATAGATGGTTCCAGGGGGGGCGGTCGGTGTCAGATTGAGTTGCGTCGTCCCTTGCAGGCCAGCTTGGCCGGTGAGACGGATGGTGAGGTTTTTTTCATCCAGCTCATAGGTGGCGGCGGGAGCAAGGGATGAGAGGGAGACATAGGCTTCTTTTCCAATGAACTCGCGGCGGCCGTCGGTGGAGCGGACGCCTGCAGCTTCCAGATCGGACAGGCGGATGAGCACATCATCAGGACGGCGGACAGCCAAAACATCTCCCTTGCTGACTTCGTTCACGATCAACTGCAGGAGAGCCCGCTCTCCTGTCTGCGGGAACGTCTCATTCGGTGCGATCAGGACCTCAACCGCCACGACAACCGCCACGACGACTATGCAACAAGCGGGTCGTATGTGTTGCCATTGTGTCCATGTCGGCATGTGTCATTCCGTGTAACCGTCCAGACGCCGGTTTAGCGGCCACACCCCTCGCCGGGGAGATCTATGTGAGCGCTGAGCGGGCCGGCGTCCGTCTGGGCTTCGACCGAGACCGCGCGCAGTCCGCGGCATTCTTCGGCCGACAGCGGAAGGTCATATCGCCGCAAACCGCCTGCGAGGACGTACCACCCATCGATCTGGCGTGTGAGGAGAGGCTGACCGGTTGCTCCGGTGCCCACCAATCCGATCTGTTGGACGATGAAGTGGGTATTGCCGGTGTTACGAATCTCAAACGTAGCGACAGATTGGCGTACCGTCAGATCAGCGATCTGCCCGCTCGCGATCTGTTTCACCGGTTCGAGAAAAACGGGGATGGTCATACGGGTGAGGACGCGAATCTGGTTGCCAGCAGCGGCCGGCGATCCAGCCAGCGGAGGAAGTTCTTCTAATACGATCCGATAGCTTTTCTCTGTAAGTTCCCGAGGAGTGACCGCTCCGAGGCGAACCTTTCTTTTCTCGCCGGGCTCGACCGTGAGGAGGGGCGGGAAGAGAATGATCTCCTCGGTTTCCCGCAACAGGATCTGGCCTGTGGGCGATTGATTCCAGGATGAGACGGAGAGTTGCAGGCGGAGGGGGTCAGCCGATTGGTTGGTAATTTCCAAGAGCGCGCTGGAGGACTTACCGGACAGCACGATCTTGAGGGGGGATACATTAAACGTACTTGTCCTGCCCTCCTCCACGTTGAGGAGGAACAGGACAAGCAGCGTTGAGAAGATTCGTCCGACAGGTCTCTGCACAGGGAGCGACCTAGAAATTCACTGTTGCCGTAACCGTGTCCGAGTAGTTACCCACCGTCCTATCCTGACCCGCTGGAATGCGCCCATAAATCGTGAATGATCGAGGCGCTTTGCTGGGGGCGACCGGCGGGACAAACGCATTACCGGGGTTTCCCACTCCCCAGACAGTTGTGAAGGTGTTTTCTTGGTACAATTCATAACTTAAATAATCCGGGCCGGCGGTCGACATGGCACGCGTGGTTCCAACTGCATTGGCTGCATTGGAGCCAGGGCTCAGATCGATATACGTGGCGGCGCCCTTGGTGCAGGTAATCGTGACTGAGCCGTTCACATCTAGCGGGGTGGTGGCATGGGTCGTGATCGGATCGTAGTTGCCAAAATTCATGTCGACGGTTGAGATGGAGCAGGTGGCCGTCACCGCGGCGCTTACGGTGAAATTGGAGGCTGCGGTTGCTGCGTGGGCAGCCGGTGCAGCCATGCAAAGGACAAAGGCTGAGATACTCCAAAGACAAAACTGTTTCGCAGCTCGGTTCACGTACATGCGGTCCCTCCTGTGACATAGTTGAGGACGTTGCCTCAGGGGTCCCCTTGCAATATCCGTGGCAGTTCTGTTGTTCTGGTTATGTTCTGTTAAGGGAATTTGCTAAGTTATTGCTCGATCAATTGATCTGCCTTCCGTTGCCGAAGCAAGGACGCTCCGAGCCAGAGAGGGCTTGCCGGTGGAAATTGAACAAAAAAGTGAAGGTGGAGAGACAATTTTTGGCAAGACAGGTTTCAACGGGCTAAGCGTTGAAGGTCCTGGCCATGGTGGTAGACGAAAGATCAATCAGGGGCGAACTGTGGGGGCTGCTCTCGCGGTACAGGGCCTGGCAGAGCGGGAGAACGTCGGCATTAACCCATTTTTTAGAAGTTGACGATCGCTACTACGGTATCGTGATACTCTCCGGCGGACACATCTTGTGCCGGAGGGATACGGCCGAAAATCAAGAAGGTGCGAGGTTTCGTGTCAGGTGCGATGGGCGGCACGACCAGATGAGCGCCTGTCGTTCCCCACAGTGTGGTATGGACAGCATCTTGGTAGAGTTCGTAGCTGAGAAACTCAGTCTTCGACAGGTGTTTCATGGCCCGGGTGGTGCCTTGTGCATCGTCGGCATGCAGCCCACGATCCAGTCCGATCGTCGTGGCCATTCCTTTGCTGCAGGTGATGGTCACGGAGCTGATGATATCCAGAGGCGCCGTCGCGTGGGTGGTGAGCGGATTATAGTGGCCGAATGTGGCGGGCGTAGTCTGGATCGAACAAGTCGGGTCGAGCGTGGCGGTTACGCGGAAGCTGGACGTCGCTGACCCCGCCAAGGCCAAGGCTGGTTCCAGCAGAAGTCCCATCACAATCAGCCAGCGATATGTGGTTATTGGCTTCAGAAACATCTTGCAGAGCTCCTCATGCAGAACGTGACGGAATACAAATCCTGACTCTCTTATCCCTGTGTTGGCGCAGGGATACAATCCTACAAATGAGGGGAGAGGCTTGCTATCTCCGACGATCTCCTGGATGGTGAGCCACGGTCTCGTTCATCGTCACCGACCAATCCGTTCCGGCCTCTGAGCTATGGGTAGTTCCCACGGGCGGAAGTGGTCGTGTCTCGCAAGGTGGCCGTGCGTGGCGCCATGGTTTATGCAGCAAGATCCATATCTGCCCTAATGTGCCGTACCGGACCGACGATACCTAGGAAATGATCGCCCGCCAGACAGCGTTCGAAGGAAGGCCATACATCAACTCCGCTCTTCATGGGGCAATGTCTGAAAGTGAAGCCGGTGTAACGGGATCCGTTAGCCGCTGGGTTTCGTCGATGCTTTCTTTCGCCGCCTAGCGCAAGGGGGGGCGGGAGTGTTTTCTTCCTTGCCGACAACAGGGTAAGCTGTGCCATGGCCGATGATGTTTCGCGGGCTCGAATTCTCTGGATCCGACGCGGGATGCTGGCAGTGCTTGGCATCCTCGGAGTCTGCACGATCGCTCTGGCATCGTATGGTTTCATCCTCTCGGCGACACTCATGTTGCCCAAGAGTGATGACCATCCTCCGCTTCTGATCTATGGCGCTCCGTTTCCCTTGTCTCCGGGGCTTCACGTCGTCGAATCGGGGTTGATCGATCGGTTGCGACGTTTAGAATATCGTCCGACCACCGCAGCCCCACGGGTTGCCGGGGACTATTACCTGACTGATGAATCGATCGAGATCTTTCTGCATGCCCAGCCGGAGCACCGTCTTCCGGCCAGAGCCGTCCGGATGAGGCTGATGGAGGGCATGGTGACCGAGGTTCTGTCGTTGCCTTACGAACAACCGGCCCCGTGGGTGTTTCTCGAGCCGGTCATCATCAGTGGCATGCGCGCTGGATCCAAACAGGTCAGGGAATGGATTCCACTGAACCGCATCCCTCCGATGTTGATTCAGACACTGTTGGCCGTCGAAGACCGCCGTTTCTTTTCTCATTACGGTATCGATCCCATTGCCGTCGGCCGGGCGCTGTGGACCAACATGACCCGCGGCGCTGTTGTGCAGGGTGGGAGCACGCTGACGCAGCAGTTGGCGAAAAACCTCTATTACTCGCCGCAGCGAACCATGAAACGAAAGTTCCAGGAGTTTATGGCGGCCATTGTGCTGGAGTTCAAGTATCGGAAAGAAGACATTCTCCAGTGCTATCTCAACGAAATCTATTTGGGCCAGTCCGGATCGGTTTCCATCTATGGCGTTGGGGAGGCAGCCCACCGCTATTTCGGCAAGAGCCTCGACGAATTGTCGATCGAAGAGACAGCGTTGATCGTCGGGTTGATCAAAGGCCCCAACAATTACTCTCCTGTGAGGCATATCGAGCAAGCGACGGAGCGAAGGAACGCCGTGCTTCGCCGTCTTCGAGACCAGGGCATCGTGACGGAGAAGGTCTGGTCTAAGGCGGTGAGTAAACCGGTGAAGGTGGCGCTGGCCCAAGATACCCTGACCGATGCCCCGCATTTCGTCGACTACCTGCTCCGGGAAGTGGAAGGGGGAGTCGGTACGGGCATCCCGGAAGGAGCCAGAATTTTTTCAACACTCGATCCGTGGATTCAGCATCTAGCCACCCAGGGCTTGCAGCAAGGATTGGACAAGCTGGAAGCGACCTATCCGTCGCTCAAGGGGGCTGAGCGGCCGCTTCAGGGTGCGATTGTTGTGTTGGAGGCGAAGACCGGGCGCATCCTTGCGTTGGTCGGCGGGCGCGACTATCGCACCAGTCAATTCAATCGCGCAGTACAGGCTCATCGATCGGCCGGATCGCTCTTCAAGCCTTTCGTGTATCTGGCCGCGTTTGAAGACACGCGAGAGCAGGGGGAGGCCGGACTGACTCCAGCAACCTTGCTGGAGGATGAGCCGGTGACACTGGAATCAGGCACCGGGAGCTGGTCGCCACAGAATTACGATCGGCAATATCGCGGCCTGGTTACGGTGCGAACGGCGCTCGAACAATCTTTGAATGTTCCCGCCGTTCGAGTGGCTCATCGAACGGGCCTCACCCGTTTCATCAGTATGTTGCAGGCGTTTGGGATTACCACTCCTTTGCCTAACAATCTGTCCGTGGCGTTGGGCAGTTCCTCAGTCTCTCTGCTCGACATCACGTCGGCTTACGGAGGGCTCGCCAATGGCGGGGTCGCAGTACGTCCGATCGCCGTCTCCAACGTGATGCGTGAGACCGGCGAGACGGTCTGGAGCCAGACTGTGGACCGACGCCAGGCTGCCTCTCCGCAAGGGGCGTATCTTGTGACGTCTCTGTTGAAAGGAGTGATCGAGCGGGGAACCGGCGCCAAGGCCAGAGCCTTCGGGGTCCAGGGCCCGGTAGCGGGTAAGACGGGCACGACGGACGGTTATCGAGATGCGTGGTTTGTCGGCTATACGGCGGATATTGTGGTCGGGGTGTGGGTGGGATTCGACGACGAGCGACCGATCAAATTGACCGGCGCGCAGGCAGCGCTTCCGATTTGGAGCAAGTTGGCGGTCAGGCTTATCCCGGCGGATCAACCGGACTTTGAAATTCCCGATGGACTGGTCGAGCGAAAGATCGACCCCAAGACCGGGCAACTGGCCACGTCTCAATGTCCGGAGAAAGTCTCCGAGGTATTCATCGCGGGGACGGAGCCGACTGTCTATTGTGAGGTTCATGGGGGGGGGTGGTGGGAACGGTTCAAACAGACGTTCGGATTTTCCTGGCCAGTCCAGGACCGATGAAGATCGCCGTAGGGGGCCCTCGTCGATAATCAACTACTGCTAGGCGTCTTGTAGGTCTTGCGGTAAGCTTGAGCCTCGACCAGTTTCAACGAGGAGATCGTATGAAAAAGAACGGCTATATGGACGACGGTAACATCACTCTGCTCGCCAAGGGGGTTAATCTGAAGGGCGAGATCAAAGTGGAAGGTACGGTGCGCATCGACGGATGTCTGGACGGCGACGTGCATACCAAGGGCGAAGTCATCGTGGGCGAAGATGGGGTCGTCAAGGGAACGATCACCGCAGGATCGCTCATCAGCAGCGGGCGCATTAAGGCGACGGTCACAGCGGCCGAACGGGTGCAGCTGTTCAAGTCGGCCATTCTGATCGGCGAAGTGCATAGTCCTGTCATGGTGATGGAGGAAGGGGCCAAGTTTCAGGGCGTCTGTGACATGGGCGCGACGGTCTGGCCGGAAGAGGCGCCTCGATTACCAGACAATGTCTGCGACATAAACCAGCATCGTGGAAGACCCCTTGCCTTGATCGGGAAAGAATCGGACATGTAAGCCTCGTGGCGCACCTCGGCGCCGAAATCTGGTGGGAATTCTTCCTGCCTGCTCTTGTCCCCGTTTCCTGCCGAGCGTTTCTCCCGGTGACAAAATCCACCGGATCTGCTATCAACGTGCTGGATCTGCGCGTGCGCCAGGCACCCCATGAATCAACGGCAAGTCTTCTCCATCGTGTTCTTTGCCCTCCTGGCTCTGTTGCTCTATCACATGGGGCTCATCCTCCAGCCCTTCTTGTTCCCGGCCCTGTGGGCAGGGCTATTGGCTCATGGGGCATTTCCGCTCCAGCTCCGGCTGTCGAAATTGTTCAACGGGAACGAGATGCTGTCTGCTGCGATGTTGACAGTCGGAGCGTTGGGCATCGTCGTGGTGCCCTTGGTCGTGATGGGGGTGATGTTGGTCCGCGAAGCCGGTGCGGCGGAACAGGCGATTCGCGCGTGGATCAACGCCGGTGGGCTCCACCGGCTACCGGACCAATTGGCGACGATCCCGATCGTCGGGGGCTGGTTGCGGACGGCTATCGCCGAGATTGACCTTCAAAGATTTTCCATGGAACAGTCGGTGGTGGAGGGGGTCAAAGGGGTGAGCCAATTTCTTGTCGGCCAGATGGGCGATCTCCTGAAGAATGCAGCCATTCTGGTGACGGATTTCTTCATTATGCTGCTCGTCCTGTTCTTTCTTTTCAAGGACGGTCCGAAATGGTTTGCGGCCTGGTATCAGCTGATTCCGATGGATGAATCGCATAAGCAGAAGATCGTCACCAGGTTGGATCAGACGATTCGGGCGGTGGTCAAGGGGATGTTAGTGACGGCAATCGTTCAGGGTATGCTGGCTGGAGTGGCCTATCTCGCGCTCGACGTTCCGTTTCCGGTAGTGCTCACGGCGTTAACGATCATTCTGGCGCCGATTCCTTTCGGAGGGACGGCGTTGGTCTGGGGGCCGGTGGCGCTCTATCTGCTCTGGATTGGTACAGCGGGAAAGGCTCTCATGATGCTCGCCTGGGGAATCGGCGTCGTCTCCATGGTCGACCAATTTCTTCGGCCCTGGCTGATCGGTAAGGATGTTCAGATCCCAATCCTGCTGCTGGTATTGAGCGTGCTGGGGGGGCTGGCGCTCTATGGGGTCCTGGGGATTTTCGTCGGGCCTATCCTGGTCGGTCTCTTGATGACGGCGGTCCAGATCTATCGAGAGGAGTATCATGCTGTGGAGAGTGTCACGCCGACAAATCCTGCCGCACCGTTGTAGTGCCTCGTCAGACGTCAATCGTGAAATCTAGCTCTCGGCTTTCTGGTGAATGAGCGATGTCGGACGATGAACGGATTCCGTTACTCCAACGGAATCGTGATGGCGATTCCTCCCATCACCTCGTTCAACTGAAAGTTTTGCTTCGGGCTCAAGGGGTGACTGTTGTGGCAGGTCACGCAGGCTGTTGAGACGGCACGGTCCGGATATATGGCCTGGAAGTATTGCTTCTTGCCGCTTGTTACCAAGCCGGTGATCGGCCGTTCCGGCTGACGCCGGAGGGTGTCGAGCGCTTTGCGCTCGAACTCGGTTGCAGGAGCATTGCGTTGGTAGATGGGCCACAGCCCGATGAGGCGGTAACGAATGCCGCTACCGCTCTCCGCCACGATTCGGCCAGAATGTTGGAGGAACTGGGCCGGCAGCGGGAGGGCATTGTCCTGTTCCCAATGTTCGGTTGCTGATACGATGCCTTTCCCCTGCATACGATTGACGATGTAGGTGGTATAAATCGTGCGGTCGGCCTCGAGGACGGCATGGAGATAATCGGCGACTTTCTCGGGCGGAATGCCGGCCGTGCCTGGGGCGTCCTTGGCGAAGGGGACCGATGCGCCGGCCCAGAGCCATCCTATGAGGAGCGCGATGGCTATGGTTCTGAATGTGTAGCGGATGGAGCGCATGGCGTCCTCTCTGGAGCGGCGGTAACGATCGGTACAGTCACAATGCAGGTGGTGCCTTGCCCTTCGGTACTTTCGATGCGGACGTCACCTCCAAATTTTCGGATGATGCGTCTCACGACCGTCAGCCCGAGACCCGACCCTTCTCCCTGTTCCTTGGTTGTAAAAAAGGGGTCGAAGATTTTCGATAAGTGTTGCTTGGAGATGCCGGGCCCCGAATCAGCGATCGTCGCGGTACCGGTGCGATCGGACAGACCTGTGGTCAGTGTGAGCGTGCCGGTGCCTTTCATGGCTTGTACCGCGTTGGTCATGAGGTTCGCCAAGGCCTGGCGAAGCTGATCAGACTGTGCCAGCACGCACACATTTCCTGCATAGTTCTTTTGCACGGCAATGCCTTTCATGTCGGCGGCCGTCTCTACCGTAGCCAGGGCCTGGTCCAACTCTTCTTCGAGGGAAACCGGGACTTGTTGATCTAAGGCGTCTCGGTTCGTCACGCCGGTGAAGTCTCTGATGACATTTGCCATGCGCCGTCCATGTGCCACGATATCGCGAGCGTAGGTCTTCACTCGTTCAAGACTCTGCTCTTCCTCAATTGCTTCGCCTAACCCGACGATACTGAACAGCGGGTTGTTCAGCTCATGGCCGATCCCGGCGGTCAACACCCCGAGGCTGCCCGTTTTTTCAGCTTGGACGAGCTGATCATGAAGTCGGCTATCATCCGTCGTATCCCGTAGGACGAGCCCAATACTGTCTTGGTGTCCCGGTCTGGTTGGTAGCCGGAACCACTGGTAGTGGTACACGCGTGATCCTATATGGAGCTCCGAACGGCCGCCTAGAGGCCTGTGGTCGGCCGCAGGGGCAAGGGGATCTCGAGGCGCAGCGTCTGGCTCCGGGCGGTCTTTCAAGGTAGAGCGGCTGCCGCCGCTGTGAAATTCCTGTCGGAGCTGTTTCTGCGCCGCGGCATCGAGTGAGAGGATGTCGAAGAGCGGCACCGGCGACATCGGCTCCTGCTGGATTTGGAACGATTCGCGTGCCGCCCGATTGATGTATTGCACGACTTCATCTGCATCGATCAACAGAATGGGGGTGGGAACGGCGTCCAGGATTTGATCCGTGGACTGTTGCAGCACCTGGACCTCCTGGGTCTTCAATTCGACTTGGTCGGTCAGTCCCGCGAAGGCAGCATTCAGCTGTTGGTTCATGCGATTGAATTCATCGGCTAAATCTTCCAACTCGTCTCCGGTGCGGATCTCAATCGGTGTCCGGAGCTCGCTCCGGCCGATCGCCTGGGCGGCTTGCTGGAGCTGCCGAACGGGAGTCACAATGCGGCCGGCTGCGGCGAACCCAAGCGAGGCCAGCAATGCGACGGCGACGGCTCCGAACACGGTGACCCAGGTGAAGAGATGCTGGATCGGGGCGAAGATCTCATCGGATGCTTGCCAGACAAAGGTGTGCCACGATCCGTTCTCGATCGAGCCGTTGGTCGCGCGGCTTGTCTCGGGCAAGGGCGCGAAGCCGATGACGGACGTGGATTGTCCGCCGTGACCGTCGCTGGAAGCCTCCACCCAATCCGGCTGCAGAGGCGTCACGAGGGGGACGAGATTCCGGTCTGACAGCGACACGCCTGTGGGCAGGATCGGGCAGCTGATGACGATGCCGTTGGAGTCGATCAGCATGACGTGGCCGGTTTTCCCGAATCGAATCGCGTGGGTGGAGGGAGAGAAGAATTGTTTCGCATCGATCACGCGGTGGAGCACCCCCACGACTTCGTATCGCAAGCTGTCCATCACGGGGACCGAGATGGTGAACACGTAGGCATTCACCTTCTCGTCGAATCGCAGATCTTCAATATAGAGTCTGCCCACCGCTTTGTGGAACGCGCCCTGCCACCAGGGGGTGTGGTCATGGCGGAAGTCCGGTTTTTCTCCCATGGCGGCGACGAGCGTGCCATGGGAATCGGTGAGGAACAGCCTCTTGGTCGATGCGCGGACGACTTGTGGCTGCAATTGCCCCGGGGCGCTATGGATGCCGGTATAGTGTTCTTGGAGCGCCGCGCTCAAGGGATTCTCCATGATAGACTTGATGGCGGCAGGTTCCCCCGCCGCCCAGCCCTGCTCCAGGTCCGTGGTGGCCTGGTTCTCGATGTTCCGGTCGTGCGGCGCATCGCGTCGCCGCTCCAGCTCGCGGATGATCGCTGGGTCGTTGGCGATGCGCGCGGTATGTGCGATTTCTTCGGCCACGAGTAGATCGAGCTTGCGGGCCGCCTCCATCGCCAGGGCCTTGAAACTTTCTCCGCTGACTTCTCGGATTTCCCGCGACCCCTGCCAAAACGCCATCCCCAGGCCGACCACGAGGGGAACGACCCCCACGAAGACCATCCAGAGGATCAGCTTGGCCTTGAGCCCAAAGTGTGTGGCTGGTGTCGCTGGAGTCGGTGTCGTGCTCATGGAGAACCGCTCCCGTCGTTCGAGCCCGTCTCCCGGGGGAAGGTAATGGTAAAGGTCGAGCCCTGACCGAGGCGGCTTTCGACGCCGATCGTGCCGTGCATGTGGTGGATGACATTCTTGATGTTGTAAAGCCCTAATCCTGTGCCTTTCCCAGGCGGCTTGGTCGTAAAAAACGGCTCGAAGATCCGGCTGACCATCTCCTGTGGGATGCCATGTCCCGTGTCTGAGATTCGGACAATCGTTGATCCGTCGATGCTCGCGGTTGACAACGTCAAGGCGCCGCCGTGCTCCATCGCCTGAACGGCGTTGGTAATGAGATTAACGAATACGTGGAGGATTTCGTCGGGGTTCCCGGTCACGGTCACGTCCGGCCAGTAGGATTTACGCACCTCGATATCTTGAAGCCCCACGGCATAGCGGGCGATTTTGAGAGCCTCGTCAAGTTTGCTGTTGATCGGAATCGCATTGTCAGGATGTGTGGACGAACGACGAGAATAGGACGTCAGATCCCGACAAATGGCCGTGGTGCGCTTCACGGCCTCGACGATGTCCTGTGCTTGGAGATGCACCGCGTCGATGTCGCACTCGTCAATGAGGTTTTCCGCCAGTCCCAGAATCAGCTGAAGCGGATTGTTCATATCATGGGCGATGCCGGCGGCAAACGACCCGATCCCGGCGAGTTTATCCGTTCGAAGCAATTCGGCTTGCAGCGCGGATTCATGCCGCACAAGATCACAGAGCAGGCGAGCCGACGGCCCGCTGAGCAAGTCGGCTCCGGCAGGGATCTGTCGCCGAAGGATCTTCTCCATGGCCGGATCCCCTGTGACATCCATCACGAGGTTGAGCCCGTTTATTCCTATCAAATCGGAAACGCCGGCAAATACCGGCACACTGAGTTCACGCGCCAGCTGAAGGCCCTGCGCGGCTGGATTTCGGTCGGTAATGCCGGCTATCTCAACCGTGCGCAGTTGGTGGAGCAGTTCGATCAGCGCGGCGCCGCCGCGACCAGCCCCAATGATCGCCACCTTCGTGAGGAGCGGGGGTGGCATGTCTTCGGCTCTGCCCGTACCGGAGGAGTGACCGGTCGTGGCGGCAGGAATTTCGGATCGGGCCTCCATAGAATATTCCGTTCTCGTCAATTCCGGATTCGTCACAGACGCGCCAATTCCCTCTGTTCCATCGCCCGTGCTACGGAAGATTTCAGTTTTTCACCTTCGACCGGCTTGACCAGATAATCGACGACGCCTTGCCGCAAAAGAGAGGTCGCCATGTCGGTGTCCGGGAATCCCGTCAGGACGATCAGCGGCACGCGTGGATAGTTCTGGCGGAAGTAGGAGATGGCTTCGATGCCGTTGACTTTTGGCATGCGGATATCACAGACCATGACATCCAGTAAAAGACGATTCTCCCCAGCATTGATAGTTTCGATGGCTTTCGCGCCGTTCTCAGCTTCCAGGACTTCATACCCGGCTTTTTGGAGCGTCATTCGGACCACCTTGCGGATATCCGGCTCGTCGTCTACGACAAGCACACGGCCGTTGCAGCTTTCACCTCCGACGAAGAACCCTGATTTGAACTCGTTCATGTTAGCCTCCCGGTGAAGAGTAATGGGTGAGGGAGCAGTGTGTTCCCTTGTCTAATATGTGGATTACGCAAGGTCTATGCCGAGCAGGGAGGATTTGAATGCCATTGAACTTCATGTAGTTCGACATTTCGTATAGCCTATGCCTCTTGATTTCTGGCTCAAAAGCACCACCAGTGTGGTGAATTCAACCGGTTATGGGACGCATTGCCTTTGCGGACCGATTTGGGCTAGGGTATCTCCCAGTGAGAACAGGGAGGCATCGTGATTACACCTGATGTATTGACTGACTATATCCGCAAGACCATGCCGGATGCCCTGGTCACGGTGACTGATCGAACCGGGACGATGGACCACTTGAAAGTCAGTGTCGTTTCGGCGGCGTTTCAGGGAAAGAACCTACTGGACCGGCATCGGATGATCTATCAAGCGCTGGATGTTCCGTTGAAAGACGGGCGCATTCATGCGCTGGAGTTGACGGCGAAGACAGGAGAGGAAACCTGAGAACCAATAGCTAGTAGTCGATGGTGTGATTCCTATTGATAGGAGGAGGCTGGGCGATGGCGGATCAGATCGAAGAAGAAATACAGAGGGAAGTGAAGGCGCACAAGATCTTGATCTATGGCAAGGGAACCAAGCAGATGCCGATGTGCGGTTTCACCAGGGAGACGATGCAGTTTTTTGATAAGTACGGCTATCCCTACGAGTTGATCGATGTTCTTTCGCAGCCGGCTAAGCGGGAAGCCCTCACGAAGATGACGAATTGGCCGACGTTGCCGAAAGTGTTCATCGACGGAACATTCTATGGGGACACCGATATTCTTGATCCGATGGCGGCCAAGGGTGAAATTGAGCCACTGTTGAAAAAGGCATTCGGGAGATAGTAAACGGGATAATCGACACGAGGGCGGTTGTGGTGCTCTTGTGCTCGTGCAACGCGCGGCCTCGGAAGGCCCTCGTTGCACGCGTGCAGTGAGAGCACCACAACCGCCCTCGCTTTTTCACCAGCGGCGAGGGAGAGGAAGGGGTGGAACGGAGAGAGATGATTCTATGACGTCGCAATCTTCGAAGCTGAAGTAGTGAGAACGGGGATGCCATTTATGAAGAAACTGCCCCACGCGATGTATGTACTGATCGCCGTGTCGTATCTCGTCTCATTCGCCGGATGTGCGACCGGGATTGATCAGTCCAAGCGATTGGATTGGGAGCAGATGCGGTTCGTGGATCTGACCCATGCGTATGGGGCAGACACGATCGTTTGGCCTACAGAGCAGGACTTCCGGCTTATCGTGCAACATGCAGAGGAAACGGCCGGTGGCTACTACTATGCCTCGAATCGCATCGAGATGCCCGAACATGGCGGGACCCACATCGACGCTCCCATCCACTTTTCCAGGGGCGGGCAGACGCTGGACCTGATTCCCCTAGAGCATTTGACGGGGGGCGGCGTTCGAATCGATGTGACAGCTCAATGCAGCCAAGACCGTGATTATCTCGTGTCTATTCAGGACTTCGAGCGGTGGGAATCTGCACATGGGCGAATTCCTGATCGAGCCGTCGTTTTGCTGGAAACGGGTTACGGCCGATTCTGGCCTTCGCGGAAGGAGTATCTTGGAACCGAACTGCGAGGACCGGAAGGCGTCCAGGCGCTGCATTTCCCCGGCTTGCATCCCGACGCGGCAGCTTGGCTGATACGCGAGCGGCAAGTCAAAGCCGTCGGCATCGACACGGCTTCGATCGATTATGGCCGATCGAGTACGTTCGACACTCACGTGGCGTTGCTCTCCCGCGATGTGCCGGTGTTTGAGAATCTTGCGAATCTATATGAGTTGCCAGATCGCGGGTTCGATGTGATCGCCCTCCCAATGAAGATCGCCGGCGGCACCGGAGGGCCACTGAGAATTATCGCACTCCTGCCTCGTTGATTCGTTTTCTTCTTGGTCAAACCTCGATGGGGCTCTGGGCCTCCGGTCATGTTGCTTCCAGCATAGCCTCTATTTTCTGCGCCATTGGCGATTCCGGTACGGTTCAGCAGGGCTGCTTGAATACTCTTCGCGAGTAGGTGGTAAGAATAAGACAGCTCCCTTTAATCATGCTGACCGCCCCACTTAGGAGGCAATGTGTGACGCCTGGTGAAATATTAATCAAGATATGTCTTGCCAAACAGATATTGGGGCAAGGACGCCCCTCCCAAAATGTTCAGGAATATCGTCACCTTCTCCAACTGGCCAATACCAATGGACCTGGCGGAACTTGCTGCTATATTTGAACAAGAAA
>DKBD01000205.1:24691-25816 GCA_002451055.1 Nitrospira sp. UBA6909 | reverse complement strand
CAGCTGATCAGACCGAAGCTCGTCTGCACGCTCGGCAATTGGGCGACACAGACGCTCTTGGAGCGCAAGGTGGGTATTACCAAGGTCAAAGCCCAGGCCTTTTACATGAAAGACTTCGTGCTCTTCCCTCTCCTGCACCCGGCCGCCGCCCTGCATCAAGGCAACTTGCTGCCGACACTGAAAGAAGATTTCAAGAAGCTGAAGGAATTCCTCGACAAGAACAGCAAACCGGCCGAGCCAACCACGGGCAAATCAGAGACAGCTCCTGCCCTCCAGATCGAATCACCCAAACCGTCGCAGATGGATCTGTTCGGATCATAACGCGCGCGTTTTCGCTCCCTCAGATATCGTGGTATTTTTGAAGTCCGCAACTCGGACGAAGGCCTCGGCTGACGAAGGGTGGGCAGCTCCGGCTTCGCCATGATGCGATGAAGTATGGCTGCAAATACGTGTTTCACTGTTCGCCATGCGCCTTACCGGACCAGAAGAACGTCGCCACAGCACCTGATTTAGCAACCAGACTGGCATATGGCGCCATGGCGAAACCTCCGCGCCCGTCCCTTCCATCCGAGGCTCGATCAAGGTCTCACCACACCAGATACGCCCGCCACGCGCAAAAAAGCAGAACGTCCCGCCTGGCTCTCCCCAATGAGTAGAATATTCCAGTTTATCGCTCACATTGGCCCAATATACTGCGGGCTGATAGCCAGATAGACTGCAGGAATCGCCTTCTATCCTGGCCGAAGGAGAATAAGAAGCATTGAACAAGCATTTGATCCCAAAGTGGACTTACCTTCCATATTGTACTAAGGCTACCGAGCTATACAGCAAGGTCGCCAGCAGCAGATTTATTAGTTGGGCTGCATGCGCACGTCGGAGTTCCCAGGACCGAACACACGATGAACGGGAAGAATCAAAGGGGTTGGGAGCCTTTTCTGTTCGGATCATGTCACTCATGCGCAACGCGCGAACTTGCCACTTTACGCGGCTCGGGACACAGCTTTTTCCAATAACTCGTGGATCAACGTCTGATAGGGCTTACTCTACTTCGCGGCTATGTTGCGCAAGGCCGCCAAGAGACGGGATGCCAGAGAAAAGAGGGACATTCTGAATTTCAAAACCTAC
>DKBD01000205.1:0-24659 GCA_002451055.1 Nitrospira sp. UBA6909 | reverse complement strand
CGGCGCGGAACAGCCGTTCGACCATTTCGCTGATCCTGAGGGCCGTCTTGCCGGGGACACTTCTCGTCCCCCAAGCGCCGTTACCCTGAATCGCACCCCCCGATCTTGCCTTTTATACGCCTGAGACGTATAGTTCTGGCGTATTCACATTCATCGAATCATCCATCGTTCAACGAATGCTTCCCCGATACCTGGATGACAATGAGTACTCCGTTTTGCAACAGTTTCTCATGCAGAACCCGGAGGCCGGATAAATTGTTCCTGGTTCTGGTGGGGTTCGTAAGGTACGCTGGTCTCGGCCTGGAATGGGGAATGGGGAAGCGAGGCGGACTTCGAGTCATCTATGTGGTCCGGTACCGGCCCAACGAGTTTTGTATGCTGACACTCCATGCAAAGGCAACACGCGAGAATGTGCCGGCACATATTCTCAAGCAGCCAGTGGAGGTATTTCGAAATGGGTAAAAAACTGACCGGAAAAACCCTCGCCGACTTCGAGACCAAACGCAATGTGTGGCAAGAAGTCCTGGACAGTGTGCGGGAGATCAAAGCTGGCGGAGGGAAGAGAACGAAAGTTGAAACCAAGTCCTATGTCGTTCGTGTACGGATAAAGAGCGGACTGTCGCAAGCGGAGTTTGCTGCAGCACTGGGTGTATCGAAACGCACCTTGGAACAATGGGAACAAGGACGCCGCAAACCGTCTGGTGCCGCAAAACAGCTCTTGAAGATTGCTGAGCGCCACCCTGAGGTTCTCCTCGATGTGGCAGCATGAAGGGCGCTGTTACGCCTGTGACTTGATCTCCGACAAGGAGTCCGATTTCTTGTCCTCATTGCCATCTTCCTCAGCAGGCTTTTCTTCCTCCGGCACGTCGAACCACTGGACCAACATCTCGTCCCACCAGGTTTCGGTGACTTCTTCGCCTGGGTCGGATCCCAGAAAGGCCACGTCGTCCTTCTTGATCGTGGGACCGACATGATGGGGCTGGAACTTGGCCCGGTCGACGACTTCTTTGGTCGCGTAACCGCCGATGATCCAGGTGTCCGGATCGGCCCGGCGGGATTTGTAGGCTTTGAGTCCGACTTTCAAGTACATGAAAATCTGCTGCTGGATCGGATCCGTTACACCGGACTGTGGCAAGCTGAGCGTCTTCTCGATGCGTTTCCGCCAATGCCGATCATCATAGCGTGACGTGACCAGCTGAAGCATTTTCTTTCCTAGCTCTGCATCAAGCGGCATGGCCTACCCTTCATGTGTTACACGCAATTCGCGAGGCTGATCAAAATGGCCTTCCTGCAAGGCCGCAGGGAGGTCGGCGACTGAGGCGTACCTTCGGAGGTACGTCGCAGGGAGACGAACGACCGAGAACGAAGCTGGAGGGCATTTTCATCAGCCGAGATGTTGTTTGAAGAAGCCCTTCGTCCTCGCCCACGCATCTTTCGCTGCTTCAGGCCGATACACGGAAGGATCATTGTCCCGGAAGAAGGCATGCGGCGCGCCAGGATAGATTTTGATCTCGCCGGACTTATTGTATTTCTTCAACGCCGCCGTGAGGCGCTGCACATCCGCCTTGGTGATCCACCCGTCGTCTTCTCCATAGAAATAGAGCACGGGCGCCGACAGCTTTTGGAGCGGCGTGTCCGGATTGGGCACTTGACCATAGAATGGAACCGCTGCCTTGATCGCCTCGTTCACACAAGGCAGCATAAGGGCATAGGAGCCCCCCATGCAAAAGCCGGTCACGCCGATCCTCGCTCCATCGACTTCCGGAACCGACTTAAGATAAGCGACGGTGGCGTTCAAGTCTTTGAGCCCGTCTTCCTGCTTCAGGCTGTTCATCAATTTCCCGGCCTCGCCAGCATCGGTCGTGAGCGCATGACCCAGTCGCGAGTACAGGTCCGGCGCAATCGCCACATAGCCTTCCGCCGCATAGCGCCTGGCGATATCCTTGATATGGTCACTGAGCCCCCACCATTCCTGGACCACAATTATGGCAGGCCGCTTTTCTTTGGTAGTCGGCGCCGCTACGAACGCCTTCATCCTCACGTTGCCGCTTGGATATTGAACCGTGGTTTCCCTGATTGATTCAGCCATGTCTCATCTCCCCACACAGGGCACCAGTGCTGAGTACCACGTGCTGAGTGCTGCGTTGTGAACTCGGAATTGAAGACTTCGTTCGGCCTGTCATCTTCACTCCTCAAGACTCAGCACTCAGGTCTCAGCACTTCTCTAATTGCCGCCTACCATCATCTCAGAAATCTTGAGCGTCGGGCTGGCGATCCGGCCTCGAAAAACGAGATCGTTGCCCACCACTTCGACGTCCTTCAACATCTGCTTGAGATTGCCGGCAATGGTNNTCTTTCACTGACCCGATAATCTCTTCTGGTGTCTTCATGCCGGGAACCAGATAAAAATTGGTCGGCCCGACCGAGGGACTTTCACCGACGCTCCGGGAGGCGCTGCCGGTCGAAGGAAGTCCCAGCTTTTTCCCCGAATAGGTATCCAGCAAATAACTGGTGAGTACGCCTCGCTCCACGATCGTACTCTTTCTGGTGGCCAGCCCTTCTCCGTCGAAAGGGCGCGATCCCAGCCCCCCGACCATACGGCCGTCGTCGTAGACTGTGATCCGATCTGATGCGATGGTTTGCCCGAGTTGATCGACGAGGAACGACGCCCGTTTATAGAGGCCGTAGCCGGAGACGGCGCTGCAGAGATTCGCCAGCAGACTACCGGCGGTTTCTTGATCGAACACGACCGGCACGCGCTTCGTCGCCACTCTCCGCGCACCCAATCGACGGACCGCGCGCCGGGCCGCTTCCTGCCCGATCGATTCAGCGGAAGCCAATCGCGAGAATTTGCGCTGGACTTCATACCACGCATCCCGCTGCATCAAACCGGTTTGCGCATCGCTCGCGATCGGAGACACTGCCAACGAAAAGCTTGAGCTCCTGTAGGAGCCGACAAAACCATGGCTGTTGGCCAGCACAACGCGGCCCGATGACGAATCAAATTCCGCGCCTTCGGAGTTCGTCACCCGTGGATCGGCCGCGAAAGCCGCCGCTTCGCCGCGTTTGGCCCAATCGATCTGAGTATCGGTACCGAGGACCGTCTCATCGTAGAGATCGAGGTCCGGCAGATCGGCCGCCATCAGAGGCGCGTCCGGCAAACCGGAGACCTGATCCTCGACGACGGCTTTCGCCAGGGTGCAGGTTTCGGACACGAGTCGTTCGAGGGACTCCTTCGAGAAATCCGACGTCGAGGTCGTCGCCGACCGCTTCCCGACGAACACCCGCAACCCCAGCCGCTTTTCCCTGGCCTTGGTCAATCGATCGACAGCCCCGACTCGTACCTGCACCGAAAACGTCTCGCCGTCCGCCACGACGATATCGGCTTCGGTGGCTCCGCCGGCTTTCGCGCGCGCCAGCACATCGGCCGCCAGCTCGGCATAACTACCGTTGTCGCCCGCCGTCATCGAGCGGCCTGATCGCAATTTAGGAGCTATTTCCATCTTCGTTAACCGTCAAGCGTCATTGGCTGTTGATTCTTCCTGTCCTTCGATGAACCAATGACACATGGCGCCTCTCTTCAGCGTTGCGTCCCGCCCACCGTGATTTCGTCGATCTTAACGGTCGGCAGGCCAACCCCGACCGGCACGGACTGCCCGTCTTTGCCGCATGTTCCGATGCCGTTGTCCAGTTTCAAGTCATGCCCGACCATCGAGACTTTCGTAAGGATTTCCGGACCATTGCCGATCAGCGTCGCTCCCTTCACAGGCTTCGTAATCCGACCATCTTCAATTAAATAGGCTTCACTGGCCGAAAACACGAATTTCCCATTCGTGATGTCGACCTGCCCGCCGCCGAACGTCACGGCATACAGCCCCTTCTTGACGGACCGGATGATATCGTGAGGGTCTGAATCGCCGGCCAGCATGAATGTATTGGTCATGCGAGGCAAAACCACGCTCTGATAGCTCTCGCGACGGCCATTGCCCGTAAGCGCGATGCCCATCAGACGTGCGTTCAACTTGTCGGTGATGTATCCGCGGAGGATACCCTTTTCGATCAGCGTCGTGCAGCTGGTAGGGGTCCCCTCATCGTCCATATTGAGCGACCCGCGCCGAAACGGCAACGTCCCGTCGTCCACGATCGTACACACATCGGAAGCCACTCGCTTCCCGATCAAGTTGGAGAAGGCCGAGGTTTTCTTGCGGTTGAAATCCGCCTCAAGCCCATGGCCGATCGCTTCGTGCAGCAGAATGCCGGGCCAGCCGCCTGCCAACACCACCGGCATGACACCGGCCGGAGCATCGACTGCGGAAAGATTCAGAATCGCCTCACGCGCGGCTTCCCGTGCATATTCCAGATGGCGATTCTGCTCACGATAAAATTCGAACCCGACGCGTCCGCCTCCGCCGAAGCTCCCAATCTGACGGTTACCGTTTTCTTCAGCGATGCAGGTAATTTGCAAGCGAGACAGCGGCTGAACGTCACCGACAAGGACGCCATCCGACGTCGCGACCGCGACGATTTTGTATTCCGTGTTGAAGGAGGCCATGACGTTCGTAATGCGCGGGTCGTATCGCCTGGCTTCGGCATCAATTTCGTTCAGCAGGTCGACCCGATTGGAAGTGGCGACCTCCGCTTGAGCTCGTTCGACCGGGTACAGATCCCGCGTCGGCCTCCTCTGCGCGGGCACCGGAACCGCGCGATCCCCCTTGGGAGAATTGGCAATATACCGCGCCGTATCGGCCGCTATTTCCAAATCTTTCTTCGTGAGTTCATCCGAGTACGCAAAACCCGTTTTTTCTCCCGCGGTCGCCCTCACGCCGACGCCTTGAGATATGCTCTTGGCGGCGCGCTTGACGATCCCTTCTTCCATCGAAACCGACTCCGAGACTCGCGACTCAAAGTACAGATCTGCATAATCGACATCCCGGACACTGAGCCGATCCAGCGCGTGCTGCGCTTCGACTTCCGTAATTCCGAATGTGGCCAATTGGACCTGATCCGCCATAATTTTGCTCATTCTCCGCCGGCTTGTTCCCACATCACTGGGCGGTATACATGGAACGGTCCGCCCAAGACTCACGAGTGTGGAGTATAGCCCATTCATTTCCGAAGCCGCAATGCAACGGATTCCGATTTGTGGAAAAAATACCTAGAGCTCCAGTTATCGCCAGTTATCGTTTGACATTCCACACCTCTGACAGTAGACTTCGATTCATCTTCTCGATCTCTGCCTGTGAATTGTCTCTACGTGTGGGGAGCACGACCAAGGTTTCATGCGACACCAGCCTGCTTCAAGTCTCGAGCATCTCTCAGAAAGCGAATTGACTGCCCAATTGGAGGCGGAGCTCCTGCCGAAACATGTTGCCGTCATTATGGACGGCAACGGGCGGTGGGCTGAACTCCGAGGTCTTCCCCGCATCGCAGGACACCGCGAAGGCATCAACTCCGTCAGAGAAATGATTTCGCAATGCCTGGAACTCGGGATCAAGATCCTCACGATCTACGCATTTTCACAGGAAAACTGGAACAGGCCCACCCATGAAATCAACGCGCTGATGGGCCTCTTGGAGCATTATCTTTCTACCGAACGGGCCAGCCTGATCGAGCAACAGGTTCGCTTTCAGGCGATCGGGCGTCTCGAACTCCTTCCTCCATCCGCCCGGCACTGGGTTCACACGACCGAACAGGAAACGGCGCATCTCGACAAGATGATCCTCAACGTTGCGTTGAGCTATGGAGGGCGCGCCGAAATCGTCGACGCCGTCAGAGGACTGCTCGACGATATCCGGACCGGCACCGTGGAGGCCGAACAGATCGACCAAGCCTTGTTCCAACAATACCTGTACACCCACCCGCTTCCCGACCCGGATTTGCTCATTCGGACAAGCGGCGAAGCGCGGATCAGCAACTTTCTCCTCTGGCAGTTGGCCTATACGGAACTGTGCTTCACCCCGACGCTATGGCCAGATTTTCGCCGGCGGGAATTTTTATTGGCGTTGTTGGAATTTCAAAAACGGGAGCGTCGCTTCGGCCGAGTCTTGAGCGCGTTACCGTCGTAACCCCTGTGGGAGCCTCTCCTACCACAGACAGCACGACGCGCGGCTCGAATCCAGTGAACACACCTTCGGCAGCCACTCGACGATTCGATCTCCGGCGCGTCTATACCGCAGTCGTCCTTATCCCTGCGGTGTACGTCATTATCCGCTATCTTCCCCCATGGACCCTGACGCTGCTTTTGATGGTCGGCGGAGTCCTGGCGTTGATTGAGTTGTACCGTATCAGCCTTCAATCCCCTCACAACCATTTGCTCATCAGCGTGGGGGTAACAGTCTCCGTCCTCGTCTTGGCCCGACATCAATTGCCCCTAACCCTGATGGACATCTGGACCATTGCGACACTGGCCCTACCTGTCGCCATGTTGCTCTCCTATGGTTCGTTCGAACGACGTCTGAAAGACACGGCCATCATCGCCTTTGGTGTGTTATATGTGGGCTTCACGTTGAGCACGGTGGCATCGACCCGCTTGTTGCCAGCGGGTGAGCGGCTCGTGCTCTTCCTCGCACTCGTGACCTGGGCGTCAGACACCGGCGCTTACTATGCGGGAACACTCTGGGGGAAACATCTTCTCGCGCCATCGATCAGTCCGAAGAAAACCCTTGAGGGCGTGGGCGGCGGCATGGGACTGGCGGTAGGTGTGGCCCTTGCGGCACACGCGTCGTTCGTGTCTGAGTTGTCGCTGCAAGACGCACTGGTTCTCGGCCTGCTCCTGACGGGTGCGGGCCTGCTCGGCGATCTTTGGGAGTCAGCCATCAAGCGTCGCGTGGGAGTCAAAGACTCCGGAAGCGTCTTGCCGGGCCACGGCGGAATGCTGGACCGGCTCGATAGTCTCTTGTTCACCGCCCCCACCTTCTACTACTATATCACTTGCGTTCGCGGCATCTCGCCGTTCCCATGACAGAGGAGAGGATATGAAGTCCATCACTATCCTAGGTTCGACCGGATCAATTGGAACCAACACGCTTGATATCGTTCAGCGGTTCCCTGATGATTTCCGCGTGATCGGACTGACGGGAGGCAGCAACGTCGAAAAGCTCGAAACGCAAATCCGTTCATTCAAACCACGAGCCGTAGCCGTATCCGCCGAATCTTCCGCCGCCATGCTCCGAAAACGCTGTTCGGATCTTCCGATCGAAATCCTGGTCGGCGAGGAAGGGATCGCCCACGTAGCCGCCATGCCTGGCGCCGAGCTTGTGATCTCGGCCATTGTGGGAGCCGCCGGCCTTGTGCCGACGCTGGCCGCGATTCGCAGCGGCAAGCATATCGCGCTGGCCAACAAAGAACCCATGGTCATGGCCGGCAAGTTGATGCAGGCGGAAGCCCGCGAGCACGGCGTCAGGATCTTCCCCGTCGACAGCGAGCATAGCGCGATTTTCCAGTCCCTCGAAGGCCACCGGCTCGAAGACGTCCGTCGGTTGATCTTGACGGCTTCTGGCGGCGCGCTATGGACGCTTACAAAGGAGCAACTACAAAACGTGACGCCCGAGCGGGCCCTTCAACATCCGAATTGGAAAATGGGCTCGAAAATCACCATTGACTCAGCGACCTTGATGAACAAGGGACTGGAAGTCGTCGAAGCTCGCTGGCTGTTCGACATCAGCGAATCCCGCATCGACGTATTGGTTCACCGGGAAAGTATCATCCATTCGCTGGTCGAGTACGAAGACCGATCAATGATCGCCCAGCTGGGGTTGCCGGACATGCGGACTCCGATTTCCTATGCAATGCGATACCCGGAACGCATGCCGCTCGATTTGCCTTCGCTGGACCTGACTCAAGTCGGCACATTGACATTCTGTCAGCCCGACCATGACCGATTCCCCTGCCTCAATCTCGGCTATGATTCGCTGCGAGTCGGGGGCACAATGCCCGCGGCCATGAATGCGGCCAATGAGGTCGCGGTCGACGCATTCCTCAACGGCGGCATCCGTTTTGTCGAGATCGCCGACGTGATACGCAGCACGATGGACGCCCACGTGCGTCGGGACATTACCGGCTTGGACGATGCGCTGGAAGCCGATCGCTGGGCGAGGGAGAAGGCTGAATCGCTGGTCCATGCGTTATCGCGGTGAACGGTATCATTTTGAATTCCGCGTAAGAGATGTTACATTAACCGCTGACACATTGGACACGGGATAAAAACGATGTTATCCGCATTCACTTGGTCCCCCGATACCCTTTGGCTCCTCATGCAGAAGGCCTGGTGGTTTCTTGTCGTCCTCGGGGTGCTCGTAGCCTTCCATGAACTCGGCCATTTCCTCGCAGCCCGCTGGGTCGGCGTGAAAGTACTCAAATTTTCGATCGGCTTCGGCCCCAAATTGTTCGGCCGCCAGGCGGGAGAGACGGAGTATCTGTTGTCAGCCATTCCGTTGGGAGGCTACGTCAAACTGTTCGGCGAGGATGAGATGGAAGCCACCACCGCCGAGGATCGCCGACGGTCGTTCGCCCACCAGAATCTCTGGGGCAAGGTGCTCATCGTCGCTGCAGGCCCCGGCTTCAATTTCATTCTAGCCTATTTGATTTTTGCCGGATGGTTATCGACGGGAGCACCGTTGTTCGTGCCGACGTTCCGCGATCTGAGTGCTGATGTCGAGGCCCTGGCCCCTGGTTCACCCGCGTCTACGGCCGGCATGGAACTCGGCGACCGAGTGGTGAGGGTAAACGGGAAAGATATCTCGACCAAGTCCGAATTGCTCGATGCCGTGGCGAGGAGCAAAGGACAGCCGATCGCGCTCGAAATCAACCGCAACGGACAGATTAAACCGCTGACCGTCACCCCCGTGCCCATCCCTGGAGAAACACCAGTCGGTGAAGAACCGCTCTATACGATTGGCGTCGAAGAAACTCCCCCTCTCGTGACGTCCGTCATGCACGATTCTCCTGCCTCCGCGGCCGGACTCCAGCCCGGCGATCGGGTAGTGTCGATCGAGGGTGAGACCATCTATACCTGGGCGCAGATGACCACGCATGTAAAGGAACATCCAGGAAAGCCGCTACGCGTTGAAGTTCTCCGCGATGACCGGCGTATCGCCCTTACCGTGACGCCGGCGGCTGAACAAGTGACGGTGAATGGGCAAACCACTGCAATCGGCAAGATCGGTATCGCCGGGCCCGGTCGCTCGTTGATGCGATCCGACAATTCTCTCGAAGCGATCTACCATGGCCTGGAGGCTACCTGGGGCTGGACCGAACTGACGGTGACCGGCCTGTACAAAATGGTCGTCGGCGACATTTCGAGCAAGAATATCGGCGGACCTCTTACCATCGCGAACATCTCCGGCGAGGCCGCCTCGCAGGGTGCGTCCAGCGTCGTGTTTTTGATCGCAATCTTGAGCATCAACCTCGGCGTGCTCAACCTGCTGCCGATCCCAATTCTTGACGGCGGCCACTTGCTCTTTTTCCTCATTGAGGGCATTCTGCGAAAACCTCTCGGTGAACGGCACCGGGAAGTCGCGCAGCAAGTGGGACTGGTCTTGTTGGTCGGCGTCATGATCTTTGCTTTCTGGAACGATTTGGAACGGATCTTCTCCCGCTAAGCCTCCATGAAAACCTCTCAATTGCTCATCCCCACCCTGCGGGAAGATCCCGGCGAGGCGGAAACCGTCAGCCACCGGCTTATGCTGCGCGCCGGACTGATTCGAAAAACAGCCGCAGGCATCTATACCTATCTCCCGTTGGGCCTGCGGATCATCCGGAAGATTGAGCAGATCATTCGGGAGGAGATGAATCGTGCAGGCGCTCAGGAGTTGCTGATGCCCATTGCATCACCAGCCGAATTGTGGAAGGAAACCGGCCGTTGGGAGCATTACGGCAAGGAGTTACTTCGCTTCAAAGACCGCCATGAACGAGACTTTTGTCTCGGTCCGACGCATGAAGAAGTCATCACCGACCTATTCAGGCGCGAGGTGCGTTCTTATCGGCAATTGCCGCTGAACTTTTACCAGATCCAAACGAAGTTTCGCGACGAAATACGTCCCCGGTTCGGGCTCATGCGCGGCCGAGAGTTTATCATGAAGGACGCGTACAGTTTCGACAACGACGAAGCCGGCGCCAGGGTGAGCTACCAGAAGATGTACGACGCGTACACAAGGATCTTTACACGATGTGGCCTCACCTTTCGGGCGGTCGAGGCCGATACGGGATTGATCGGAGGCGACGTCTCTCACGAATTCATGGTTTTAGCCGAAACCGGGGAAGCGACAGTGGTATACAGCGATCAGGACTCCTACGCCGCCAATATTGAACGGGCGGAAGTCCTTCCCCCATCGGATGTCGATGACACTCCCCTACGGCCGCTGACTCCAGTGACGACTCCGCAATGTCGAACCGTAGACGAGGTCACGGGATTCCTGAACATTCCCCCCCGACAATTGGTGAAAACGCTCGTCTACAAAGCAAACAGCGACACCGTCGCCGTACTTATCCGGGGGGATCACGAGCTCAACGAAGTCAAACTGGCCCGCCTCTTGCGTGTGACGGAAGTTCAATTAGCCGATCCTGAATCCGTGTCGCGCCTTACGGGTGCGCCTGTCGGATTTGCCGGCCCAGTCAATTTGCCGGGAGCGCGCCTCGTGGCGGACCACGCCGTCAAAGGAATGAAAAACGTCGTCGTCGGGGCAAACAGAGCCGATACACACTATGTGGATGCCAATCAAGACCGCGATTTTACGATCGATCAATTCGCCGATCTCCGTAATGCCCAGGCAGGCGACCCCTCGCCGCGCGGAGCAGGTTCGTTGACGCTTGCGAAAGGCATCGAAGTCGGTCAGGTTTTCCTACTGGGAACGAAGTACAGCAAGAGTATGACGGCGACGATCCTAGACGACCAAGGCAAAGAACGCTTGGCCGTCATGGGGTGTTACGGGATCGGTGTCGGCCGAACTGCAGCAGCGGCGATCGAACAGAATCACGACGACAAAGGGATCATCTGGCCGTTGCCGATCGCCCCTTTTCATGTCCATCTCCTGCCGGTCAGCCAATCAGTGAAGACCACCGAGGCTACGGCACGCCTCTATGAAGAGTTGCTGGCGGGAGGCTTTGAAGTGTTGTGGGACGATCGAGACGACCGCGCCGGGGTCAAATTTAACGATGCGGACTTGATCGGAGCCCCCTTTCAAGTTATCGTCGGCGACAAAGGGCTTGCCGACGGCGTCGTGGAAGTCAAAGTTCGACGAAACGGGAGCAAGTCTCGTATCGCTCCTCCGGATGTCCTCTCCCACCTTCGCAAGATATCCGCCGAATCCTGACGGATGCCGGCCATCGTTCCCCCTTCAGAGTCATAACCTNNGGATGTTCGTACCGCCCGAAGGGGTTATCGATCTGATCTGAGGAGCACCGCCGGAATGGAAGTCAAACCGATGACTCAGAGTCTTCATGATCTGCAACTGAAGGTCGAGCATGCCGAACACGTCAAGCGGATCATCGCTCAAATCCAGGCTGCGGCAAACCTTGATCAGATTATTCTGGACCTCCACCATGACATTCTCAGTCTCTTCGACGCACAAGACTTGACGATTTTCGCCTTCGATTCGGATAAGAAAGAAATCTTTTCCAAAATCCCCCATGTCGACAGTGTCGAAGAAGTCCGTATTCCCATCACTGAACAGAGCCTGGCCGGCTTCTGCGCCAAATACCTACGTCCCGTCAACATTGCTGACGCATACAATGCTGCGGAACTGCGGAGCATTCACCCCTCGCTCCTGCATGAGAGTGCGTCCGACAAGCGGACCGGATTCAAAACCAAACAAGTGCTGACCTACCCCATCGTTGCCGACAACAAGTATTTGATGGGTGTCTTCCAACTCCTGAACAAGAAAAACGGATCCCGTTTCACAAGAAAAGACGAAGAATCCGTCGCCGAAATCGCCAAAGCGCTCAGCATCGTCTTCTATAATCTAAAGACCGCCGTCAAGAAGAATCCCTCCAAATTCGATCTCTTGCTAAGCGGCAACCGCATCGCGCAGAGAGACATCGACAACGCAGTCGCCGAGTCACGCAAAGGCGTCAGCGATTTGGAAAGCATCCTCATCGAGAAGTATAAGATTCCCAAAATCGACCTCGGCAAGTCGCTTGCGCATTTCTACAAATGCCCCTACATCGAATATAGCGAACGCACCGTCGTCGATATCGAACTACTCAAGAACCTCAACGTCGACTACTTGAAGAAGAACCACTGGATGCCACTCCGACGGGATCGAACATCCATTGAAATCTTGACCGACGACCCGGGAAATCTGGATCGCGTGCAGGACATCAAGCGAACGTTCCCCGGGCTCAATATCCGGTTCGCCGTCAGCCTGCGGCGCGACATCGCGCAATTCCTCACCTCGGGACAAGGCGACGGGGCGGGACGCAAACTCGACGAAAATGTCTCCGACATCCTCGGCGAGCTCGTGACCGAAGCACAAGCCGAGGCGATGGAGGAGACCGCCGCAGGCGGAGGGCTGGATGAAAACGACAGTGCGATCGTCCGCTTGGCGAACCAGATCATCGCCGATGCCTATCGGCAAAACACCTCGGATATCCACATCGAGCCCTACGGAGAAAAACGAGACACCATGGTGCGGTTCCGGGTCGACGGCGATTGTTACGAATACATGAAAATTCCTCCGAGCTACCGACGCGCCATCGTCTCACGGCTCAAGATCATGGCCAGCCTGGACATCGCCGAACGGCGCAAACCGCAAGACGGCAAAATCAAATTCAAGCTGACCGACACCAAAGAGATCGAACTCCGTGTCGCCACTATTCCCACGGCCGGCCACAACGAAGACGTAGTGATGCGTATCCTCGCAGCCAGTGAGCCGTTGCCGCTTGACAAAATGGGGTTTTCGGAACGAAATCTCAAAATGCTCAAAGAAATTTCCGAAAAACCCTACGGGATCATTCTCTGCGTCGGCCCTACCGGATCGGGGAAAACAACCACGCTCCACTCCGTCCTCGGCAATATCAACACGCCTGATATCAAAATTTGGACGGCGGAAGACCCGGTCGAAATCACGCAATATGGGCTCCGTCAGGTCCAAGTCCAGCCAAAGATCGGATTCACCTTCGCCGCCGCGATGCGCGCCTTCCTCCGCGCGGACCCGGATGTCATCATGGTCGGCGAAATGCGGGACAAAGAAACGGCGGACACCGGTATTGAAGCCTCTCTCACCGGTCATTTGGTATTGAGCACCTTGCATACAAACAGCGCCGTTGAAACCGTCACCCGACTGCTGGACATGGGTTGCGACCCCTTCAGCTTTGCCGATGCCATGCTCGGTGTCCTTGCGCAACGGCTTGCCCGACGCATCTGCAAGGACTGCAAAGAGCAATACGTCGGGACTCCAGAGGAATATGAAGAGCTCCGGGCCGGGTACGGACCGGAGTATTGGGACAAGCTCGGCATGAAGCAAGACAATTCGTTTCGATTGGTTCGCGGCAAGGGGTGCGAAACCTGCAACCGGACAGGCTTCAAAGGACGAGTCGCGTTGCACGAACTGCTGATCGGCACCGATCAAATGAAGCGCATGATACAACAGAAAGCCCGCACCGAAGACATGCTGAAGACCGCCATTGCCGAAGGTATGACCACACTGATGCAAGACGGCATTCAAAAGGTGCTTCAGGGTCACACCACGTACAAGGAAGTCAAAGCCGTCGCCATCAAGTAGCCTGACTCCGGACAAGCGCTCCGCTCAGGCAATTACGCAGAAGCAGGGGGTTGTTGTCGCCCCCTGCTGCAGCTTTGAGTACCGCACGCCCTTCCCAGCCGCCCCCACCTTTCCGTACAATTTCCCTCCCTCTTGCCCGAATGACTGGAAAGGAGGCACTCATGAGATGTCAGTGCGTTTTTGCTGTAATTGCGCTCTTCATTCTGTCCGGCTGCAAAACGGCCGACAAGGCGTTCTCGACGACGGAACGATTGCTCCGTTCCAGCACCGGACGGATCGTCGTTAATCTCGCGCAAGTATTGTGTCATTTCGGCCTACAATACCGGCCCACGCAATGTGTTCAAGGGGTTTTCTTCCGACTCAGTAGCCGCAGTTAATACGATCAATGGCCTTACGCCACCTGCGGTCTAGGACCAACTACGGAAGAACCTTCCCTACCAAGAAACAAGCGAGTATCTCGCCAAAGCCATAACCTTCCGTAAGGAATTTGCTGTTTCGACAGAGACGCCCCTAAGTCGGCTCTACTGAGAGCGTTTTGCCACGCCGCCCTACTGCTCAGGGCAAGTGGAGCCCTACGGCTTAACAGCCTGGTTCCATCTCTGGTCTTCGGCGACACCTTGCCGAACCTACTCAGCCGTAGTAGCTGACAGGCTACGAAGGCTGGAAGCCTGTGCTCCTTCACCACGGCTTGACAGCGGATGCTTCCGGCGTAGACGGGGGAGTAGCAATTGCCAATGGAGGTGGAGGGCGGTGGTCTGGATCTACAGCCCTTGGAGCGTGAAGGCGAGGGAACCGTCAGGGAGCAGCGACGGTAAGGAAATCCGATGACCGGGCCATGAATTTCTGTAGACGCGTATCGGCAACAAGCGAAAGATCTTCAAATTCTACGCCATAGATCTGTGCCTTGCCCCACCGCACCGTCGCGCGTTCGATAAAGGTTGGCGAGGGGTGGTGCGGCAACCGCAAGCTTATGGCGATTCGATCTCCAGGTGAAATCACCGCTTCGGTCATCAACCGGGCACCTTTCGTGGACACGTCGTAGACCACACCGACATCTCCCTGTTCGAGGGCGAACCGCCGATTCAGGCCGACAAGGGCGAATGAGCAGGGAAACGGCGCCGAGACTCGAACACGAGGGTTGCGGCGCAGGCGGGTAAACCGTCGCTTATCCGTCGACAGGCTTGGCATCTGCTCCATATCGTTTCAGATCCTTTCCCATTGTCATAACAACCATGTATTTGGTCAATCGACTCAGTGAGGATTGAGAGAGTTTTTGGAACGCCAGCCCATAAATCTGATCTTTCGCCCAACGAACTGTCGCCAGGGTGATCTTCGCCGGAGAAATCTGTTTAGGTAACCGGAGCGTCAATGCGACGAGATCACCTGGCTGCATGACCGCTTCGGTGCTCACACGAACTCCACGCAACGAAAGATCATACACCACGCCGACGCCCTCATCCGATTTCCTGAACCATCCCTTATGCTTTGATTCCAGGCGGAAGAGCGAGCAACTGAACGGTGTGAGGGTCCGCACCCTCGGATAGCGGCGGAAACTATTGAGAACTGTTCTGCGATGATGCGCGGTCTGCATATCCACCATCCTCCTGAGGTTCACTGTACCTCAGGAGGCCGGTTCCGCGAATCACTTTCTGGTTTTACACACCTCTCTCAGCGCTGAACGCTGCGATCGTGCCTTGCAGACTGAGCCATCTCACGGTTAGACCGATGTCGGCTCATAACGCCGTGGGGGCGGCCCGAAGGCGTCTGCCCATCCCGGCGTGCCACTCCCGCTCTCACCTGAGATACCGGCAACGGGCGGTCACTGCCGGGAGCAAGCGGGACCGCGTGACCCAACAACCGTTCAATGTCTCGAAGTTGTTGTCGGTCTTCTCCGGTCACAAAACTCGTGGCCCGCCCGGTGGTCTTCATCCGAGCCGTTCGACCGATGCGATGCACATAATCTTCTGGACAATTCGGCAAATCAAAGTTGATCACATGGCCGATGTTTGCGACGTCGATACCACGGGCAGCGATATCCGTCGCCACCAACACGCGAAATGTTCCCCGCTTAAACCCATCCAAAGCAGCTCTGCGCTGGGACAAACTGCGGTCTCCATGCAACACGGCCACTCGATGCCCCGCTTGTCCCAGCATACGGCCGAGCCGGTCAGCCCGGTGTTTCGTCCTGGTAAAAACAAGCGCCGTATCCTTATCGGTCCCCAACAGTGACAACAGCAGATCGGCCTTGGCGTCATGTGAGGTATGATGAATCGCCTGAGTGATGCCGTCTGCCGTCGTGGCTGATGGAGTGACCATCACGCGTACAGGATTGTTGACGCTCGCTTGAACCAATTTCGCCAGATCTGCCGGCAATGTCGCCGAGAACAAGAGCGTCTGGCGTTCTTCCGGTAAAGCATCCAGGATCTGGTTGATTTGCGGTGCGAACCCCATATCCAGCATGCGATCGGCTTCATCCAGCACCAGCATGTTGATGGACGACAGCTGAATGGTACCGTTCCACATATGATCAAGCAGGCGGCCTGGCGTCGCCACCACGATCTCGGGCTGCTGCCGCAGGCCTCGTACCTGTGCCTGCATATCCGCACCTCCTACGATAACGGTGGCCGACATACGGTGACTCCGACCAAGCTTCTCTATCGTCGTCAGGATCTGCAACGCAAGCTCTCGCGTCGGCGCAAGGATCAGCGCTTGCGGCTGCCCTTTCGGCAGCGACGCGAGTCGCTCCACGATTGGAATGACGAACGCCGCGGTCTTTCCCGTTCCCGTCTGCGCGCAGCCAATGACATCACGCCCGGCGAGCGCCGGCGGGATGGCTTGTTCCTGGATGGGAGTCGGCAGAGAAAACCCTGCGACTGCAAGGTCCTGCAAAAGAGCCTTGGACAGACCGAGGGCATTAAAATTGGTTTGAACAGACGTATCCACTACACTATCCTTTCAGTTTGATCGCATTAAGACGGGATCAGAGAACCGAGGGGAGAAACAACCGGAAGGGTGAAACTCCAAACTGGACCTGGTCGCGATGCGATCGCGAAGTCCGTTATGATGTCACTGCATCCCTTCGTCGGACTACTACGAGCAGAATGCTATAGTAGATTAACCTATGACACCCTCATCGTCAACCCATCCATATAAAAACTATTTCATAGTTGCAAATAAGAACGCCATGGTTGAAACATTCAGGGAAAGAAGACGCAACGAAACGGGAAGCTCCTCCTACAGGCTTCCCAATTCTTGTGTCATAATCTCGACATGCCGTTGAAACGTTGGCTCGTCGGCGATCCGCTCAAGACGACACAGGCTGCTCATGAGCGGTTGTCAAAGACGCTTGCCCTTGCCATTTTCTCGTCGAACAATATTTCTTCCGTTGCCTATGCGACAGAAGAAATATTGTTGGTCCTGGTCCTAGCCGGTACGGCTGCCGTTGCCTGGTCAATTCCTGTCAGCGTCGCCATTCTGTTCCTTGTGCTGGTCCTTACCATCTCCTATCGCCAGATCATCTACGAATACCCGGAGGGCGGCGGCGCTTACGCCGTCGCAAAGGCAAACTTGGGAGAACTCCCTGCACTTTGCGCTGCCGGTGCCTTGATGATCAGCTATATCGTAACCGTGGCTGTCAGTATCGCGGCCGGAATCGCTGCGCTCACCTCGGCAGTTCCAAGCCTTTTCGTACACCGCGAAGCCTTGGGACTTATGGCCATTTTCTTCATTGTCATCATCAGCTTGCGCGGCGTTCGCGAGTCGGGACAATTATTTTCCATCCCCACTTATTTTGCCATAGGAGTTCTGGGCCTGCTCGTCGTGGTGGGCGTCGCACGTTCTCTGTACGACTCGAGACCCGTTCCGCCTTCGATGAACCCAGCAACGAACGGCGAGGTTGAAGCGCTTACATTATTTCTGATTCTTCGCTCTTTTGCCGTGGGCTGTTCGGCCGTCACCGGCATGGAAGTGATCTCCAACGGTGTGAAGGCCTTTCGCCATCCCGAGCCAAAGAATGCCGCTACCACGATGATCTGGATGTCCACGATCCTTGCAGCACTGTTCATGGGCATCAGCTGGATGGCCTACCACTACGGCATTATCCCAAAAGCCGAAGAGACGGTCGTCTCCCAATTGGCCCGCACGACATTTGGCACTGGCGCGCTCTATTATGCCGTTCAAATTGGGACCATGATCTTGTTGGTATTGGCGGCGAACAGTGCGTTTGCCGGCTTCCCGCATTTGGCGTCGATTCTGGCAAGAGACGGGTTCATGCCCCATCAGATGGCCACGTTCGGCGACCGCCTGGTGTTTTCGAATGGCATTATCATTCTTGGTCTGTTCGCATGCATGCTCTTGGTGCTGTTTGAAGGAGACACCCACGCGCTGATTCCATTGTATGCAATCGGCGTGTTTGTATCCTTTACGATTTCTCAATCTGGAATGGTTCGGAGCTGGCTCAAGCGCAAAGGAGCGCATTGGCGGAAAAAACTCTTCGTCAACGGCGTGGGAGCTATCACGACCGGAATCGCCACCCTGATCATCGCTGCCACGAAATTCGCGGATGGTGCGTGGGTAGTATTACTGCTGGTCACTATGCTGGTGCTGATGTTTCGAGGCATCCGGTCTCACTACAAAGCCGTGAAGGAGCAAGTGACCCTCTCTCGAGATTCCCGTCCACCTCGCCCTCGACGCAACCTTATCATAATCCCCATCAGCGGAGTAAACCGCTCGGTTGTACGGGCGGTCGACTACGCAAGGAGCCGAGGGGGTGAGATCAGGGCCCTTCTGGTAGATGTCAACAGTCAAGAAACCGCACTGACGGAAATACAATGGGCGCAATGGGGATGCGGAGTTCCATTAATCGTCCTTCCCTCGCCATACCGTTCGATCCTGGGTTCGATCACGGATTTCATTGAGGAGCAACGGCAGAAAGACCCGGATTGCTGGATTACTGTGGTGCTCCCGGAAATTCTCCCGGCCCGCTGGTGGCAGAATATTTTGCACAACCAACGAGCGCTCATGTTGAAAGGGGCGTTGCTCTTCAAAGATCGCGTGGTCCTTACGGACGTGCCGTTCCATCTGACGAGATGACCATGACTCGTGAAGCGTGGCGCAGATCGCTTGTTGCATTCACAATCACTGCCGTCTTTGTGCTTGGTGCACAACCACTCTACGCTTTCAAGATCGAGGAACCGGCAGAAGGAGCCACACTCACTCCCGGAAGCACTATTACCGTCCGAGTGGATTTGGGAAAGGACAGCGGCATCGTCAAGGTTCGCTACTACTGGTACGGCGGGCAGGANNCTGGCCGGGCAGCATCCAGCCTTCGGCGGATCGCTGCTCATCCCCAAGGACGGCATCGGGCCGATGCGATTGCTGGCGGTCGCGGAAATCTCGCTTGGACGGCTGGGCACACGCTCTGTTTTCGACGAAGTCGTGGTACAGGTCGAACCGCCAGCTCCCCTCACCGCCATCGACTTTGAAACAGACAAGCCTCTCCAACTCGGGCGCGCCGGACAATCTTCCGCCTTCGGCCATGTGGATTCCCTGGGCAAGATTTTCGAGCTGCCTGTGGTCGGTGACTTTGCCGACGGCGTCACCCGCCGAATCAGCATACCGGAGACCGGAACGACCTATGGGTCTTCAAATCCAAGAGTCATTAAAGTCCTGCCCGGAGGCCTCTTGCAGATCGTGGGCAATGGCAGGACGACCCTTACTGTCACGAATCGTGGGAAGCAGGGGCGACTTGATGTCGATGTGAACGTGAATGATGAGCCGAACGAGCCACCGATCGCCGACGCAGGGATTAACAAGACGGTGATGGCGGGATCGAAGGTGAAATTGAGCGGGTTGAAGAGTCGTGACCCCGAAGGCGAAGCACTCTATTACAGCTGGAGCCAAGTGCGCGGCAGCAAAGTATCCCTCCTCGACGCCAACAACGCCGAAGCCTCCTTCCTCGCTCCGCACGTCTCCGAACCAAGAACCTACCGATTCAAACTGCGTGTGACGGACAAGAAAGGTGCAGACAGTCTACCGGCATTTGTGAACGTGACGGTGGAGCCATAGATCCGTGAAACGTCGCACATGAAGCGCACCTTATTGAAAAATATTCGTCTAGTTGCGGCTTCGGGGAATGATATTTTCGGATCCCGTAAAGTACATGTTGCCATTTCTCTCTGCGTTTGAACGACCGAGGAGGAGGGTAATCAATCCACTCTTTCGAACCAATCCTACACCTCACTCAGCCGCATCGGCCCGTAGGCCATACGAGCCTGTTTCAGTTTCTCGATATGCCGCTTCAGGTCTGGACCGAACTTCGAGCGGAGCACTTCTGCCTTGAATCCATCAATGTCCTCCTCGACCCGGACAATCCCCTCCTCCAGTTGTGCGACCAGGCTACGGCCAGAGCCGGTGAGCCAACCGAGGTGACGATCAGCATAGTGCAGGTCTTGCAGGGAATAGCGGACAGACTCCACTTCCTCCACACAACGAAATCTCGCGCGCGTTAGGTCTCGTTGAGTGAGCCCTGCTTTCTTCCAACGTGCCGCACCACCTCGTCCGGATGCCCACGCCAACAGTCGCTCAAATAACATCGCGCCTATGGTAAANNGAATAGAAGATCTGCTGATTATGATCGCCATGATACATGACGTATTTGCGCAGCAACAGATTCAAGTGGTGGTGGCTGTTTTCATGGATCAGATCGTCGATCAGGTCGAGATTGTCGCGATCAAAACAGTTGATGAAGGACAACCCCGGTCTATGACGGTAGCTGAAGCTCACCACCCCCTTGGCCTTCAAAGGCACGATCCGCGAGGTGAGCAATTCCAGCACCGCATATCCTTCGGGCCAGGCTTCTTGAATCGTGCGCCAGGCACGGCAGATTCTCTCAACATGGGTGTCTTCCGTTGGGCGGACCTCCCGCGGGATTCGTTCTTTTCCATATACCAGGGTCGGACCGACCGTCACCGGACCATGCGCTGTCTCAACCACACTGGGAGACTCCCTCCTCTTCCAGACCCATGCGCCGTCCGCGCCATCATGAGCCCAGACTGGAGCAACCACACGACTGACCTGCACATCGATGTGCCCCTTTCGGACCAGAAATGCCACGCGTTGCGACGATCTCGTCAATGCCGCACGCACCGCCTTAGGAGCCTCGCACCATACCCCTGTATCCCCCACGGGAATCGTACTCTGCATATACGCCCGCTCAAAGTCGGCGTCTAGCGTTCCCCTGACCATCCATCCCGAGGGCCCTCGCTGCCTGGACCAGTTCACGGTACGCGCTGGTTCCAAAAACAAGGATTCTTGGGTCACTTCACGCGCCAACCGGTTGCAGAGTCGCGTGAGCCGAGTTTCAAGACCTGCAACGCCGGGACGACCGGAGGGGAAGAGATCGGCGAGATAGCTGTGTTCAAAAAACTTCTCCTGGCATTCGGCAAACAGCTGTTGTGTGAATCCAAGCCGATCCCGCTCTTTTTCCCACTGCTGGAGGATATCTAGGAAATACACCAGATCGTTCACCGATTCGACCCATCCGACTATTTTCCAGTTGGAATAGTTCTCGATCTTGAGAGAGCGGTTGAACAGCTGAAACAATCCCACCGGAAGCTCCAGTCGAGCGGACAGCATTGGATAGTCTGACTGCAACTCTCGACAGAGATCTTGCAGTAGCCGCCGCATCGACAACCGGAATTCGCCGGTCAAATTCGTGAGGAGTTGGGGATCCAACATCGGCATCATAGACAGTTTGAAGGAACGCGCGGTATGCGCGCGACTGTAGCGCAGAGAGAGAGAAGGGTGCAAGGATAGAACTGTTCCCGCCGGCGGTTTAAAAGGCTGTCGGTCCCTCCAACTCCGGCGTGCCAAAACACGCCCTGCCACGGAAGAGACCGCGGCGAGCAGAATAGAATAGGCTGAGGTCGAGATTCAGGAGAAATTTGTTTCAGCTCAACCTTACTTTGCCTCGACCTTAACCTCAACCTTCGAGAAGCCACGCGTTTATAATATCCTGTTACGCAGCCTTGGCGTGCCGAGGCATAACCGGCCTCCGAACATTGGCCCCAAGCGTGGGCACCACGTCGGCTTGTTGCCTCACCCGATTGCGGGTGATGGTCGCATCTACGATATTGCCGCAGGAGATGCAGCGCAAACTTCGAATCCACATCGGCACATAGCTCTCACGAACGTCGATGAGATCATCCCCCACCATGAGTCCATGGCATCTGGAGCAGTTCATGTGATCCTCCTGGCGAACATAGCGAGCGTTGGTAATCTGCCCTACTCCAATCTGCTTCACCTGCACACCATCCCTGATAAGTTGCAATCGCGGTGCCACCCCCTTCCTTGTATACACTTGCGTGTTTTCGCGGAGAATCGTAGAGTGCCAGCCTGAGCCTTCGTGTGAGCGACAAAATTTGTGACCGGAATTGCTCTTAACGACAAGATTCTGTTCGGTCATATCCCCCATACGACACGGCCGTTATCCGTCATAACCAATGTCATTAAACAGAGCCGAGATTGAGCAGGTATTGGCTGAAATCTCATCGATTTTATGCGGTGGATGGATTCAGAAAATCCACCAACCCACCGACCACACCCTCGTATTCGACATTCGCCTACCGGGGCAGACCCATCGGCTTCTTATTTCCTGCAGATCTGAAACATCCCGGCTGCACCTGACCAGCCGGAGCCTTCCCAATCCGGCGGCGCCTCCGGCTTTTTGCCAGTTTCTCAGGGCCCATTTCCAAGGAGCCAGAATCGACGACATCCGCCAGGTTCCGAACGATCGCATCATTGAGATCGTGTTCACAGGTAAGGGCGGCACGCGAACCCTTGTGTGCGAACTGATCGGAAAGAACGCGAACGTCCTCGTCCTCGACGCCGACAGGAAAGTGCTACGGGACCTCCTCCACCAGCGTGATCTTGTCGGACAACCGTATGTTCACCCGGCGCGGAGATCGAACGACTCGCGCGAGATACAGCCGGCCCGCTTCACCGGCGAGGGCAACTTTCCAATTTCTTCCGCGATCGATGCATATTATTGGAGCAGAGAAGCCACGCTCGCCTTAGACCATGCCAAGGAGACGCGACTGCGCATTCTGAAAACAGCGCTAAAAAAAGACCGGCGGCGAATCGAGGCTTGGCGGGCAGATTTAGACCGAGCCGCCAAGTACCGCGACTACGCGCGCTACGGAGAGCTGCTCAAAGCCAACTTGGGCACAATCAGGAAAGGCGCCGATCGCATCACGGTGACGGATTATTTCGATGAGCAACTGCCCGAGGTCTCGATTCCGCTTGATCCGACAAAGTCCCCGCAAGGCAACATGGACGACTATTTCCGAAAACAGCGAAAATATGTGGCCGCCGAGAGAGAACTGAAACCCCGCATCCAACAGGCAGCGCGCGACATGGAAAGACTCCGAGGAGAACTCTTGGCCCTGGAGCGCGGAACATGGACTCCGCCGGCCCCCCTGTCCTCCGACACCGTCGCCTCGGCGCGCGTGAAGACGCACCCCGGACAACGGCTCAGCGAAACACGACGCGGTCCGTTTCGCCGTTTTATTTCGTCCGACGGCTTACCGATCTTCGTCGGGCGCAACGCGAAAGAAAACGATGAGCTCACATTCGGTTTAGCTAAAAGCGACGACCTTTGGCTGCATGCGAGAGGTACACCGGGATCGCACGTGGTCGTGCGGCTGGGAAAAGGCACCGATCCGCCTCCCGAAACCATACGTGATGCAGCCACGCTGGCTCTCCTCTACAGTGACTTGAAAAAAAGCGGCAAGGGCGACGTGATCTACACCAGGCGCAAATGGGTCAAAAAGGCTAAGGGCCAAGCTCCAGGCGCCGTGATTGTCACACAGGAGAAATCACTGCATGTGAACTTGGACAAGACCAGGCTGGACGCGATGAAAACCCGTTTGCCCAGTGAGTAATCGCCCGATCTCTTTCTTGAAGAATTGCTTCTGTGGTAGAGTGCCCACATATGGGCACCTCGCTACGCCCCATCGATTTGCTCAGCATCACGCAGACATTGATCGCCTGCACCACGTTGCGCGAGTTCGATCGCCGATTGAGCGAAGAGCTGCACAGGACGCTGAATTGCGACCTAGTCGGCTTCTATCTGTACAGCGGATCAACGCAATCTTTCGCCCCCATATCCGATGCGCTGACCGATCCACACTCCCCCGGTTATACGATCGGTCAACTGCCTTCCGGCGGGACGATGAAAGAAGCCGTGGTCCGACAGGGCCGCGCGCTCCTGGAAAACAATCTGGCCCATTCACCCTGGGCGGAAGCTGCCATTCTGAAGACCGCTCCGTTCACAAACACCTCGGTCCTTGCCGCCCCATTGACCGAAACGAACCCCGCAGGGAATCCACCCGTCAACACGATCGGCGTCATGGCGGCCATCGCTATCGGAAAGGCCGACGCCTTCAGCGAGGACGACCGGCTTTTTCTTGAACGACTCGGCACCCAGTTGGGGCCGGTACTTCGTAATATCTTGGCATCGGAAGAACGCGACGCCCTCATGGCCATCAACAGGCAGGTCGTCGTTGGCCTCATGACAACCGACCAGCTTATGCCAGTCATACGCGACATGTTGCACCGTGTCGTCAGGCAGGACATGACCGGTTTGGTGCGATTCATCCGGTCGCCCCAAGGGCCGTGGTTTGAGATCGTCTATCGCGACGGCGCCGAAATCGACCTTGTGCAACTTCGACGGTTTCCGTTCGAGCGGATGGCTCCGGCTGAAGTCATGGCCACCGGGAAACCGCTCTTGATCACAGGACACAACCACACGCATTTCCCAGAACGGTCCTATATCGAATCCGTCGGCATCCTCTCCTGCCTCCTCTGCCCCTTGATCCTTCGGGGAACACCGTACGGATTTCTGGCGATCGGCAGTAGGCGGCGCAACGCTTTTTCGGATCG
>DKBD01000013.1 GCA_002451055.1 Nitrospira sp. UBA6909 | reverse complement strand
GTGACGGAGATCTACGACTATCTGCGCTTGTTGTTCGCGCGTGTCGGGCGCCCCTATTGCTATCAGTGCGGAGAGGAAATCGCCGCCCAAACGGTTCAGCAAATGGTGGACGCGATCGCAGGGTTGCCGGAGGGAGCGAAGTTTCAGATCCTGGCTCCAATCGTCCGGGGGCGCAAAGGCGAATACCGCAAAGAGTTGCTGGAGATGCGCCGGGCCGGCTATGTGCGGGCGCGTGTGAACGGCGATATCGTCGATCTCGGCGAGGACATCGTCCTGGATAAACAGAAAAAACATACCATCGAGATCATTGTCGATCGGCTTGTGATGAAGACGGGCGACGCTCTCATGCGGCGCCTGGCTGATTCGGTCGAAACCTCGCTCAAGCTGACCGGCGGGTTGGTCGCAGTTTTGGCCGATGATGGGAAGACGAGGCTCTACAGCGACAAGCTGGCCTGTATCAAGTGCGGCGTGAGTTATCCGGAAGTCGAACCTCGGACCTTTTCCTTCAACAGCCCGCACGGGGCCTGTCCGGCCTGTGACGGCATCGGTTATCACGTGACCCCCGGCTCCGCCGAAGAAGAAGATTTCACTCTGCTCGACGCCTGTGGGGTCTGTCGGGGAGCCAGGCTCAAACCGGAAAGTCTGGCGATCAAGCTGGAGAAGCGGTCCATCGCCGAGGTCACGAGCCTGTCCATCCGGGCGGCGGCGGAGTTTTTCCTCTCGCTCACATTTACCGATCGCGAACTGGTCATTGCGCACCGCATTCTGAAAGAAATCCGCGAGCGGCTCGGCTTTCTTGTCAACGTCGGTCTCGATTACCTCACCCTTGATCGGGCAGCGGCCACTTTGTCGGGTGGGGAAGGTCAGCGGATCAGGCTGGCGACGCAGATCGGGTCGGGCCTCGTCGGGGTGCTCTATATTCTCGATGAACCGTCTATCGGCTTGCACCAACGGGATAATCGACGCCTTCTCCAAACGCTCCTGCGCCTGCGGGATCTCGGCAACACGGTCGTGGTGGTCGAGCACGATGCGGAAACGATGATGGCGGCAGATCACCTCCTCGACATGGGGCCGGGCGCCGGGACCCACGGAGGGTACATTGTGGCGCAAGGCACCCCGCAGCGGGTCATGGCTGATCCTGCTTCATTGACGGGGCAATACTTGCACGGGGCTCAGACCGTCACGGTGCCGCAACGGCAGCGAAAACCGAAAGGGTTTCTCTCCGTGGTGAATGCGCAGAAACATAATCTCAGAAATGTGACGGCGAAGATTCCGCTGGGGTTGCTGACATGCGTGACCGGCGTCTCCGGGTCCGGCAAGAGCACGTTGGTGCTGGAAGTGCTGTTTCACTCGGTCTCCCAAATGCTCTATCACAAGAAGCCGAAAATCGACGGGTGCAGAGAGCTGAAAGGCGTCGAGGCGCTGGATAAAGTGATTGACATCGACCAGTCGCCGATCGGCCGCACGCCTAGGTCAAATCCTGCCACCTATACGGGACTCTTCGGTTACATCCGCGATCTCTATTCGAATTTGCCGGAGTCGCGTGTCCGTGGCTATAGACCGGGGCGCTACAGTTTCAACGTCAAAGGCGGACGGTGCGAGGCCTGCCAGGGTGACGGCCTTATCAAGATCGAGATGCATTTTCTTCCCGACGTGTATGTTACGTGCGAAGTCTGCAAAGGCCAGCGCTACAACCGCGAGACGCTTGAGATTCTCCATAAGGGGAAGAGCATTGCCGATGTCTTGAACATGACGGTGGACGATGCCTTGGAATTCTTCGAGCATATTCCGTTGATCAAATCGAAATTACAGACGCTGCACGATGTCGGGCTGCATTATGTGAAGCTGGGCCAGTCGGCGACGACATTGTCCGGTGGGGAGGCGCAGCGGGTGAAGCTCTCACGTGAGTTGTCGAAACGGGCGACCGGGCGGACGATGTATATCCTGGATGAGCCGACGACCGGACTCCATTTTGCCGATGTGCAGCGGCTGCTCGATGTGTTGGATCGATTGGTTGAAGCGGGGAATACGGTGTTGGTCATCGAACATAATCTCGATGTGATCAAGAACGCAGATTGGGTTATTGACCTCGGCCCGGAGGGCGGAGATCGAGGCGGCGAAATTGTGGCGGAAGGCCCGCCCAAGGAAATCGCCAAATCGAAGCGGTCGTATACGGGACAAGTGTTAAAAGAGGCGGGGTTGTAAGGGCGGATCGTTCGCAAGTCGGCATGATGCGAAGAATAGAGTGGGCATCTGGCTCTTTACTCTAGGCCGAGTGCGACTCTGAAGCGCGATAGGAATCGCATGCCGTCGCACTCGACACTCTAGCCGCTGTCATTTGGCCATGCCCGCCAAGCCGACTTTCGAAAGTTCCACTCTTCCATCCCCGCTGAGAGGGAAAGGGAGATGGGAGAAGTGGTGGCTGACGGCGTCGACGGCCACCAGACGGTTCAATCAATCGAGTTCTTGTCCCAATTGCGATCAGCCATACGCTCTTTTGTCGGGAGGCCTATGCGCACGATTCTCTTGTTAACCATCTCCAACATCTTCATGACCTTTGCGTGGTATGGGCATTTGAAATACAAAGACTCGCCGCTATGGATGGCGATTGTGGCCAGTTGGGGGATCGCATTCTTTGAATATTGCCTGCAGGTTCCAGCCAATCGGATCGGCCACTACGAATTCACCGCCGCCCAGTTGAAAACGATTCAAGAGGTCATTACCCTCGTGGTGTTTTGCATCTTTTCGGTCCTCTATCTCAAAGAGCCGCTGAAGTGGAACTATCTGGCCGGGTTTGGGTTGATGGTGGGAGCGGTGTTCCTCATTTTCAAGGAATGGTGAGGCAAGGAGCAGCCCGCCCGTTCTTCTTGCTCGCGGAACGCGCACATCTGCTCATTGAATGATACTCGTGCTGAATGATGTGCTCGTTCGACGCGCGCAGGGAAGAACGAGCAGACTGCTTCCTCGTAAGAGAAAAAGAGGGAACCAGATCATGACGACGAAGAAGAAAGATCTAGTAAAAGTGGCTGGTGCGGCAAGCGCCGCCGAAGACTTCGAAAAACTCGGCGTCTTCTACCTGGGGCGGCCTTATGACTTGACTGCCAAGCAAGCGAAACCGGGTTGGCTGCTCTACGACTCCAAAGATCTTGTGACCCATGCCGTCTGCGTTGGTATGACAGGCAGCGGCAAGACTGGGCTTTGTCTTGCGCTTCTTGAAGAAGCGGCAATCGACGGCATTCCCGCGATGATCATCGATCCCAAGGGTGACCTCGGCAATTTGATGCTGACCTTCCCTGATCTGAAGGGTGAGGACTTTGAGCCTTGGATCAATGAAGACGACGCGCGCAAGAAAGGCTTGTCGTCGGCCGACTATGCCAAGGATCAGGCTGAACTCTGGGCGAGGGGGCTGGCCGGCTGGCAGCAAGACGGCGCTCGCATTCAACGCCTCCGCGATGCGGCGGATGTGGCGATCTACACACCGGGTAGCAAGGCGGGGATTCCGGTTTCCATCCTGAAGTCCTTCTCGGCTCCGGCTGCCGATGTGCTGGATGATACGGAGTTGCTTCGCGAACGAATCAACACCACGGCCACGAGCCTATTGGGACTGTTGGGCATCGAAGCCGATCCGGTCCAGAGTCGCGAGCACATTCTCTTATCCACGATTCTTGATCAGACTTGGAGGAGGGGGCAGGATCTCGATCTTGCCGGGCTGATCCACGCGATTCAATCGCCGCCGGTCCAAAAGATCGGTGTCATGGATGTGGAGTCATTTTTCCCCTCGAAGGATCGATTCGCGCTGGCAATGAAATTGAACAATCTGATCGCGGCGCCGGGATTTCAGGCCTGGCTGGAAGGCGAGCCGCTCGATATTCAATCAATGTTCTATGCGCCGTCTGGAAAGCCGCGGCTGGCGATTTTCTCCATTGCCCATTTGAACGATGCGGAGCGGATGTTCTTTGTCACGCTCCTGCTGAGCCAAGTGGTCGGATGGATGCGGGCACAGTCAGGTACGACGAGTCTGAGGGCTCTCCTGTATATGGATGAGATCTTCGGCTACTTCCCCCCGGTTGCGAATCCGCCATCGAAACTGCCGTTGATGACGTTGCTGAAACAGGCGCGTGCGTTCGGACTCGGCGTGGTGCTGGCCACTCAAAATCCGGTCGATCTGGACTACAAAGGACTCGCCAACACTGGCACCTGGTTCATCGGGCGCCTCCAAACTGAGCGTGACAAGGCCCGCGTCCTGGAGGGCCTGGAAGGGGCTTCGACTGGTGCGGGCAACAAGTTTGACCGGGGCCGTATGGAGCAAACTTTGGCAGGGCTTGGCAGTCGGATTTTCCTAATGAACAACGTGCATGAGGACGAACCAGTCGTGTTCGAAAGTCGCTGGTGTCTGTCCTATCTGCGGGGACCGCTGACCAGGACACAGATCAAGACGTTGATGGA
>DKBD01000049.1 GCA_002451055.1 Nitrospira sp. UBA6909 | reverse complement strand
GGGCCACACGCTGGATCTGGATTCAATAACCCAAAAGGGGGTCAGGTCTTACAATATGACATTTGAGGGCGATGACGTGACGGCGAGCGCAGGGTGTTCAGGTGGGCTCCGCACCTCCATTGGCCCACTGTCACCGCCACCAACTGTCATCTGCACCGCCCGACCCCCTAGGCCCGCCCGCACCCACCTCCACCACCGCTGCAGGTAGGTCCCAATGCGGCATACATCCGCACCTTGCTCATAAAGCCGGGACACCCGTTCGCGGCATCGTTCCACCGTCTGCCGCGTAAGGGCCAACCTTTCGTCCGAGAAGCGATAGCCCAAGAAATCAAATCCCCTCGCGATCCGCCCGATCATCGTCTTGTCCGGATGCTGAGTCACCAGCAGGTTGGCCATCACTGCATTTACCGCCCGAATGGCGGCCCGCAATTTCCAGCGCGTCGGGGCGAGCACCACCCAATCGTCCATATACCGCACGTGTATATGGGGTCAGGCTTTGATATCTAGACTATCTTCCTGAGCTCGACAGTCGAAGCAGCAACGATCACCGCAGGGATGAGGCATGGTGCCCCACACGCCAGCTCGACCACGATCTCCCCCAGTCCCCCTCTTACCCACCGCGCCCACCGCTGCAGGTAGGTCCCAATGCGGCACCCGTCCGCACCTTGCTCATAAAGCCGGAAATCGTATGGTCGGCAGCGCTTGATTATCTGCCGCGCGGCGGCCATGCCGTCGCCTGTGAATCGATACCCCAGGAACTCAAACCCCCGCGCAATCCGTCCGATGATCGTCTTCTCCGGATGCTGGATCACCAGCAGGTCCGCCATCACTGCATTCACCGCCCGAATGGCGGCCCGCAGTTTCCACCGCGTCGATGCGAGCAAGACCCAGTCGTCCACATAGCGCAAGTACCACACCCACAGCTGGGCCATGCGGTCGTCCAACGGCTTCAAGTAGAGCGCGCCCATCAGCGGCGACAGGGGACAGCCCAGTGCAATGCCCCGTGTGATGGCGGTATAGAGACCACCGTCTGAGACGACTCGAGTGAGGTACTGTTGGACCAACGCCAGGATGGCCGGGTCGGTCACGGACTCCTGCACCAGCCCGAAGAGCCGACCATGGTCGATGCTGGCGTAGTAGCTCTTCACGTCGGTGCGAAATACAAACCGATGGGCGGGGAGTTGCTGGGCGACGGCGCGGAGTTGGGCTTGGAGTGTCGGTTTCTCTCTCGCCCACCAGTACCGCACGTGCCACACATCGTCGTTGTGATGATAGTGCGCCCGTGCGTGACAGAGCCAGCGATAGGCCTGGTCGAGAACATGATCGGATATGAGGTGGTGGAGGAGGTTTTCACACGTGCGTCTTTCATTGCACAGGCTCATGCCCTCTCTTTATAATCAGATGTCTACCAAATGGGGAGGGCGGTGACATGAGTGGCGTGAAAGAACGCTTTTTAGTGGATGAGGTGGGTAATCGCGTGGCGGTGGTGGTGAGCCTTGAGGACTATCGGCAGCTGTTAGCTGATGCCGAAGAACTCGATGCGATTCGGGCCTATGATGCAGCGAAAGTTTCGGGGGAAACTCCTCTGCCGTTTGTTCAAGCCGTCGCTGAGCTTGACCGCGCCCCGCGATGAATTATGCCTTGGGCATTCTCCCTCGCGCCACGCGGGAACTTAGCGCCCTTCCGAGTGACACCTATCACCGCCTTCGAGACGCCATTTTGGCACTGGCTCAGGAGCCACGCCCGCAGAGTTCTCGAAAGTTGACGGGTCGCGAAGGATGGCGTCTACGGGTCGGAGATTATCGGGTGTTATATGACATTGACGATGTAAAACAGACCATCACGGTCGTACATGTGGGCCATCGACGCGATGTGTATCGCTGAGCCGAGAATCTGGTATCCACCCAGTTGAGGGCCAGCTCAGGCTTTGCTATCTTGACTATCCATCTGCGATAGCACGCGACAGATGGCCAAACCGCGCAATGACCGACTGGGGGCGCCCGGACACCACACCCTCGATGCTCCGTGACGCACTATCCATCCNNCCTCGATCCTCAGGCTGCATCTTTCGGTGCCATGCTCGTTGCCAATCCGGGACCTGTGAATCGCCATGGTGGTTCTACCATGAGCTTGCCACGCTCATCGGAAGCACGGTACACGATATGATCACCACTGTGGACCGTGAGAGAGCGCCATCGAAGCAGGGTTAGGGTGCGGTGACTTTGAGACCAGGGAGTTTCCCGGCGATGCGGCGGAACTCCAACACGTTATTGGTGATCACCGTGGCGCCGATTTCTCTCGCCGTCAGGGCGATGAGGACATCGTTCATAGGGCCGAGACGGTCGCGCAACCCGGAGGCGTTTCCATGCAGGACTCGAAAGAGTCGTCCGGCATGATCAAGCGTCGAGGCTGTGAGGCCAAGAGTGCGCCCGGAGTGAAAGGCTTGCTGAATCCGTTCAACGGCTTTCTTGCGTTTGGGTGTGTCAGCGCCGAGCCGAAGTTCCAGTAGCACGACAGCGGAGATGAACCGGACAACGGTCCCCTGACCACCGAGGACCCATTCTGTGTGCATGCCTGCGCGCAAGAAATCGATCAGGACATTGGTGTCGAGGAGAACCTTCCCGCCTACTGGTAGGGCCATGGTTTCTCGTCACCCCGCAAGATCCCCTTCAGCGGCCGCAACGCTTTGCTGAGCCTCTGTTCCTCGATCAGAAGCGACAGGGCCTTATCGATGGCCTCCTGCTCGGAATCCACTCCGAAGTAGCGCTTCGCGGCGTCAATCTTCCGCTGATCCAGCACGAGATGTTTATGCTTCAGCGCGGCACCCATAATGCCTCCCTATGTACATGGTCTGTACATGAACTATAAATGGATAACTGCGGGAATGGCAAGCATGTACTTTGGAGCACAATAATGGGGTCAGGTCTGACAATCTAACAATCGTTGACGCATTGGTGGCGAGGGCCCCACACCCGGGTTCCCGCTGCGCCTCCGAGGCCCCACTGAGCCCCCTCACCGCCATCAGCGTCATGTGTACCGCCCGACCTCCACGTTCCGCCCTCACCACCATGTTCACCCCCGCAGGTCGGACCCAATGCGGCATGCATCTGCACCTTGCTCGTATAGCCGACATACCGGTGCTCTGCACCGTTCCACCGTCTGCCGTCAATCGATCCCCCAAAAAATCACACCTGCGATCCGTTCCTGCCCCGCCTCCTTCTCAGTTCTGTGCACAATCATCTATTGCAGAGGTCCTCGCTGTCGCAATCTTTCCAATTCGTTGAAGGTGATGTACCCTGGGCACTATTGGGAACGGAGGGAAGAAGTACCCAACGTGGATCGCCGACCTGGTCGGCACCGCGACCTGCGCCCATCTGCTCACGGAGTGGAGGGGCCGTGCTGGTGTGAGGCGCCACGAGTCAGGTGACGGGGCCCTATAGGAATCGGTGGTTGGGAAGGACAGTGGGCCGCAATTGATGGGTACATCGTATGGCAAGAGCGCATTCCATTTCTTCGTATTGAGGAGGGGCCGATGGCGATTGGCGATGAAATCACGCATTTTAGCCCGAAGGATAGTGAGATCTTCTACGGAACCGGCGAGGACATCGCTGCCTACATTGTGTTTATCAATTTAAGCGGTCGTGAAAAACAGGACTACAAACAGATCATCCTGGACAACGGGAAGGTGAACCCAGACCGATTGCCGAAGGGTAAATTCCAAACGCTGTATGAAAAAGCCATGGGCAATGGCTTTTGGTTGGGCAACAACCAGCACATTCCAGGGAAGAATACGGGGTATGCGATCAATCAATACAACGAATTCATGGGGAAATACAGCAGCAAAGGGCCGAACACACAAATCTTATCCGTCACCAAGAAATCGAGCACGGTCGCGATCAACGAGCAACGGTATGTCCAGAATGTCCAAGGAAACGCTAACGCGAAAGACTTCGGCGACATGGTGCGGAGAGACAATGTTCTGCACATGTCCACCGACGACCCCTCATTAGACAAAGCCGGCATGAAGGGGCTGACCGCGATGGTGAACAATCTGGCCATCCGTCGCTCATGCAAGTATGGGCTGGAGTATTTTACGGCCCGGCAGGGGGTGGTCCACTATTGTCTGGACCGCATCGACAACGCCACCGCTGCCGACGGGAAGGCGATCATGTTGGGGAACGGGGCGAACAAATATACCATTTGCAACTCGGAGTTGAGGTTTCTGTTCCGCAACTGGTCACAGTTTCGTCGGAAGGCCTTTGCGACGGTAAATGCCCAGGGTTTTATCCGGTACGCTCAAATTCGTTTTTACAGGGGATTCAAAGAAGTCAGAGCATTATGGGAAGATCCTCAGACTGTGGATGCGTGGATCCCGTACGCGAAACATTTGGCCGCAAAAACGATCATTGTGTTACAGGCAATGCTTGATAAGGGGGTGAAAGAATTACCCACTACAAACACGCTGATCGAGCCACGCATCACACACATCAGACGGCAAATCGTCGACAGAAATGATCGGAGTGTGATCACTTCTTTCCATAACATAATTGATTACCACGCGATCGAACGATTCAAGACGACCTATCAGGTGACCGGCACCACCAGGCACGCACAATTTTACCAGTAGACAGGATTCGGCTGGCCAGAAGTCACGCCTGCGGTTATCCGATCGGATGTCCGGACTTATCGAAGGGGATAAGGACCGCGCCGGACATTCGTGAAAACGGACTGATCTGTCTCCGCATCGAATCACGTCAATTCCGCAGAAATCCTGACAATATCGCGATGTGTTGTTGAATATTTCGCGGCGGGCTTGCGTGGCATCTGGCTTGCTGAATGTCGTGGCAAGAGAGCACGTGTGGCGACACCGACATCGCCGGCAGGTACCCCTATCACCTCATCCAAGGAGGAGCCAATGGCACGAGAACTGAAACATTTTGCCCTGATGCGTGTATTCGTCACGATGCTAGCGGTTGCCGCCGGTCCGATTGCCGCCAATGCGCAGGATATCTCTGGCGCGCTTCCGTCGAAGACCTGGTCCTGCGCGGGGAACACATGGGTGCTGAACGGGGTCGAACTCCGGTTCCTCGAGCGAGGGCTGTTGTCGATGGCGTTGGGTGGGCAGGTCTTGCCGGCCGGCTGCTATTGGTATGATCCGATGTCCGGCATGATTGGGCGTGAAGGCGCAGCTCCGGGAGGGGATATCCCGGCGGGCTTGGAGATCGGAGGGCCACTGCGACCTGATGCCTCGAATGGTGACTCCAACATTTTCTTGAATGGGCGCGAGATGACGAGGATGGAGGTCGCCAGCTTCAGGAAATTGGGCGCCACCTTCACCAGGGGCCGGTATTGGATGAATCAGCAGGGGATCGGCGGGCGAGAGGGTCAGCCGGCAGAGTTTCAGCTCTACGCGGCAGCAGCCCACGAGCGAGCGCCGGTTCAGCCCGCACCACGACGCCGCCAAGGTGGGTCCAACCACCTCTATAATTCCAACAACAGCTATGGCGGCATCCAGGGCGATTGTGTGTACATGAGTTCCGGGAATTTTAGCTATATGGGCTCCGGCTGCTAGCCCACAGCCCCTCGTTCCATCATGAGGGTGGAGCGGCTTGGGAAGTCGGAGGGGCTCATCCGGCAATGGCACGTGAGATAGGAGGGCGATTCGTGGACGATCGAGCACACGTGGACACCGCATCACGTGCTCAGGATCTTCGCAACCAACCGAGTGCGAATGCTGGAGGCCTCCCACGGGCGGTGACCCCGGTCCGTCTGGTTGCGTTCAGCGTGCCTGACATGGGAACAGAAAAGGCCTTTCTCCTCGCCGCCTGTCAGGCGGCCATGGTGGCGTATCGCCAGATCCGAAGTCGATCGCCGGAGGAATCGCCGCTTGAGACTGATGACGAAGGCGAGGTCCAGCGGCCGGCCAGGGGGGCGGATGGGTCGGCGATCGATTGAAACCTCGGCAGCGCTCTCTTCATGTTGTCCGGGGCGCCATGACCAACCGGAATCTGTCAACGCGGCGCCGAATCCTGTACGAGCGAGTGTGGTGTCATCATGCGTGAAAAGGAAGACCGTATGCTCTCTCCCCTTCCGATGAACGTCTGGATTCTCGTGCCGCAAGGATGGCCGGTATTGCGGGATGTGTCGTCTGTGACCATGAAGTTTGTGTTTCATCACATCCGACCGCTCAGCGACTGGCGCCTTGCGCCGATGTCCGGTCCATTCAAGAATGAGGTGGGCGTGATCGAGAAGCAGCAGGTGTCGATGATTGCGGGGATTCGAGGCGAGTTCTTTGTGTGCCACACGTTGTCGGGTGCCGCCGCGCCGAAAGCCTCTCGATTGTTGTCCGCTGCCGAATATGCGCGACATCCGCAGGCGAAGGAATGGTTCCTGTCCTGGCGCAATCTCTATCGAGGCGACTGGGAAGTCTTCAACGGGCCCAATCCGATCGACATCCGTTAGCGCCTGTGTTGCGCACCCGTGCGGATCGGTCTCGGCCAACGAACGGCGGTCATGGTCGAGCGGATTCCAGAGGGTCTGTCGAAAGCGATAAATTTTCGCGGGGCGGGGTAATCTTCTCCGAGAAGGGATAGACAACGTGATTCAATCAGCCTAGAATCCGCCTCGACCGTTCCCCCCCCGCACAGGAAATGCCGGGGGCGATAGGCAGCATTGTTGTGACGAGGGGACTTCGCTCGTGACCAAGCGAGGGCAAGAACTCGGCCTAGCGGCTTCGCTCTTGGATCGATTGCTCGACGATGATCCTCGTGCGGGGGATCCACGGATCGACCCGCTCGATCTCAAGCATCCCTCGCAATTGGCCAAGAAGCTTCAGGACCCGCATCATCCGGTCTTTCGATATATTCGGGAGCAAGCCTACCCCGAAGATCTGAGTCTGCTCGATCAGTACGACGGGTCGATTCCGGTTCCCCACCCGGTCATCGCCGCGGTTGTCGAATGCCTCAATCGAGTGGTTCTGGGGCCGTTCCTTTACGACAATCGGCGGTTTCAAGGGGTGAATGTGAGCCCGCACACCGTCCGCCTGATGGAAGACAGCCGGAAGAGCAAATATGTCTCTCCGTTGAATCGCCTCTTGCTCGATGAGGTCTTTCATGAGGAATTGGAACCGATGCGCAAGCCGGCTCCACCGTCGTTGTCCTTGCGTGAGCTCAAGGCGGCGGTCGCCAGGGATATCGAGGCATTGCTGAACACGAGGCGCGAACTCCTCTTCGACGTGGCGGAAGAACTTGTGCATGTCCGGAAATCCATTCTGATGTTCGGGCTCCCGGACGTCACCAGTTACAGCCTCCTGAATCCCAATGACCGCAAGGCCGTCCGCCGAGCGGTGGAAGACACCTTGACCAATTTTGAGCCCCGCTTGAAGTCGGTGCGGGTGACCCTGGAGGCTCGTGATAAGTACGACATGGTGCTGCGGTTTCGGATCGATGCACTCCTCCGGACCGATCCGGCGCCGGAGCCGATCACACTCAACGCGGCCTTGCATGTCGTGACGAGTCAATACACCGTGCGGGGGGATCTCTGATGGAAGAGTCGTTGCTGGAATATTATGAGCGCGAACTCTCGATCCTTCGCCAGCACGGACAGGAATTTGCGCAGGCCTATCCCAAGGTGGCCAGCCGCCTCCTGTTGGAGCCGGGAAAATGCGAAGACCCCCACGTCGAGCGGTTGATTCAGGCCGTGGCGTTCCTGGCCGCGCGCATCCATCGCAAGATCGACGACGAGTTTCCTGAGATCACGGACGCGTTGCTGGGCCTCCTCTATCCGCATTATCTGGCGCCGATCCCATCGATGTCCGTGGCGGAATTCACGCTGGATCCGGAGCAGGGGAAGGTGACGACCGGGTACGAGCTTCCTCGTCATACGCTGTTGTACTCCCAGCCGATCGACGGCACCCAATGCCGCTTCCGCACCGGGTATCCGGTGACGCTGTGGCCGGTGACCGTGGCTTCGGCTCGCTTCGATCTGCCGGATCGTGTTGCGACCCGCTCCAAGGCTCTTGGGCTGATTCGCCTGGAACTGCGAACCCAAGGCGGGGTGCCCTTTCGCGAACTGGAACTCGATCGCCTGCGATTCTATCTCGATGGAGAAGGACAGTCGGTGCATGCGCTCTACGAGTTACTCGTGAACAAGACCCGCGAAATCTGGATCAGGCCCGCCGGTTCGAAGCCGGGCCAACAACCGGTCGTCTTGCCGGCCTCGTGTCTTCAACCGGTGGGGTTCGACGGCGAGGAGGGGTTGCTGCCCTATCCTCCCCATGCCTTCATGGGATACCGGCTGCTCCAGGAATACTTCACGTTCCCGCAGAAATTCTTATTCGTGGATCTGACCGGGTTTCCGAACGCGGCACAGATCGACCTGGGGGACAAGGCGGAAGTCTTGATCTTCCTCGATCAAGCGCCACGGGTCGACCACGTGATCACCCAGGACAACTTCAAGTTGGGGTGTACGCCGATCGTCAACCTGTTTCCCCAAGTGGCCGAGCCGGTCAGGCTCGACCATACCCAGCATGAGTACCGCGTGATTCCAGACGTCCGCCGGCAACAAGCCTACGAGATCTATGGCATCACGGACGCGGTGTTGACGGCCGCGGACTCGCACACCGTCCACGACGTGCAGCCGCTGTACTCGGTTCGGCATGGCGGGAGCGACGAGCCGCCCTTGGCCTATTGGTATGCGGTCAGGCGGCTCGCGGAGCGAAAAGGCGATAAGGGGACGGAGCTGTTCGTGTCGCTGGTCGATCTGGATGTGAAGCCGGCGCTTCCTCCGGTTGAAACGTTGACGCTGCGCACCTTGTGCACCAATCGGGATCTCCCGAGGAGACTATCGGCTGACGAGGTGGGGGGCGAATTCGAGCTCGAAGGGGCGGCGCCGGTGTCACGGATCCGTTCACTGGTCAAACCGACCGATCCGGTCAGGCCGCCGTTGAGCGGGGAGCGCCAGTGGCGTCTCATCTCCCATCTGTCGTTGAGCTATCTCTCCCTGGCGTCTGGCGGACCGGAGGCGCTACAAGAAATCTTGGGCTTGTACGATTTTTCAGGGTCTGCCGTCGTCAGGCAGCACATCGCCGGGATCATGGGCGTGGGGTCTCGGCGCGTCGTCAGACGCCCGACCGTCATGGGGTGGCATGGGTTCTGCCGGGGGATGGAGATCACGCTGCAGTTCGATGAAGACAAGTACGTGGGGAGCGGGGTCTTTCTGTTCGCGTCCGTTCTGGAAAGATTTCTCGGTCTCCATGCGACACTGAATTCCTTTACACAGCTGATCGCTACGTCGCGTCAGCGGGATAAGCCGATCAAACGATGGCCGCCGAGGGCAGGAGAACAGGTTCTTCTCTAGAAGAGGAACTGCTGACCAACGGATTTCGATTCGAATTCTTTCAGGCCGTGCGCCTGTTGACGCGATGGCACGCCGATCGCCGGCCTGTCGGCCGGACTGCGTCGCTCAGCGAGGAAGTGGTGCGGTTTCGCTCGCATCTTTCCCTCGGGTTTCCACCCAGCGAAATCCACCGCATCGATCCTCCCAAACATGCGCGGGAACCCATCGGTATGACGGTGGCGTTCCTCGGGTTGGCCGGCGCGGAGGGCGCGCTTCCGCGGTACTACACCGAATTGCTGCTGCAGCGGGTACAAGCGGGCGACTATGCCCTGCGCGACTTCCTGGACCTGTTCAACCACCGGCTGATTTCCTTGTTCTATCGCGCCTGGGAAAAACATCATTGCGTCGTGGGGTACGAGCGGGCAGCCGAAACGGGAGAGGAAGACCGGTTCGCCTCGGTGCTCTATAGCGTGCTGGGGCTGGGGACGGAGGGGGTGCGGGCCGGGTTGGGCAGCGACGACGCCGACCTGTTGCGGTATGCGGGTTTGATCGTGCAGCGGCCTCGCTCCGCCCAGGCACTGCAACAGTGTCTGGCTGACGCCTTCCAGGTCCCGGTGCGTATCCGCCAGTTCATCGGCATGTGGCTGCCGCTGGAACCGGACGATTGGACCAGACTGGGGGCGGCCGGCGCCAACAATCTCCTGGGGCAGACGGCGGTGGCCGGAACCACCGTCTGGGACCAGCAGGCGAAGTTTCACGTGCGTTTGGGGCCCTTGGATTTCGGCACGTTTTGCCGGCTGCTGCCATCCGGGACGGCGTTCCCGACGCTCACCCGCTTGATCAAGTTCTTGGCAGGGACCGAATTCGATTTTTCGGTGAGCCTGGTCTTGAGGGGGGCGGACGTCCCTCCGCTCCGCCTGGGCGAAACGCGCGGGTATGTGCCGCGATTGGGGTGGACGACCTGGCTGTCCTCGAAGCCGCGAAGAGAGGATGCCGACGAGGTGCAGTTTGCCGGCGAGTTCTCGACGGCGAGGTTGTAATCGACCTCCGGTTCGACGCAAGAAAGGAGAGGTATGAACGTCAATCTCAAAGGTTTGATCGGCAAGCTGGATGATTCCTGCCGCAGGGCGCTGGAGGCGGCGGCGGGGCTGTGCCTGTCGCGGACGCACTACGACGTCGATGTCGAGCATTTCTTCATCAAGCTCATGGACGTGCACGACAGCGATTTACGGAAAATCTTCAAACACTACGGAGTGGACCAGTCGAGGCTTGAACGGGATATGACTCGCGCCCTCGATCGGCTGAAAACCGGCAACGCCCGCAATCCCACCTTGGCGCCTCGGATTCCACGATTGATCAACGAAGCCTGGTCGTTGGCGTCGATCGAGTACGGCGCGAACCGTGTGCGCTCGGGGCATCTGTTGTTGGCGCTGTTGACGGAGGACGATCTGGCCAGAATGGCGAGGGACACCTCGCCGGAGCTCAACAAGATTTCAGCGGAAGACCTGCATGCGAGGTTGTCGAGCCTGACGACCGGGTCTGCCGAGGACATGGAGCAGGTCACGACCGGTGGACTGGATACCGCGGAACCGGGGAAGCCGATCTCGACAAGAACGCCGGCACTCGATCAGTACACCGTCGATCTGACGGTCAGGGCCAAAGAAGGGAAAGTCGATCCGGTGCTCGGCCGCGACGCCGAAATCAGGCAGGTCATCGATATTCTGACCCGCCGCCGGCAAAACAATCCCATTCTCACCGGCGAGGCCGGCGTGGGGAAAACCGCCGTGGTCGAAGGGCTGGCGTTACGGATCGCCGCCGGCGATGTGCCGCCGCCGTTGAAAAATGTCGTGCTGCGGACGCTCGACCTGGCGCTGCTCCAAGCCGGCGCCGGCGTGAAAGGTGAATTCGAAAACCGCTTGAAGTCGGTGATCAACGAGGTCAAGGCCTCCCCTCAGCCCATCATCGTGTTCATCGACGANNAAACCGGCGCTGGCGCGCGGCGAGATGCGGACGGTGGCCGCCACCACCTGGGCGGAGTACAAAAAGTATTTTGAGAAGGATCCGGCGCTGACGCGGCGGTTCCAAGTGGTGAAAGTCGAAGAGCCGACCGAGGCCACGGCGACCAACATGATGCGAGGCCTGATCGACACGATGGAGCAGCATCATCGCGTACGGGTCTTGGACGAAGCGGTCGAAGCAGCCGTGAAGCTCTCCCATCGATATATTGCCGGCCGACAGCTTCCCGACAAGGCGGTGAGCGTGCTGGATACGGCCTG
>DKBD01000016.1:14365-17974 GCA_002451055.1 Nitrospira sp. UBA6909 | reverse complement strand
CGTCCGCGTGAGCGGCTCCTTGCCAAGGGCGTCGATGCGCTGTCTGATGCCCAACTGCTGGCCATTCTTCTGAGGACCGGTCGACGTGATTCGTCGGCCGTACAGGTGGCGATCGAACTTCTCGGTCAAGTCGGAGGCGTCGGTGGATTGGCGAAGTGTGGGGTCGAAGAACTCTGCGCGATTGAAGGCGTCGGGCCCGCAAAGACGGCACAATTAAAAGCGGCTGTCGAATTAGGCCGACGGTCTCTGGCAGCCCCGCTCTCGACCGGTACGCGCGTCTCGTCGAGCACCGATCTCTTTAACCACTTTTATCCCATCCTTCGTGACCGAAAACAGGAACTTTTCAAGGTTGTGCTTCTCGACGCCAAGAATACCGTCGTTAAAGAAGCCACCGTATCCGAAGGAAGTCTGACGCTCAGCATCGTCCATCCCCGAGAAGTGTTTGCTTTTGCGATTCGTGAGTCTGCCGCCAGTGTCATCTTTCTGCACAATCATCCCAGCGGCGATCCCACTCCGAGCCCGGAGGACCGCCGGCTGACAGAGCGATTGGCGGCGGCCGGCAGGTTGCTTGGCATTTCCGTGCTGGATCACGTCATCATCGGTGATGGTCGATATGTGAGTTTTGCGGATGAGGGCTGGCTGACAGGGCAGGGAAACGCAGACTAGGAGCCTATGCGACCGGCTTCGATCCGGTGGGGGGATCAATGGACTAACCTGGGTTCTACGAATGAGGAGGGCAGGCCATGGAAGACACCCGTGCGGTGCCCATCAGAAATGTTGCGATTGTATCCAATGTCGGCGTAGGCAAGACATCCCTCAGCGAGGCGATGCTCTTCGTCGGAGGAGCCGTTCCCACCCTCGGCTCCGTGGCGCAAGGTACGACTGTTTCAGATTTTGAGCCGGAGGAACTACGCCATCGCTGTTCCGTGAGCACCGGAGTGCTCCGATTTTCCTGGAATCAGACTGATATCACGTTGCTCGATCCTCCCGGGGCACTCAGCCTGCTCGGTGAACCGCTGTCGGCATTGAGGGCCGTCGATGCTGTGATCATCGTACTCGATGGTAATGGCGTGGTCCGAACCGAATTGACGCGTCTGTGGGCACGGATCGGAGAGCTCGGCCTTCCCTGCGTGTTTTTCGTCAACAACTTGGATCACGAAGGCGCATCAATCGAGCGCGCGATAGAGAGTTGTCGCGCCCAACTCGATTGCCAGCCGATTCCCATGACGGTGCCGGTCGATCTTGGCTCCGAAGCGGAGGGAGTCATCGACCTGCTCCAGGAGCAATTGACACGGTCCGGGCCCACCGTCGCCAAGGTCGAGTTGTTGCCGGTCCCTCTCCATCTGGAATCAGCCGTGAAGGACGGACGCAAACAGCTTGTTGAGGCAGTGGCGGAGAACGAGGAAACACTCCTCGAAGCCTACGTTGCGCAGGGGGGACTCACTCAAGACGCACTTCTTTCAGGACTCCGTTCCGGCGTCCTTAAGCGGAAAATGTATCCACTGTACGCCGGTTCCGCCACGCGCAACATGGGCGTGTGGTCGCTGTTGAACGCGGTGGCCGCATTATTGCCGTCACCGGATGAACGTGGCGCGGTCTACCCGTTACCGGGCGTGCTTCCCGGTTCGGGGCGGCCCTGTGAGTGGAAGGGAAGCGCGCAGGAACCGTTTTCGGCCTTTGTGTTCAAGACGTTGATCGATCCGTTCGCCGGGCGGCTGTCGTATTGCCGCCTTCTATCTGGATCCGTCCAAGCCGATTCCACCGTGTGGAACGCCTCGAAACAGGTCCGCGAGAAGCTTGGTCATTTCTACAGGCTCTTTGGAAAACAGCATGCGGCGGTCGGATCGGCAACGGCGGGAGAGATCATCGCGATCGGAAAGTTACGTGATACGCAAACTGGTGATACACTTTGCCACGAGAAAGACCAGGTGTCCTATCCTGGCATCGGTCTGCCGCGGCCGGCCCTGTCGTTTGCGATCGAGGCCAAGTCGAAAGCGGAGATCGACAAGGTCGGGCTTGGCCTTCACAAGCTGATCGAGGAGGATCCTAGCCTGGAATTCAGCCGCAACGCCGAAACGAAAGAGATGGTGCTGAGCGGCCTGGGCCAACTCCATATAGACCTCTCCCTTGAGAAGCTCCACCGAAAATTCGGGGCCGATGTCATCCTCCACACGCCGAAAATTCCATATCGCGAAACGGTGCGTGCCACGTCGCAGGCTCAGGGCAAATACAAAAAACAGACGGGAGGGCATGGGCAATACGGAGACTGCTGGTTGGAAGTGGCTCCGCTGCCGCGAGGGGATGGATTCACCTTCGAGGATCGGGTCGTCGGCGGAGCGATTCCCCGAAACTTTATTCCGGCGGTGGAAAAGGGAGTGATCGAGGCGATGCATGAGGGGGTATTGAGCGGGTTTCCCGTCGTCGATGTTCGCGTTGCGGTCTACGATGGCTCCTACCATGTGGTCGACTCATCAGAAATGTCGTTCAAGATTGCCGGGTCGATGGCTTTGAAGAAGGCGATGGAAACCGCGCACCCGGTCTTACTTGAGCCGACGATGACGGTCGAGATCGAGGTTCCGACAGACGCCGTCGGAGCGGTGATGGGCGATTTGAATGCGCGGCGAGGCCGCATCCTCTCAGTCAGCGCGGATGATCATGCCGAGCGAATCAAGGCGCTCGTGCCGCTTGCCGAATTGCTGAAGTATGCGATGGCACTCAACGGCATGACAGGCGGGCGGGGGAGTTATGTGACGGAATTCGCCCGCTACGACGAAGTGCCGCATGAATTGGCCGCCAAGATCATCGAGCAGCACAAGGCGGAGCGGCATCCTCCGNNCGAAGACACCGGGCGGCCTTCGCTAATAGGCGTGCGCCGTCTTGCTATTGGTTGGATTTGAGGACAACGTAGAATGCCCGACTCTCGCGCAGGACCCGGAGTAATACCGTGTCTCCGCGACGGATCCGAGAGATGGCCGCGTTGAAGTCTCCCATGGAGGAGACATCAGCGCGGTTCACTTCCTTGATCAGGTCACCTTCGCGTAAGCCTTCGGCTTGGGCAAGGCTGCCGGCTTCTACCTTCGTGATGAGTACGCCTTTGGTCTCGCGCAAATTGAACTTGTCCGCCAATCCCGCTGTCAGGTCCTGTACGTCAAGGCCGAGCTTGGCTTCCGTCCTGGCTTCAGGAAGAGACGCGATCACCGGAGCATCGCGACGCTCGGTCAAGGGCACATGCAGGATGACACGTCGGAGGTCGCGAACCACTTCAATTGTCGCGGTGGCGCCTGGAGTGAGTGTTCCGATCAGTCTCGACAGTTTATTCGGCGAATCGACCACGGCGCCGTCGATACTGACGATGATATCCCCTGGTTTAATCCCGGCCGTCGCGGCGGGATCCCTCTCGAAGACTTCATTGACCAGCACGCCTTCATTTTCCGTGACGCCGAATTTCTTGGCCAGCTCTGGTGTCAAGGGCTGAATGCCGACACCCAGCCATCCACGCACGACCTTGCCCTTTGCCAGGAGTTGCTCGATCACCTGCTTGGCCATGTTCGACGGAATGGCAAAGCCGATCCCTTGGGCAAAGTTGATGATCGCCGTATTGATGCCGAT
>DKBD01000016.1:10278-14287 GCA_002451055.1 Nitrospira sp. UBA6909 | reverse complement strand
CCGATCACGTGGTTGTTCGTGACGATATGTCCGTCGGCATCAACAATCAGGCCGGAACCGGATCCCGACCCATTCGGAGCACGTTCCCTTAGGCCTTCACGAGCCCGTCCGGTACTGGGGAGCGGAAATAGATTGACGACCGAAGGTTTGGCCTGTTCAGCCAGATTGGTAATAACAGCCTGAATTTCTTCCAAGAGACGAAGGCCGGGCAACTCGGTTCGCACCGCGCCGGAACTCTGTTCCGCACTGACGGGGGCCTGGAAAAATAAGCCCGGCAGTAGAAGGATGGTTGACGCAAGTGTTCGCAGCTTGAGCATAGAGTTATGATTCGCTTGGAAGAACGTTCCGATGTTGTAGTGAGAACACGATGGTATGCGTACTGGTCTTTCTGTTCTTATGCAAATTCTGTTGTCGGCGTTTTTAAAGGTCGTTGGCTGGTAAACCACGTCACAAAGGGGTCCAGCTCCGATTCCAACCCAAGGAGCACAACGATATCGTCCGGTCGAAAGATCAGACTGTCGGATGGTGCCAGCAGAAACGGTCCCCGCAAAACAGACGCAATATGGACGGAAGACGCATGAGGCATTGCGGCGATCGATTGGCCAACGGCTGCCGCATGACGAACAATCGTTAGCCGCTCAATTCGTGCTGACCGAAGGCTAAGATCCTGCTGGAGTTTGATCGTATCCTCATGGATCGCTTCAAGTTTTAGTTCGCGGATCTGTCCATCGACTTGCGCCTGTGCCTGCTTCAAGGTCTCAGCCCGTGTCACCGCATGGGAGAGCGATGTATCAAGCGTCGCCAGAGTAGAGTCTTGGTCGGTCTGGACGGACAATCGTCGGTCAACGTGATCAGCGATCTGCCGGCCGAGCTCGGCTGTCACCTCATCGATGCGTTGCAGAAGCACCGAGGCTTGCCAGTGAAGCCGGATAATTTGAGCCTTGCGGTTGACGCGCTCAGAAATCGCAAGCACCACTTCGTAGATTGCGCTGCCGGTGATCGAGAGTTCTTTATGGAGGCGGCCGAAAAGCTCAAAAGCCATAGTCTGATAAGATGGATTATGTAAACTGTTAACTTTATCGCGCTTCCCTGCTGAGAACTACCGTGTCCGGGATTGCGCGTTCGTGTAGCATACCAGATTTCATCAGGCACTTCATTGGATACCCTGTGCTCCATGATTGGGATGACTTGTAGACACCACCATTCTTTTCTTTTGCCTTTGCATTCATACGATGCTGCTCGTATGATCAACCCCATATGAATTGCACGCGGTGCAAACTTAAAGCCGTGATGAAACTGCCTCGCCACAATGCCGCGTTTTGCAAGGCTTGTTTCAATGATTTTACGCATGATCAGGTTGGCAGAGCGATCAGATCGGAATCCATGTTCGCCAAGGGCGACCGCATTCTTGTCGCGGTGTCTGGAGGCAAGGACAGTCTGGCGCTGTGGCACATCTTATTGACACTCGGCTACCCCGCGGACGCGTTGTATGTGAATCTGGGTATCCCAGGTTATTCAGAGCGTTCTCAGGAGAAGGTCTCGCGCTATGCGGAGTCCGTCGCTGTCCCGCTTGGGGCGACGTTGCATTTCCATACGGTCGAGAAGGAAGAAGGCGCCGGGATTCGGGAGTTGGCTCAATTGGTCCATCGCCCCACCTGCTCGACCTGTGGAACGATCAAACGCTATCAATTCAATCGCGCCGCGATCGAACATGAATACGACGTGATGGCTACCGGCCACAATCTTGATGACGAAGCGGCTCGCCTGCTCGGCAACGTGCTGCATTGGCAAACCGAATATTTGGACAAACAAGGTCCGAGTCTGCCAGCTTCCGTGGATGGGTTCGCCAAGAAAGTGAAACCGCTCTATCGGTTAACGGAGCGCGAACTCGCCGCCTACTGCGTCCTGAATAAGATCGATTACATTGTGGACGAATGCCCGATGGCTCAAGGCGCCAGGACGCTTCTCTATAAGGATGTACTGAATCGGCTGGAAACCGAGTCGCCTGGAACGAAACAATATTTCTATTGGGGGTTTTTGGACAAACAGCGCAAGAAGGAGCCCGGTCATGCCGCCATGGCGGAGAAAGACCAAACGATGCTTCACCCCTGTTCGACGTGCGGTCAACCGACCACCGCCGATGTCTGCTCCTATTGTAAACTGATCGCCCGAGCGAAGAACGAAGTGTCTCGCTGACAACGTTCAGACTATCGGTATGGCCTCTCCCTCACACGATTACTATCAGATTCTCGGTCTGTCACGGACAGCCTCCGCCGATGACATCAAAAAAGCTTTTCGCCGTCTCGCTCGGCAGTACCACCCAGACCTCCATTCGGGCACAAGGAAATCCGAGATGGAGAAGAAATTTAAAGAGCTGAATGAAGCGCATGAGATACTGTCGGATCCCGACAAGCGAAAGAAATACGACCAGTACGGCGCACAATGGGAACAGGCTGAGGCGTTCGAAAGAGCTGGCCGGCACGCAGGTGCTCGCGGATTTCGCGGTGGCCAATCGGATACCGGCTTCGGCACCGGTGGCGATTTTTCAGATATTTTCGAGAATCTCTTCGGTGGGCGAGGCCGGACAGGTGCGCCGCACGGATTTGCCACACCAGGCGAAGACGTCGAAGCCGACGTCGAACTATCGCTTCGGGAAGTGTTGTCCGGTGTGACCAAACGGGTCTCACTCATGGAATCGGTTTCTTGTGCGGCTTGCCGTGGCAGCGGATCATTGCGGGGACGAACGTGCCATGCATGTGCTGGATCAGGCACCGTCAGGGAATCGAAGACGATCGAAGTCAAAATTCCGGCCGGCGTGCTCGATGGTACCAGGATCCGTGTCGGCGGGAAAGGTCGGCCGGGCATCAACGGGGGAAACCGAGGGGACCTGTATTTACATGTGAAGATGAGGCTTGGCAAGGTCTTTCGCCAGCAAGGCAGCGACCTCCATGCGACGCTTCCCGTCTGGCCCTGGGAAGCCGCTCTGGGTGCCGAGGTGATGGCGCCGACGGTGGGGGAACCGGTGCGTGTGAAAATTCCAGCCGGCAGCAAGGCGGACAGCAAGTTGCGGCTCAAGGGAAAGGGGCTTCCAACGGCATCCGGCGCTCACGGTGACCTGTTTCTGACCTTGCAAATCGTTCTGCCTCCTTTCATGTCGGATGAGGAGAGAACGCTCTATGAACAACTCGGGCGGCAGCCTCATTCAGACCCGCGAGCCGAGGTCATCGCACGAGCTCAACAGGAATAGAAGGTCACACCCACCATGGTTACCGCACACACGTCTTCCCTGACTAAGATTTGTCCGTCCAGCATTCATGAAATGAGCGCCCTTGCTTGCGTTGCCCTGTCTGGTGTGGCAATCTACGTTGCCGGTGTTCGACGGGAACCTTCCCTTTAAAACGGAGGATTGCATGAAACGAGCAATAAGGATGATTCCATTGAGTATCACCGCAGCAGTGGTGTTGGCGTGTAGTGTCTCCCTTGTATGGGCGAATAATCCCAGCTATGGGCATGGCGGTGGTCACGTCGGTCACAGTGCCATGGGGAGCTATGGCAAGGCCATGATGCATAGCGGGACTGGCCATTTGATCCGGCATCTGCTCAAACATGAAAAAGACATCGGCCTCACGGCCGACCAAGTGGCGAAATTAAAAGACCTCCAGTTGAGCCTGGATAAGGCCCGTATCAAGGCGGAGGCCGAGATCCAAATCGCTGAACGGGAGTTGAAAGCCCTCACCGATGACGAAACGTCCGACCTGGCTGCGATTGAAGCAAAGTTGAAGCAGAGTGAAGATTTGCAAGTTGGACTCCGCATGACCTCCATCAAGATGCGCCGCGACGTGTTGGGTGTGCTGACACCGGAGCAGCGGGAGAAGGAAAAGACCGAACATGAGAAAGTCATGCAGCAGCACGGAAAGGACCACGGGGCCCCGCACGGAGGTGCAGGATCGTACGGCTCCTATCCTCATGGGAAAAATCCTCACGAGGGCATAGGTGGCCACCCTCCTCT
>DKBD01000016.1:0-10119 GCA_002451055.1 Nitrospira sp. UBA6909 | reverse complement strand
GAGTATAACACCATCGCCGTTTCGGACGGTATCTCGATGGGTACGGAGGGCATGAAGGCTTCCCTCATCAGCCGAGAAGTCATCGCCGACTCAATCGAGTTGGTGGCGCGCGGCCACTTGTTCGATGCGGTGGTGGCTCTATCGGGGTGCGACAAGACCATTCCTGGAACGGTCATGGCGCTGGCCAGACTCAATCTTCCCTCGCTGATGCTATACGGCGGCTCGATCATGCCGGGACAATTTCAAGGGCATGACGTGACGATTCAGGACGTGTTTGAAGCGGTCGGCAAACATGCCTCCGGCAACATGACCGACATCGAGTTAAAAGACCTCGAAGACCATGCCTGTCCTGGTCCCGGCGCGTGCGGCGGGCAGTTTACGGCCAATACCATGGCGATTGCCTTCGAATTTCTGGGCATCTCCCCTATGGGTCGCAACGGCGTGCCTGCGATGGATCAGCGCAAGGACGACGTGGCCTTTGAGTGCGGCAAGCTGGTCATGAACTTGGTCAAGAACGATCTGCGTCCGCGCCAGATCATCACACGAAAGTCGTTGGAGAACGCCATCGCGGCGGTGGCCACGACTGGTGGCTCAACGAACGCCGTACTGCATTTGCTTGCCATCGCGCGAGAAGCCGGCATCAAGCTCGATATTGACGACTTCGACAAGATCAACCGGAAAGTGCCCTTGCTGGCGGATCTAAAACCAGGCGGCAGATTTACCGCCGCCGATCTCTTTGCGGCCGGCGGTACGACGCTGGTGGCTAAACGTTTGCTGGACGCGCGCATTCTTCACAGCGATCTTCCGACCGTCACGGGGCGCACGATCGGCGAAGAGGCCGCGAGTGCGGTCGAAACCAGCGGCCAGCACGTGCTGCGTCCCTTGTCGAATCCGATCAAACCGACCGGCGGTCTGGTCATCCTAAAAGGCAATCTCGCACCAGAAGGCTGCGTGGTGAAAGTAGCCGGCCACTCCATCATGAAGTTCCAAGGGCCGGCAAAAGTGTACGATCGAGAAGAAGACGCCTTCGTCGCAGTCAAGGCGGGACAGATCAAGGCGGGCGATGTCGTCGTGATTCGGTACGAAGGTCCGTCCGGCGGACCAGGGATGCGTGAGATGTTGGGCGTCACCGCCGCCATTGTCGGCGCCGGGCTTGGCGATTCGGTCGCGCTTCTGACCGATGGGCGATTCTCTGGCGCGACGCACGGACTGATGGCTGGGCACGTGGCGCCTGAGGCTGTGCGAGGCGGACCGATCGCGGCGGTCAAGAACGGTGACGTGATCGCCTTTGACATCGCCAAACGGAAGTTGGATGTAAAGCTGACTCAGAAAGAGATTGCGGCTCGACTGAAAAAATTCAAACAGCCGGCTCCCCGTTACACGATCGGTGTGATGGCGAAATACGCAAGGCATGTCTCGTCGGCATCCGAAGGGGCTGTGACAAGCTGAGCCTAGGGGCTGACACCCTTCTTTGTGGGATTCGAATGGGGACAGGCACCTCGCCGACCTCCTGTCGGCGGGAGCCAGTCCCCGACCTAGCGGAAATCGCGGCGTTGAAAAATCACGCCGGCGGTAAAGAGCACAAACGCCGTATAGGTGAGCCCGTACAGAATGATGAGCGCGAGATCGGCATTGGCGATCTCAAGGTGATGGATCACTTGCCCCTTGAGATTGAACCGCTCCAGATTCGGCAGCACGTAATACAACCCATCCATCATCATCCGGCCGACCTCATCCATCTTTTCTCCGAACGTCTTGAGGTCCGGCGTCAAATGCCCGATCACAAAGACGGCCAGTGTGAAGATTGCGCTCAGCGTCGTGCTGGTAAAGGTCGAAAAGAGCATCGCCACCGCCGTGATGACCATAAATTCGACGAAGATCAGCGCCACCGCCTTGAAGAGCAGCATGTCAACCGGGATGTTCCTCGCCGACAAGACCAGCACCAGCCCGATCACCATGACGGTGGTATTGACGAACAATGTCATGGTCAGCCCTAGATATTTCCCCAGCAAAAATTGATACCGCGCCACCGGTTTGGAAACGATCGTGTAGATCGTCTTCTTGTCGATCTCCTTGCTGACTAATCCGATACCGATAAAAATGGCGATCAGCACCCCGAAAAAATTGATGCTGGCCAACCCGATATCGATCATGAGCCGGTCGAAATCGCCCAGGGTTAATTTGGAGATCAGGATGGAACTGCCGATCATCAACAACGCAAAGATCAAGAGGTTGTACAGTAACTTGTCCCGGAGATTCTCGCGAAACGTATTCAACGCGATCGACAATACCTTCATGCCACTCTCGCCTCCACTGCCGGCGGTGCCCCTTTCGCTTCGCGAATAAAGAGATCTTCGAGCGAAGCCTTGTGCGGTGTGAGCGCCACCAACTTGGCCTTGGCCGACCGGATGACATCGAGCGCCAGATCCACGTCCTGCTGGCTAGTCAGCACCACCATGACCCGCTCCCCTTGCAGGACGACCTTGCTTGCTAAGGAGCTAATCTGTTCGAGCGCCTCTGGAAGCAGCCGGTCGATCACCATCTCCACTTCGTTGGTGGTCCCCCCTGCGATCAATTCCGACACATGTCCACAGGCAACCAGCTTCCCTTTCATAATCATCGCGACGCGATCGCAGAGCAGTTCCGCATCATGCAGAATATGCGAACTAAACATGACCGTCTTGCCGGATTCTCTGAGCCGCAGAATCAGATCGCGTACTTCCTTGCGGCCGATCGGATCGAGCCCCGACATGGGTTCATCAAGCACCACCAGTTCAGGATCATTGATCAAGGCTTGCGCGATTCCGACCCGCTGGAGCATGCCCTTGGAAAATTTTCTCAGCTGCAGATCCTTGGCATGTGTCATACCGACCGTGTCCAGGAGTTCGTCCACTCGTTTCTCCAACGCCGCGCCCCACAGATTGAACAAATGACCATAGAAGCGGAGAAATTCTCCACCGGTGAGATAATCGTAAAAATAGGGAGATTCTGGCAGAAACCCAAGCTTGCCTTTGGCATCCGGAGAACCGATCTGATGGCCGAAGATCGACGCCGTACCGCTCGTCGGATAGATCAATCCCATAAGCATCTTCAACGTGGTGGTCTTGCCCGCACCGTTCGGGCCAAGAAAGCCGAACACCTCGCCCCGCCGCACCTCCAGCGACAACAGGTCCACCGCCGTGACCTTCTTGCCCCAAAACCCTACGCGGAAGGTCTTGCAGAGTTTTTCTGTTTGAACGACGAAATCAGAATCTGCCATGGGCGCTACCAAGTTTTGGAAAAACCATAGGCCGGTTGTTCAATTCTTGGATACAGATATGTCGGATCCTTCTTGCGTCTAAAAAATGTCTTGAGCCGCTCAGGGTGAGTGGTGCTCGACACGACACCAGTTTCACGATCAATGCGATATTCGCCGCCGAACGGTTCCATCGGCAGGTCTCGCACAATCCGTCCGTCGACAAGCGCCGCGAGCGATGTCGGTGGATGGCCATAGGCCGTTCGGTAGAGTTCCACCGCGCCCTCTAGCTGCTTGATGTCCCGTTCGATCATAACTTCTTTCATGCGATTGGCAAAGAATTCTTTCATCTCCGGATCGCTCGTGTCCTGCAGTCTCGCCTCCAGAAAGGCCAACGCCGTTTCCGGCTTGCCTGCTTCAGCCGCCAAGCGAGTGGCCAGGCCGGGAAGATACGCCGGGCGATCCGGTAGCACTGCCGCTCGCATGATGTATTCCGCCCCTTTGGCCGGATCGGCCAGTAAGAAGTAGTAGTTGTAACCGAGCAAAAAGGGAATGTTCCAGACGGTGGGATTGGCGGCATGTCCCCGCTCCAGCAGCCGATTTGCCAAATCAGGACGGTTGGCCAGATCCCCGAGAATGACGCCTCCCGCATAGTAGGCATAGGCATAGTGAGGATCGAGCGTCGTAATGACGTCCAAGGCGTGAGCCATCCATTCATACTCATTCATGCTGTTCTGTCTTTTCCCGATTACTTGCACCAGTTTCAACCAGAGCAGATCGGCACCCAGATGGTGATAGCCGAGCAGCACCGGTTTCAAATAGTCACCCTTGGGCAGATGAGCCAGTTCGTCCATTTGTGCGAGAGTCCTATCCTGTCGTTGGTCAAGCTGACTCTGCATCCACCAGATGGATATCAGCAACCCGACACTGACCAGTCCGCACAGAACAGAAAGAACCAGAGGGGGGATACGGTGATGACCAGAGAGGGAGAGAGAAGCGGCCATGGGGTTCATCGATTCGTAAATGGCTGGAAAGTCGAAAAGGAAAATCTCGGCAGCCACAATTGATGGCTGCCGAGCTCCTGTGCCCGCAACTACTCTTTCCTAGAATTGACCGCTGGTACAGTCAGCTGCGCCATGGTCATTGGTAGCAGCCCAGACCGAAATACCAGTTGTTACACCAGCAGCATCTCCATCCAGATTGGATCGGGCCGCCGCCACAAAGCTCGTCTGGGGGGTCACTCCGGTACCACCTGAGGCAGCAATCGCGACAGGGCAAGACTGGACCGACGTGATTGGCACGACAGCAGATGCAATCGCATCAGCTTGATATTGGTAATAGGTACTTCCGGTCGCAACAAACCCTATATCATTAAAGGTTCCGAGAAACACACCACCAGCGGCTTGACAAAACACAAGGGATCCAACTGCAGGCACACCTAATCCCCACGGTTGGGGAATGGTTTTGGTGTTCGTTGCAACAACTGTTGCTAACGGTTCAGTAGTAACGCCAAGATAGCACCCTCGTTCGGCTTGAAATGAAATATTGGACGTCCGAATAGCTTGAAGGTTTGTCTTCGCCTCGGATTGCCTCGACTTCAACTGGTACTGTAGGAAGTTTGGAATGGCGATGGCCGCCAGAATGCCGATGATCGCCACGACGATCATCAACTCGATGAGGGTGAAACCCTCTTGTTTACGAAATGCCTTCAACATCGTACTGCCTCCTTGTTGATGGTTCACCGACGGCCCGACTGATTCCAATCTCGCGGCGTTCATGTTGCCGCCTACCAGTGGTCATAGCAGGTTTAGTGCCTGCCATTGATCACGTGCACCGAATCAATCAAATCATTGAAAAGCAATGGGTTAGGAATGTAGCAGAAGAACAGCCTGTCAATAGACTCACCGGTTGCTTTTCATAATCTGGTCAGAATTACCAAGAATTGGCACTGGTTCACGATCGTTCCTCTGAAATTGTACAGGGAGTCGATGAATAGATCAGACCGTTACAACAATAGAGAGGGAAAGGTAGGAAGCTGATCGCAGCCTAATTTGTTCTTATCAAAGACGTATAAGACGAAGAACGTGGAACAGAGGCAGTGGATGCAGAAAGCGAGGAGCTAGGGGTTAGCCTATGGATCCTGTATCTTCTCCGATACACGGCGCTTAGCCTGTTTGATACGATCTTCTTGGGTCGGATCTCCCATCCCTTGGTCGCGGAAACGTTGAACTAATTTTTCATTGGATGGATCGAGTTCCAATGAACGCAACCACGCTTCCCTGGCGTCCTTCATATTCTTTTGCTGCACATAGATCTCGCCCAAATGTTCGTAAATGACAGGATCGTCTCCGACCAGCGAGACAGCCCGCTTAATCTCCGTCAACGCCTCGGCCAGCATTCCTGATTTGTAAAATGCCCATCCCAAACTATCGACATAGTAGCCGTTCTCAGGTTTCAGCGCCACCGCCCGTTTGGTGAGGGACAGGGCCTGTTCGATCTTAATGCCTCGTTCGGCGTAGCTATAGCCGAGATAGTTCAAGGCATCGGCATGATGTGGGTCCAACGACAGCGCCGCCTCCATGGCACGGATGACATCGTCGAAGCGATCCAGTTTGTCGTAGGCGGTCCCGAGATTAAAGTGCAAATCGGCGTTCTTGGGGTTGTGGTGAATCCCCTCTTTAAACGCTTGTGTCGCCTTCTCGAGTTGATTGGATTGGAGATACGCCAGTCCCAGCACGATGTGCGGTTCGGGCTGAGTGGGATTCAAGCGCACCGCCTCGCTCAAATGCTGGGTCGCCTCCGGAAAGTTCTTGAGGCGGTACTGGAGCACACCAAGATGGAGATGACTGTCCGAAAAGCTTGGATCCAGCTGAATGTTATATCGATACGCCTCGATGGCTTTCGGAAACTCTTTCATTTCTTCATACAGATACGCAAGATACTCGCGGACCTTCAGCTCGGCCGGTCTGGACTGTAGGATTGCCGTCAGCCGGTCGATTGCCTTGCGGAACTCTTTTTTCTCACCGTAGATCAGTGCGATCCGCAGTTGGGCATCCATGTCTCTAGGGTCTTGCTCCAACATCTTCTCGAGTTCGGCGAGCCCTCCTGCATAGTCTTTCGTTGAGATGTACAACTGGACAAGATGCTGCCGGACTTCCTTATTTCGCGGATTCACCTGGCGAAGATATTTTTGAAGCACACCAATGGCCTTGTCTTTCTCCTGCCGAGACTCATAGAGGGACGATTGAGCAAGATAGGCCGGCTCAAAAGACGGATTCACCGCGATGGCTCGATCGAAGCTGGCAATGGCTTGTTCGGCATTTCCTGCTTCCACAGAAATCCGTCCCAGATAATAGTGGCCGACGGGCGAGTCTGGGGCGTATCGCAACCCTTGTTTGACGGCCTGTTCCGCTTCCTCCGTCCGCTTCAGATTCAGCAGAATGATGCCTTTGGGGAAATAGGATTCTCCCCGTTCAGGGTTGCGTTCGATGGCCTGATCCATGAGCTGGAGTGCGCGGTCCGGATGGCCGGCGCCGGCCAAGATGCCGGCCATTTGGGTCAGGAGCTGTGGATCTTGGCCCGTCCCCTCTCCAACTTCCTCCGCATAGCGTGCTGCATTGGAGAGATCGCCCAATCCAAAATAGAGTCCGGCCAAGCGGGCCTTGACTTCGCGCGACGAAGGATCGGTCTGAAGCGCCGTTTGATATTCCCGCAACGCCCTATCGATGTCTTGCCCTAGCTCGGCTTGATAGCCCAGCATGAAATGGTACGTGGCGGCAGAATCAGGTGGCGGTTCGGCCTGTTGCTGTCTTGCGGATGACGCGAGGAGAGCGGACGATTCCTGCATGTCTGGCGACGCCGCGCAAGCCGCGACGGTAAAAAAGATCGCGATCGAAAACGCTCCTGTCCCGAGCTTGAAGGACATCAAGCGGACGACTTGACGGCTTCTCGTCAATGTTCGATTTCCAGATGCGTGTGTTTTCATTGGAACCAGGCGATGGCGATACATGAGGGGAATTATACCGACTGCCCACGCGAGGCGCAAACCGCTTCAGGCCTCGCGAAGATCGAGGCTTTCGAACTTGGCGAACCGATCATGGAAGAAGAGCTCCTTTCTCCCGATCGGACCATTCCTGTGCTTGCTGACAATGATGTCGGAAATTCCTTTTCGCTCGGAATTCGGCTCGTAGACCTCTTCACGGTATATGAACATGACGACGTCGGCATCCTGTTCGATGGCCCCACTCTCACGCAGATCGGCCAGCATCGGAATCGGAGGCTTACGAGCTTCAACCGCTCGGCTCAACTGAGAGAGCGCCACCACAGGGACGTTCAGCTCCTTGGCCAAGGCTTTCAGCGAGCGGGAAATATCGGAGATTTCCTGTTGGCGCGATTCGGCATCGCTACGCCCCTGCATCAACTGAAGATAATCCACGATCAGCAGATCGAGCCCCTTCTCCGCCTTGAGGCGGCGGGCCTTCCCTCTCATCTGCTGTACCGTAATCCCACCGGCATCGTCGATATAGATCGGGGCTTGCTCCAACCGGCCGGCTGCTTCCGCCAATCGCCACCAATCTTCCTTTTGAAGTTTTCCCGTCCGCAAGGCATGGGAATCAACCCGCGCCTCGGAACTCAGCATGCGAAGTACGATCTGTGGTTTGGACATTTCCAGGCTGAAGATGCCGACGACGGAGTTGGCATGAACGGCCGCATGGGTGGCGAATCCGAGCGCCAGGCTCGTTTTGCCCATGCTCGGCCGACCGGCAACCACGATCAGATCGGATGGTTGCAATCCCGCAGTCAGGTCATCCAAATCATAGTAGCCGGTAGGCACGCCGGTGACATGCTCTTTGCGCTTTGAGAGTTTATCAACAAGGTCAAGGCTCTCTTTGATGATTTGATTGATCGGGCTGAATGCCCGCTCCAACTTGCCTTGCGCGATACTGAAGACGGATCGTTCCGCAAAGTCGAGCAAGTCGTCGATGGACGCCGTTCCCTCATAGCCTCGGGTCAAGATCTCAGTGGAGGTATTGAGCAATTGCCGCGCGATTGCCTTGTCGCGGACGATCTTGCAATGGTATCGGATGTTGGCTGCACTGGGAACGACCTGAACCAGTTCAGCCAAATAAGCGGCCCCGCCCACCGACTCCAACTCTCCCTCTCTCGTCAGCCCTTCCGTCAGCGTGATCTGATCGATCACTTCCCCCGTGTCCGCCAGATCGAGCATGGCGCGATAGACTTTACGGTGGGCGGTTCGATAGAAATCCTCTTCCGCTACCAGCTCCATCGCTTTCGGCATCGCAGCGTTATCCAGCAGGATCGCCCCAAGCACGGACTGTTCCGCTTCGAGGTTTTGAGGGGGGAGCTTCGGTTGGGAGAGGTCAACGGCCGCGGCGGACTTCATCGGCGCCTCCTCTCGCGGTCAGTGGAAGATCGTGACCCAAGCCCATTGCTATGGTTGCTAGACACACTAAGCCCACGGAACACACGGTCGACATTCAAGGCAAACCCGGTCGAGGGAAGGTTTCTGCCGAACTGGCCAATCAAATGATTGTACCGCCCACCGCCTCCGAGTTCCACGCCGACTCCTTCGGCAAATACATCAAACACCATCCCGTCGTAATAATCGAATCCCCTGAATTCTCCTAAATCGAGAAACAACACATTTTGATGGCCTGCCTCGCACAGCGAGCGATAGACCTTAGCCAGCCGGTCAAGCGACCGGTTCAGCGCATTGTCGCTTCCGGCAAGCACGCGACCTTTGGAAACAACCTCCTCGCTGCCTGACAGTTCAAGGGCATCGAGAATTTTCCTGCCTGAGCGCTCCGGTGTGCGCTCTTGAACGAGGATCTCCCTAAGCTTGGGAAGGTCTTTTCGCTCAGCCGCATGCTCGGCTCGTTTCTTCCCTTCCGTCGACAGTCCGGCTCGCGTCAGCAGCCGTTTGAAGAATCCAACATGACCCAACGAGACTTTGAACGAACGCAGGCCGATTCTTTGCAGACACTCGATCAAGAGGGACACAATCTCCTCATCCGACGCAGGATCGTCCGATCCGATAAGCTCCGCCCCGACTTGAAATATTTCGCGATCTCGACCGGCGTGCTCGGGCTCATGGCGGAATACGGTCGTGCGGTACGCCAACCTCAGCGGTACATGTTCGCCCATCATGCCCATGGCGACGGTGCGGGCTATTTGGGCGGTGGCATCGGGCCGGAGAAGGAGAATTCGCCCGGTTGTCCTATCCGGAATCTTGTAACACTTCTCGATGAGTTCCGGTTCGAGACCCGGCGCCAACACATCAAGGTACTCGAATGTGGGCAAGATGATCTCGTCGAAGCCGCGATGGGTCAGGGTGTCGATCAACCGCGTTTCGATCTTCCGGAAACGGCGAGCCGCTTCCGGAAGGATCGTCGCCATGCCGGCGGGAACGAGAGACCGTTCTTTCAGCGGTTCGATCTCCCCCTGAAGAACGCTGTGCGTCGGAGGAGCAGAAGACATAGCAACCTGGAAAGTCTCAGCAACCGTCAGCAGAGATTTGCGACATTGACCGAAAGAATATTGGAACTGGACTTGATTTGCTCCAATACGCCAGACGGAAACTCTGTATCAGACGCGATGATCAACAAAGCGTCACCGCCGCGTTTTTCCAACGCGCATTGCATCCTGACGATATTGATGCCGTTGTCCCCCAGCACTTTTCCGACCATGCCGATGACACCGGGACGGTCCATATTATGGATGAACAGCATATGGCCTTCCGGCACCATTTCCACCTTGAATTGATCGATCTCGACGACGCGGGCCTCTTTTTTGTGATAAAGCGTGCCGGCCACTTGGTGCGAGATCTTGCCGGCCTCGACCCGTACCCGAATGAGGCTGGTAAA
>DKBD01000095.1:2431-7392 GCA_002451055.1 Nitrospira sp. UBA6909 | reverse complement strand
GAACATCCCGGACAGGCACCCGAATCCGATGTCCACCGTCGCGCCATCGCCGCCTTGCGCGACGACCTTCACGTCGTCACGCCCCTTTGCCCGCAACGCGGCCGCAACCCCGCTCGCGACCGCCGGGGCATTGCCGAACAGCGAATGCATCCAGGCAATCTGCCAGGCGCTTTCCGGGTACGGACTGGAAAACACCTCGAGACAGCCTGTGGCATTGACGGCGATAATTCGGTTGTGACTGACCCTCATCGCGGCGTCGATGGCATAGCGCGCTCCCAATGCTTCTCCGCATCCCTGGCAGGCGCGATGGCCCGAGTTCAGGGAATTGGTGCGATCCGGTCGCGATTGAACGGTGCGGGCGGCCTCGTCGAGCAAACGATTCCCCGCCGTGTATGTGCCGGTCTGATAAAACTTGATGCGTTGAGTCGTCATCGATTGGCTCCTTCAAACGACCTTCGTGCCGATCGCATTCACCGCGCGAATCAACTGCTCGGCCACCGGTCCTGCCCGTCGCTGCTCCCGCCTTCTTGCCAGTTCTTCGTCGACCGCCGCCATATTGAGATCCAGGAAGTGAGGTTCGATCAGCCGCTCCGCGCGGGCGTCACGAACCATCTGTTTGAGCGACTTCGTGGAAATGGACCGTCCTCCCAATCCCGCGATGACCGTGTGGACCGGGATGGGCAACCCGTTCAGAGCCATCAGGACATCAGCGGAAACGATGCCTCCCATCCCCACAGAGAGATCTTTTTCAACGACGATCACGCGCGAACAACCTTCCAATGCCTCACGCAGCTGTATTGCCGGAAACGGCCGGTAACATCCGATTTTCATACAGCCGACCGCAATCCCTTCGTCGCGCAGCTCGTCGACGGCATCCTTGATCGTCCCGATCACGGAGCCGAGCGCGATGACGACCGTGTCGGCATCGGTCATTCGATAGGCCGTACAGAGACCTCCTGACGTGCGGTCGAATTGCCGCTCGNNTGGAGATCCGCGGCTTCCTGATTCGTTTCCGCATAGAGCTGAATCCAGCCCGCGTCACGCAAGGCCATGCTGTCGGAATGGTCGTTCCAGATATTGATCGGCGCGCCGACCGCGCGATTCGCGATCGTCATCACAATCGGCAATCCGAGTCCGGCCGCGTTGTACACTGCTTCGGCCATGAAGAGGAGTCCTTGGCTCGTCGTGGCGGTATAGGTCCGCGCACCCGCCGCCGAGGCGCCGATCAGGACACTCAGCGCTCCAAATTCGGACTCGACGTTCAGATATTGACAACGGCCAACATCGCCCTGCTTGACCAGACGTGACAGCCGCTCCACGATATGGGTCTGCGGCGAAATGGGATAGGCCGCGATGACCTCGGGACGGCACAGCACGACGGCCTGCGCAACGGCCTGCGATCCTTCAATTTGCGCGCGCATGGTTCCGGTCACTCCTTTCTTGAGCCGGACGCGTGCCGACGTAGTCGTACCCCTCTTTCGCAGCGGCGGCATTGCTCTCGCCCAGAGATCCGGGAAATTTCTGGTGAATCGCTGACTGAACCGATGCCAGCTTGATCAAGCCGGTCATGGCAGCGAACGCGCCAAGGATCGGAGTGTTCACAATGGGGCGTCCCATGTGCTTCATCCCGATATCCGAGGCCGGCACGACCCACAGATGATCGGTCGGGATCGACCTCAGAAACTCTCCAATCCCTAATTCATCCAATGAGAGGGTTGAATTGATGAGGACATAGCCTTCCGGCGACAATCCTGCGAATAGATCAACCTGATGAAGCAAGGTCGAATCCTGCACGATCAGCACGTCGGGATGCGTCACCGCTTCACGGGTGCGGATGGCATGCCGGGCGATACGGCAGAAGGCCATGACCGGCGCCCCCATTCGTTCCGACCCAAAACTCGGAAAAGCCTGGGCGTTCAGGCCATCGGCAAATGCCGCCATGGAGAGCAACTCCGCCGCCGTGACCACCCCTTGCCCACCCCGTCCATGAATGCGAATCGTCAACATCATTCCCTGCCCATCATTGTCACGTGCAGAACTATCGATAATTCAATTCGACATGTCAGAACTTTTCTCACAACACACCTNNACTAACTAATCGGACTAAATGGCGACAGCATGCGCAGATAGCCGATAACGTCTTTCATGTCCTGTTCGGACAAACGATCGCGCCACGCATGCATCGGGCTGAATAAAACCCCCTGCGAGATGGCCATCACCAATTCAGCATCCGTCTTCACTTGCATACCTGGCGACTTGAAATTGGCCGGCGGCACGATCAAGTATTGTGCATCCGGACCAAGCCCATCACCGTTCGTTCCATGACAGCGACTACAGTGCTCCTCATATAAACCTTGCCCCTGCTTTAAATTCGTCGCCCCGATTTGCGCACCGACCACTGAATAGAGGAAGATCACGGACAAGACACCCGAGCACACCATGAGCTGTTTCATCGCCGAGTTCCTTTCGTGCAACGGAGTTCATTTCTTTGCACCTTGAATGTATGGGCAATCCCTGTGCCAACCACTTAGCAAATTCCTGTGCCGGATGGCCCACGTTTCTTGAAGGAAAACGCCTTATTGACAATCATTGGCCGGCATATCAGACAAAAGACCACACACGTATCGACATTGCTGTTGCAAGATGCTACAGAAGTCAGAATCCGTGAGTCGACGTATGGAGCCCCACAGATTGACACCCACGGTCCTTGCCTGGACTTCGGCGACACCTTGCCGAGTCTACTCCGCCGTCGGATCCACCAAGCTGCGACGGCTGGAAGCGTGCCCTCACTCACACCATCTTCGGCACGCTGCCCAGAGGCTCTGGCCGACGGATGGGAGGACACAGGGTGCGCAGCCCTCTACGGCTTCATCCATCCTCCGTAGCAGACAACTGCGGAGGATGGACCGTCGTGACGTTCGGCGTAGGCGGGTGAATTACGTACTGCGGACTATGATAAGATCGCCATGGAACGACGATGCCAGGTAAATCCATTACGCTGTTTGAAATTTTCGGGTTCAAAGTCCGGCTTGGTTTCAGCTGGATCTTTCTGGCATTGCTCGTCACCTGGTCGCTGGCCACAGGCTATTTTCCCGCCTACTATCTTGGACTGGATACTCAGACATATTGGTGGATGGGAGTGGCCGGCGCCCTTGGCCTCTTCGGGTCGATCCTCTTTCATGAGTTGGCCCATTCCCTCATGGCAAGACGTCACGGCATTCCGATCAAGGGCATCACGCTCTTCATCTTCGGCGGTGTCGCGCAGATGGACGAGGAGCCTCCCAGCCCCAAGGCGGAATTTCTCATGGCGATCGCCGGCCCCATTTCCAGTTTCGCTCTGAGCGCCGCCTGTTATCTGGCGCTCAAGACCGGGTATCAGTCGAACCTTCCGCTTCCAGCCTTAGGAGTGTTCGGTTATTTGGCGTTTGTGAATGGTCTCTTGGGCGGATTTAACCTGATTCCGGCTTTTCCTCTCGACGGCGGGCGCGTCCTCCGAGCCCTTCTCTGGCACTGGATGAAGGACCTTCGCCGTGCGACCCGTCCGGCATGCCTCGCCGGGGTCATATTTGGTTTCGTGTTGATGCTGGCGGGGATCTTTCACATCCTCACGGGTGACTTCATGGCCGGTTCCTGGTGGTTCATCCTGGGCCTCTTTCTGCGGGAAGCGGCCAGGACTTCCTATTACGAGTTGGTCGCGCGAATCAAACTGGCGGGCGCCACGATTCGAAGTTTGATGACGCCACACCCTGACACGGTTTCATCGAACCTTTCCATCGATCAGTTGGTTGAGGAACACTTCTATCGATCTCACCACGACATGTACCCGGTCATGGACAACTCTCACCTGATCGGATGCGTCAATTCGAAGCAGATCGCCAACATTCCCCGTCATGAGTGGACGCGCCTCACGGTCCGTGATGTAGCCGTGCCCTGCTCAGCGGAGAACACGGTCGACATCAATGTCCAAGCGCCAGCAGCCCTCTCGATCATGAACCAAACCGGCAACAGCCGGCTGCTGGTCACGGACGGCAATCATCTCGCCGGCATCGTGACGCTCAAAGACCTGATGAAATTGCTGACGCTGAAATTGGATCTGGAAGGTGGCACATGAATGGAATAGGTTCCGCATAGCGCACGAAATCAGGATTTCCGAAGTTCACCGCCGACGTCCGCCATGAATGCCGCGCCCTGTTCGTGCCGGGTTTCGATCACGCGGATGCGGGAATCCAGCAACGCATCGGTGATCGCGAGGGTTTCTTCCCCCGGCAAGCCGAAGATCACACGCACGCCTTCATTCTCCAGACAGCGGATGAGCAACGCGGCAGTGTTCATGGAGCACCGTCCTTCATGCGTGGATGTATCGAATGAGGCGCATAGCCCGACTCTGCCGCTTCGGCGCTTCTGTGGATGACGGTGGCGATCGCCCTCCATAGGCGAGCCCTGGGCACGTCGGCCATCACCTGTCCCGCGTTCCAGGCGGCTGCGATAGCCTGTTTGATGTCCTCTTGCGGGGCGCCGATCGTCCGAAGAAACGAGCCGTGAGGCCGATCCGACCGATAGTCCGGCTGTCGTGTTGGGTGTGTGAGGTACCGCGCGACAAGATCGATCGGTAGACTGTGCAGAATCGTACCGTGGACGAGCACGGCATGTCTCGTCCTCCGTTGCGCGTTACCCGAGATCTTGAAGCCGTCAATGGCCAGATCACTGACCCCTCGAAAGGAGACAGGCTCCCAGTGCTGGAGCGCCTGGGCGATCCGCTCAAGGATGAATCGATTGGTCGTGCGGATGTCCCGAAGGTCGGCGTGCCACCCAAGCGGAAGCGCCAACGCATAGGAGAGGCATCCGGGTCCCTGCAGGATCGTGCCGCCGCCGCTCGCCCGCCTGAGCACGAGAATTCCGTCTCGTCGGCAGGCCTCGGCATGGACCTGGTCGTGCAAACGGCAAGCCCGACCCAGCACGAC
>DKBD01000095.1:792-2424 GCA_002451055.1 Nitrospira sp. UBA6909 | reverse complement strand
TGCGGATGGATCGACGCCGCCACATCTTCCGCGACAGCCCCCATTTCTACCGCCAAGACGCCTTCGGAAATGAGTTCGCCGGCGCCGACGCCGCACAGTCCCACACCGAGGATCCGGCCGGACTCCGCATCGAGCACGAGCTTGGTAAGACCGTCGTTGCGCCCAAGCGTCGTGGCACGGCCACTGGCTGCCCAGGGGACACGCGTGACGGTCACCGCTCGCCCCGATGCCTTGGCCGCCTCTTCCGTGAGCCCGCACCAGGCGATTTCCGGATCGGTAAAGATGACAGCAGGGATCGCAGCCGAGTCGAAGACCGCATGGCAACCGGCAATGACTTTGGCCGCGACCATGCCTTCATGTGCAGCCTTGTGCGCAAGCATCGGTTCGCCGGCTACGTCGCCAATGGCAAAAACGGACGGCTCAGCCGTCCGCATCTGCCGGTCGACCTGGACGAAACCTTTCTCCGAAACCTCTACCTTCGTCTGTTCGAGTCCGAGCTGCTCAGTATTGGCCGTCCGTCCCACCGCAACAAGCACCCGGTCGAAGATCTCGACGCTGCTTCCGTCGGGGCCGGTGCACGTCGCGGCGATGCCTTCCGCTCGCGGATCGAGTCGTTCGACCGTCGTGTTTAGCTTGATCGCGGAGAACCGACGCTGCAGACGTCGCTCCAGGGGGCGCACAAGATCAGGATCGGCGCCGTTGAGCAGGCGCGGCAAGACTTCGACGACGGTCACCTCGGAACCGAGCGCCTGATACACGGTACCCAATTCAAGGCCGATGTACCCACCGCCAATGACGAGCAAGCGTCCAGGAATGTCCGGCAATTCCAGCGCCCCGGTTGAATCCATCACGCGCGGATCATCGATCTTCAGGGATCGAGGCATAGCGGGGCGCGAACCGGCTGCGAGAATCGCGTGTGCGCAATAGAGGTTGTACGAGCCGTCTGGACCAGTCAGCTCGAGCGTCGTCGCATTCGTGAATGTCGCCCTGGCCCGTATCACATCCACCTTTCGGCTCTTCGCCAACGTCTCTACACCCTGGGTCAGCTTCTCGACGACGGCATGGGTTCGGCGGCGCAACGCCTGAAGATCCAGGCGCGGCTTGTCGAAATGAAGGCCCCAGTCCTGCGCTTCTTCCGCGTCGGTGAGCACACGAGCGGCGTGTAGCAACGTTTTCGAAGGAATGCACCCGCGCAAGAGGCACGTGCCGCCGAGTTGCGGATCCCGGTCGATCAAGGCGACGCGCAAACCCAGATCCGCCGCATGAAAGGCGGCGGCATAGCCGCCCGGCCCGGCACCGATCACCGCCACGTCGTAGCTTCGTTCAGCCATGAGATTGCTCGTTACAGTTTGAGGTCCACTCAGCGCTCAGCACGCGTGTCACAATCCGAGAAACATGCCTTGAAAATCTTCCAGTACCTTGACGATCTCGTTGGTAAAGCGTGCCCCGACCGCGCCGTCCACGAGCCGATGGTCGTAGGCCACGCACAAGTTCAGGATCATGCGGGGTACCAATTCGCCGTCACGATACACCGGCATCATACGCGCCCGACCCATACCGAGAATACCGACTTGAGGCGGGTAGAGAATCGGGGTAAATGGACCGGCACCGATCCCTCCCATATTGCTGACC
>DKBD01000095.1:0-756 GCA_002451055.1 Nitrospira sp. UBA6909 | reverse complement strand
CAGCAAATCGGTGATGTCGGCATCCTGAAACTGATGGACGTGTGGAATCGTCGTCCAGGCCTCCGTCATGTTCGCCGCAATCTTCCGGCGAATTGACGGAAGCGGTTCCCGCCGTTCATTACCGTACATCGTGGGAAAGACGTTGCCGCCTTGGTCTTGACCGTCCTTCTTCGACGGACCGTCGATCCGTCGCGGCCATTCCCGCACGTAGGTTTTGACATCCTCGGCCGTAATGCGCCCTCCCGCTTCCGAGCCTTTCACATACGCGAGATCCACTCCTAGCTCCCGCGCCAGCCGTCGCACGGAGGGGGGAGCGGGGATCATCTCACTGCCGAACCGTGGGCCGGCCTGAGCCGGTGAGCCCTCATCCTTCTTGGTCGTCGGCTGTTCTTCTTGCTCGACCTGCTCCGCCTGCGGTTCCGGGGAGCGTGTCTTTTTCTGCCGTTCTGGTTTTTGGGCGGGTTTCTCCTGTTGCGTCGGCGCGGGTTTCGTCTTCCGAGATGCTGTCTTCTCTTGTTCTTGTTCCTCGGCCGTCTTCTCCTGCGGCGGCTCCTTGGCCTCCGTCGTTCTTTCCTCCGCCCCGTCGAGCTCGACGATGGCCTGTCCGACCTTCACATGATCGCCCTGCGCAACAAGCAGGCGTGAGACCGTCCCGGCGGCCGGCGCCGGCACCGGCACGGTCGCCTTTTCAGTCTCGAGCTCGATCAACGATTGCCCCTCGGTGACTTGGTCGCCCTCACGAACCAGCAGCTGGAC
>DKBD01000074.1 GCA_002451055.1 Nitrospira sp. UBA6909 | reverse complement strand
CCCCCTTCGGAAGGAGCCGCCATGAAAGACCTGGCCGCATCATTGGACGATCTCATCGAACGGATGGTGGCGGACTATGTCGCCCACAATCGAGCCGCCGGCCTTCTCAAGAACATGCTCGACGATGCTGGTGTAGGACTGCTGCCGGTCATCGATCATGTGACCATCCGCACCCTCGATATCGACCAGGGAGCGAAACCGTTCGTTGAACTGGGCTATGTCTATGACGAAACCATTACATACGCCGATTGGTATGCCAAGGTCTATCGCAAGGCCGGGTATCCCGCCCTCTTTGTCGATCAAGCCTATACGGACGACCGCGGCAAGACCAGTATCATCCCCGGCTGGGTCAAGAAATTCGGCGATCAGGTGTTCCACCATGTGGCAGTCCGGGTCGAAGATATCGAGAAAGCAGTAGACCGGCTCAAATTGAAAGGCGTGGTGTTTGCCGGAAGCATTGTTGGCGATCGAGGCGATCACCTTCGGCAAATTTTCTCCGCTCCGGAAACGGCCGACGGCCAGCCCTTCACCGTGTTGGAACTGGCGGAACGGCATCGCGGCTATCTCGGCTTCCTGCCCCCGCAAGCCGACAGTCTCATGAAATCGACCGCGCCGCGCTGAAGATCATCCCGCAATTTCCGCTCGTCGTGCGGGTGACATGGTATCTGTTCACTTATGAGGATCGGATGCCCTCTCTGTACCGAGTCTTTGCGGTTGACGTTCCGGTAGGCGATTGGCAAGGGACATCAGGTTATCCCATGTCACGGAGAACGTGGTCAGGATTGCGGTCGCGGGCGATGGTCTTCATCAGCTGATCGCCGAACAGGACGACGACGCGGTCACGATGGTCCTTGACGATCATTGAGGCGGACGGGGGCTTGAATGTCGTGGGGTCTCCCTCAAGCCAGGCGCTGCACGTATACGGCAATGGATCAAGCAGCGTTTCGACCTTATATTCGTTCCGGAGACGATATTGCAGCACGTCAAATTGGAGCTGTCCGACAGCGGCGATCAAGGACTCTTGATCATTCAGGCTCCGCATGATCTGCACCGTTCCCTCCTGCGCCATCTGCCACATGCCCTTGTCGAATGTTTTGCGTTTGCCGACGTCGGTGGGACGGATGCGCGCGAAGATCTCCGGTTGGAACTGCGGCAGCGGCTTAAAGTTGAATCCGCCGGTCACGGAAATCGTATCTCCGATGGCAAATAGCCCTGGGTTGATGATCCCAATGATGTCGCCTGGAAAGGCCTCCTCAACCGTATTTCGCTCTTGCGCCACAAGGCTGTGCGGTCTGGAGAGCCGGACTTCCCGGCCAAGGCGATGGTGCTTCACCATCATGTCCCGCTCGAACCGTCCGGAACANNGCACTGAACGGCCGTTCGATCGGATCGATAGACAATTCGGCTCCGTCGTCGCCGTCGGCCAGCCTTGCTCCCGGTGACGGGGCCAGACTCACGAAGGCATCCAAGAAACTCTCGATGCCAAAATTCGTCAACGCCGAGGCGAAGAACACCGGCGTCACATCACCCTGCAGAAACTGTTCTCTCGAGAAAGGATTCCCAGCAATCTCCAGCAATTCCAAATCATGCCGAACATGAGCTGCGACCTCCTGAGAAACCCTCCCGCTCTGCTCAAGCGTCACCATGGTCATCGTCTCAACATTCACCTTCGTCGCCCCACCATGGGCCGTCCGGCTGAACAACTCCACGTGGTTGTCTTCACGATTGACAATCCCGACAAACTCGCTCCCCGACCCGATCGGCCAATTCATCGCGCTGGCATGAATGCTTAACGCCTGCTCGACCTCGGTCATCAAATCCAGAGGAGGACGGCCCGGCAAATCCATTTTGTTGATCAATGTTAGCACCGGAATGCGGCGAAGGCGGCACACGGCAAAAAGTTTGCGTGTTTGCGCCTCGACCCCTTTGGCGGCATCGAGAACCATGATGGCGCTGTCGGCGGCCGTCAGGGTCCGGTACGTGTCTTCGGAGAAATCTTGGTGTCCCGGCGTATCCAGTAAATTAATGACAGCCTGCTTGTAGGGAAACTGCATCGCCGAGGCGGTGATCGAGATGCCTCGCTCCTGCTCCATCCCCATCCAATCGGATGCCGTCGATTTCCCACCCTTACGTCCGCGGACCATGCCGGCAGTCCGAATCAGCCCAGAATAGAGCAAGAGCTTCTCCGTCAGGGTGGTTTTTCCGGCATCGGGATGGCTGATAATGGCAAACGTCCGCCGACGGGCCGTTGCCGCAGAGAGTTCAGTCAGGAGAGAAGTATTCGTCGTCATTATGCCGTGCAGCATACCATATCAGAAGAGACAGGAGTCAGGAGAACACACGACGGGAGTCCCTGCCGCCTTTCTGTTCGAAAGTTTCTATGCGGCGCCACGACAGTAAAAACGCAGAGGTGTTCACGGGCCGTCAGTAGTGACCAGAAATGAGCGAATCGAGACCCCATTCGTTTTACAACAGATTGAAAGTATTGCACAACGTCACGACTTGCGAGCTGTCGACTTGGCACGAGGCCTGCACTAGATCACTGGGGCAATCTTCGTCAAACTTACCCGGGAGAAGAACCATGGTCATACGGAAACATCCACGATTCCACGCGTCATTTTCCGGGACAGTTATTCACCAGAGGCAGCATCACACAATCAGCAAATCGCTTGATCTATCTCGTAAAGGTTGCCGAGTCCAAAGCGCCTTTCGTGCCTTTGCAGGCATGAAGGTGGATCTCCACCTCTATCTGCCCGAGAGCCAGACCCCTATCCTTATTCAAGGCGCCATCGTGCGCTGGGCCGGCTCACAAGGAATCGGCATCGAGTTCCCCCCCCTCACAATTCCCGATCAGCAACAACTGGAGGGGACAATCCAGCGGCTCGAAGCGAGAGTGGTCGTCAGCACACAACAGCAACCGGGCGGCGCCCGCAGATGATCATGTCGAGGGTGGTCGTCGTCCAATGATGTAAATGATGGCTGGGAACAGCATCGTAGTCCCGGGGAATATGGCCCGAAATCCCCACCATGGCACTGGTTGTCCAGTATAGGTCTCCACGAATGATTGGACTTTCAGAAACCCAAATCCATACGTCAGCAGAATAGACGCGATTACCCCATAGACTGGCGGAGGAACCAGAGAGTCGGAACCAAGTGTACGCTTCCGCACTGCGGCAACAATGCCCTTCACCAATACATACCCAGCGAGAAGGACACACACGATTCCGACATAAAGCGCGTACTCTTCCATACCTCTCCCTCAGGATAAAAGACCGTTCTTCGCTGAATGACCGGGCAGCGTACTCATTTCGGAACGAGTGCGTCAACGGAAATTTCATGACGCGGTCGGTTTCAAGACGGTGCAGCTGAGACTGCCAATGCATCGATCCGACGGCCTTCTGCTGAATTTTGGCGTCCGAATGCGGATACAGTTCTTGTCATTTCATGAACCGTTACATACATTACGCAAGAAGACGGTTGCCGTCATCGGCATCTACCGGATCCTGAAGGAGGGCTATTTTCATGAAAATGTTGCTGATCGTGTTTCGCGAGTTGATGGCGGAACAAGTCCATGCTCTGATGAAAGAGTATGACGTCACGGCGTTTACCGAGTTGCACAACGTCTCCGGCACGGGTGAAACCGGCCCCACAGTCCAATTTTTTCTCTCGGCCGGGGCCAACCGCATGATCCTCGCAGCAGTTCCTGAATCAGCTGCCTACCGTCTCATCGATGGCTTCACACGATTTAGAACGGAACAAGTCCGACGCCAGAGTGACGATCCTGTTCCGCTTCACGTGTTCGTCCTGCCCTGTGAACAAGTCGTTTAGTCCGGGAGATTACCGCTCGTGATTTAGGAAGATATCTCTGAATGACACCCGTCCACTGCGAAATCCTGAATTGTGGACGGACGCGCTATATGAGAAGATAGGCCAGCCCAGCACCGCCGATGAAGAGGAACGTCAGCCAGCGCAGCAAACCTTCCCGGGATTCAGTCTCGACCTGTTCCATTTTTTTCTTCAGGACAGGTTGACGGAGAAGATAGGCGTCGACTTGATCCTTCGCCTCTTTCAAGCTGATGTTCCGCTCCAGCCGAACCCGCTTGATGGCCTCAATAACATGTCCCTTCCAGAGCGCAGCCACCGCCGTCTGCGGGAGCGTCTCAGGCGCAGGAGGCGCGTGAAGCACATCGACGTCGGCGTGCTGGGTGGATGAAGGCGGCATAACTGAGAAGAACCTACCACTGCGCCATCAAACCGTCGAGCAGAATCGCAGATTCTCACGCCCTGGGTTCCAGCATAATCCCGACATAGGCGTCAAGAATCCCCAGCAGCGATAGTTTCCTCACATGCCAACCCTGCACTATTGTCTCCGATGAGATTACCTCTTCAGAAACATTACGTATCCTGTCTCCGCCGGATGAGTTCACAAACCCTGTCGATTCGCGTTACAGTGTCCCTGGCAGGGAGGAGAAAGGATCAACGATGGCCACCGGTCATGAACGTCTCGAACGGCTTGTGAAACACGACCTGTGGAGCACAGATCTCGCCGCTTTGCCGCTTTTCAAGCGTGCGGCCCTGCACACGCTCCGATTGATCATTGCGGTGGCGCTTGAGTTTCGACCGCGGCTGCTTGATGCACGCGCGGCAGGGTTGGTCTTTACCACGCTCCTATCCTTGGTTCCGTTTCTCGCCGTCATGTTTTCGGTCTTGAAAGCGTTCGGCGTCCATCATCAAATCGAACCGTTGCTGGCTCAAACGCTGGAACCGCTCGGCCCCAAAAGCATCGAGATTACCGGCAGAGTCATCGATTTTGTCGACAACCTCAAGATCGGCATATTGGGAATGGTCGGTATCGCGGGCCTCTTTTATACCAGCTACTCGCTCGTCGATAAGATCGAGCAGGCGTTGAATGCCATCTGGATGGTCCGCCAAGGGCGCCCCTGGAGCAGAAAGTTCACCGATTATCTCAGCGTGGTCTTGGCCGGACCAGTCCTGGTGTTCACGGCGTTCGGCGCTCTGGCTTCTCTGCAGAGCCACGCATTGGTGCAGTGGCTCATGGATATTGAACCGTTCGGCACACTGCTGGTGTGGAGCGCAGAGCTTATACCATTCATCATGCTCTGCGCGGTATTCACCTTTTTGTACAAATTCATTCCCTACACCCAGGTCCATGTGACCTCAGCCTTAGTCGGCGGTGTTTCCGCCGCCATCCTCTGGGGCGCTGCCGGGGAAGCTTTTGCGAAGTTCGTGACCGCATCAGCCAAGTACAGTGCGATTTACTCAAGCTTCGCCGTCCTGGTCTTGTTCTTACTCTGGCTCTACGCCGGTTGGCTGATCATCTTGATCGGGGCCCAATTCTCATTCTTTCATCAACATCCGACCGCCTACCTGTCGCGGCAGCTGTGGCAGCGGGGAACCCCTGCGTTTCGAGAGCGCGTGACGATGAACCTGCTGCTGGCCTTAGCTTGCCGATACCTCCAAGGAGACCGCCCTCCCCGCTCCTCCGAGCTTAGCCTGAAACTCAACTTACCAGACGCTCTCGTGTCCGAAGAGTTGGAACGTCTGACTGAGGCCGGGATGATCGGCATCATCAAAGAACCGGAGGGCGTGAGCCTGATCAAACCACCGGAGTTGATCTCGATCAAAGAAATCCTCGACATCGTGCGAGACGGAAGTCCAGCCGGCATGAGCATCCCCGTTCTTCCGGATGATCCCCTCGAAACCCTCCTGCGCCGGCGAGATGCGGCTGCGGCTCAGACGCTCGCTGGCCACACCTTACGCTCCCTTGCCCTCCAAAGAATGGAATCGTCGGGGACGGCAGGGATCCCCCCCCAGAACACCCAATCGGAACGTTCCTCATTGACATAGTTCCATGGTGGCTCCTCACGACGCACCATGAACCACAAGACCAACACGACACAACCCTAAACCGGCAGAGGGATTCCATTGCCTGCACGACCTTGATGGTATCCCTTACGATACGAATCTCATCCTGTGACGATACAGCGCAGAACAGGCGCATCGATCCACCACTGACTTTTCCACATCTTCGAAGCTGGAACGGTTCTCGCAGCAGCTCCTGTGCCGGCATGAAACAGCTCGACTGTGACCGAGGCGCACGGTTCAGATCGCAACAGTCCATCACGGTATTTTGAGATCAAGGAGGATTGCTATGAAGAAGATAACTCATTTCCTCGTCCATTCGGTTGCTCTGATCGCCCTCGTCGTGACAACGTCGGCCGGCGCGGCGCCGCCGTCACAAACCAAACCGGGCGCTGAACTTTCCACTCAGGAGAGCAATCTGCCGAATAGCCGGATCGACATCAATTCAGCTACACTCACGGCCCTGCGCTCGCTTCCAGGCATTGGAACCGCCAACGCCCGCAAGATTGTGGCGGGTCGCCCATACACATCCGTGGACGATCTAAAGACCCGCAAGGTTCTGCCGATCAAAGCCTATGACAGAATTCGTGATCGAATCAGTGCAAAGGACACCGAGGGAGAAAAGACAGCGGAAAGTCCGGACATGCGGAAACCCAACTTCGGCAAGCATGAGTAGAGGCGACCGACAGCTTGACAGCCGTCGGCCCTGTTGAGTCTTCGGCGACTCCATCCGTTGAGATGGAGTCGCCGATCCCTCGTTCATGCGTGGGAGGGCGTCACAGAAGACTGCATATTCCACAACGAATCCGCGCAGGACACGACAATGGAACATCGTTGTCACGCCTGCTGGGGGATTGGCACATGCACACGGACTGAGGTTCCCCCGTTCCGTTCACACGAAAGCCTGCCGCCCAGTTGCGAAGTCAATCCGTGGACCAACTGCAATCCGAATGTCATCGGCCGCTCCAAATCGATCCCCTGGGGGAGGCCCACTCCGTTATCGTCGACTCCAATTTCAAAGGCGCCTTCCATTGGAATCACGCCAATCCGCACAACACCCCGGCGCTCGTCCGGAAATGCATACTTATACACGTTGCTCAGCAACTCATTCACGATCATCCCGACAGGCATCGCAATTTCCAGCGGCAACCCCATCGGCTGGATGTCGATGGCAAGATCGACTCTCATACTCATTGGCATGTACGATTGGCGGATGCCATCAGTCAAGGCGCGCAAGTAGTCACCGACCTCGATGTGCATGAGATCGTCCGAGCGATACAAATTCTCATGCACCAGGATCATGCTCCTCAATCGATTCTGCCCCTCGGAAAACACCGCGAGATCTTCGGAGTCGCGGATCTTTTTCGACTGGAAATACAGCAGGCTCGAAATGATCTGCAGATTGTTCTTGACCCGATGGTGTATCTCACGCAACAGCATTTCCTTTTCGCGCAGCGACTTTTCAATCTGCAATTTCGCCAGTTGACGATTAGTCACATCCTGCACGGTGCCGTGCGATCGAATCGGGCAGCCGCTCGAGTCATAGTCTGTCTCACCCCGTTCATGCACATATTTGATTCGCCCATCCGGCATCATCAGCCGATGGACAATCGAATACGGTTTGCGCTCCCCCACGGAATTCGTATAAGCGTCGTCGACCATCGCCCGGTCATCAGGATGGACGACTTCGAGAAACGCCTTATATGAAGCGTCCATTCGCATTTTATCGATCTCGAAGATCCGGAAGATTTCATCCGACCAGACGAGTTCATTGGACCGCAAATCCAACTCCCAGTTTCCCAACCTGGCAAGATGTTGGGCCTCACTCAGACGTGCGGCGTTAATGCGCAAGTCATTCTCCATGAGTTTTTGCGCGGTGATTTCTCGCTGAACACCAAAGTGGCCGATGAAGCGTCCTTGTTCGTCGTAGAGACAGACATACTCGCCTTCAATCCACATACGAGTCCCGTCCAGCTTCTTTTCGACGGTTTGAACGGCCAGTCTTCCCCGGTCCAACATCGAACGCCAGACTTCTTTCCCGCTCGAGAGATCGTGCGCGAAGAGATCGTTCGGGGTCAGGCCGATGAAATGTTCCCGACTGCCGCCGTATTGCACCAGCATGGCATCATTGACCCTCGTGAGACGCTGACGGGCGAAGATCTGCTCGAGCACCTGGTCCTTGTCGACGGCGGCGTTCCATTCCACCGGTTCATCGAGCATCATAAAAAAACAGCCGTCCAGCGATTGCGAGAAAAAGCTGTCCAGCAGCGCTTCCTGTCGTTTCATCGCCAGCTCTGCCTGTTTTCGTTCTGAGATGTCAAGGTGTGTGCCGAGCATCCGCAGCGGGATTCCCCCCTCACTCCTGGACACGATGCTGCCGATAGAGAGAATCCATTTCCAGTCGCCTGCTTTCGTACGCTGGCGGAATTCTATCTCATAGGAAGGAAGTTCTCCTTGAAGATAGGACTGATACGTGGCATAGACCTTCTCCCTGTCCTCAGGGTGCAATCGCTCGACCCACCGTGCATTGGTTTCTTCAAATTCGGCGGGATCGTAGCCCAGCATCGTCGCGTAGTCGTCGTTGACTTCGGCCTTGCCTGTTGTCAGATCGAGATCGTATAGACCTTGCTTCGAGGCACGCAAAGCTAACCGCAGACGTTCTTCATTCGTCCGCAGAACTTCCTCGGCCCGTTTGCGATCGGTGATGTCGATACCCGAAGCGATGACCTGGCTCACACGACCTTTGCGGTCACGGATCGGGTTGAAAAAAGCATCCATGATCAACACACAATCATGAGCGACCCTGACTGGCACCTCAGCCCGCACAACTTCGCCCTGCGCTGCACGAGCGATCGCGTCCTCAACCATCCGACTGGATTCCGGCAAATCGGAGGCCCAGTAGGTATCACGATATCGCTTCCCGATGGCATCTTTTTGTTGCAGCCCGGCCGCCTCGAACGGCGCTCGGTTTGCGTCGAGGAATATACTGTCGGGTGAGAACACCCCGACAAACACCAACAACGAATCCATCACGTTTCGGAGTTGCCGCTCAGCCGCCTCGATCCGCTCGCGATCAGCCTTGCTCTGAGTGATGTCGGATACCAGCGCCAACGCGCCGATATAGCGCCCCGCTTCGTCCATAAACGGATTGGTTGAAATCCTTGTCCAAATCGGTTCGCCATCCTTCCGTTGAAACCGGAATTCTTGCTGCTCGGCAACCCCCTGACGCCGGCGTTCAACCGCCAACTTGGCTGTCAGTCTCGCCTCTTCGTCCATGAAGTCAAACAACGAGCGCCCCATCATCTCGTCGACGCGATAGCCGAGCATCTCAGCCATCTGGCGATTCACAAAGGTCGTGATGCCGTACTCGTCGATTTGCCAAATTCCCTCTATTGCCGTCTCTACGATCCGGCGATACTTTGCTTCGCTTGCGCACAGCACCTCCTCGCTCTTTCTGCGCTCCGAGATGTCCGTGATGCTCGCCAATACCTGTACGCCCTGAGCGAGGTTTATGATAGTAAGGCCGATTTCTACGGGAAACTCGGACCCGTCTCGCCGTACCGCGAACAGCTCGCGCCCCTGACCCATTTGTCTTGTCTGTGGGTTGCGCACAAATCCCTGCCGGCTCGCGGCATGCCCAGACCGAAACCTGCTCGGCAGCAGTCGATCGATCGATTGACCGATCAGCTCCTCACCCCCATACCCGAACAGCTTTTCCATTTCGCGGTTCACCATGATGATCGCACCGCTCTCATCGACCAACACAAGGCCGATTGGCAAGTTCTGTACCACATGGCGGAATCGCGACTCACTTTCGAGAGCCTGTAACTCAGCCCGTTTGCGCAGGGTAATGTCGCTCATGCAACCAATCAGCTCAATCGGCTTTCCCTCCGTATCGCGGACAACCTCGAATTCGTCCAGGACCCACCGATAAGTCCCATCTTTGTGTAAGAATCGGTACTCGTGCGCATACGTTCCGCAATCGAACAGACGCAGCAACTCCTCAAAAACCCGCTCACGATCGTCGGGGTGAATCCGTTCGGCCCAAAATCCTGATTCCGCAATAAACTCATCAGAAGAGTACCCAAAGATCTTCGCCACGTTGTCCGATACGAACGTCACACCGTAATCACCCGTCGCCTTGCAGGAATACAGAACGGCTGGTGAGGAGGAGAGAAGAGTTTCCAGCCTGGTTTCGCTGGCCCGCAACCGATCTTGAATCCCTTTGCGCTCGGCCATGTCCCTTTTGCGCTCGAACTCCTCGGCAATCCGTTGCCCGAAAATCCGCAAGATGTATTGGTCTTCCACGGTAAACTCATGAGGTCTGTCGTCCACCAGACACGTCACAGCCACCACTTGCCCCCCGTGGTCCACTGCTGGAATCCCGCAGTACGCAACGGCCCGATGATCTTTGAGAAATGATGCGTGGGGAAACCGTTCCATGACCTGATCGAACACCTGTAAGTCGTTGGACGCTTTCACCGTCGCACAGGGGGTCACGGTCAAGGGACACGTTCCGGTATCTCGAAACACCTGCCCATCGATATAGACGGATTTGAAATGCAGATTCTCGCCGACGATCTCGGACACACACACCACTTTTACCGAAAACAGCTCACCGATGACACGTACCGATTGATCAAAAACCTCGGCAGGATCGCCGGAAAGCATGAGACTCAACTCAGCCAATCGCTTCAGCCCCTGTCTTCGTTCGGCCTCCCGCACATGTAGTTGATACTGTTCCGTGATGTCTTCCGACAAACCAAGAAGATACCTGGGCTTCCCATCCTCAGAAAGAATCGGAATCTTTTTTGTATGGAGCAGGCGTACCCCTTGGGCTCGTGTCCGAATCGGCTCTTCCGCAATGTCAAGCATGCGACCGCTGGCCAACACCTCACGGTCCTTTGCGGTGAAGAAGTCCGCTTCATGTTTGGGGAAAAAGTCGTAATCGTTCTTACCCAAGAGTTCCTCGCGGCTGTACCCCAACAACTCCTCGCCTGCCTTGTTGAAGCGGACGAACCGCAGATCTGTTGCGTCCTTAATGAAGAGCATATCGGGAAGATGTTCCAAGACGGAATCGAGAAATTGTTCAGACTCTTGGCGGTGCTCATGTATCGGCAAACCGACAGATCGTTCGCGCAACACCACAAGCGTACGCCCTTGCGCCAACCCCTTCGCACGAGCATCAGCTGCGACTTCACGGCCGTCGTTCCCGCATACCCGTACGCGGCAGGCTTTTGTCTGACCCCGTCTAAGACTTTGAAACAGACGCGAGTCGTCCGAGCCGCCGAACGGCAGCAGGATTTCCGTCAACAAGCGGTTTCGTACCTTCCGACGAGATAAACCGAGCAGACGACAGCCGGTGGGATTCACATCCAGGCAACGTCTCATGCGATCGAACAGAAAGATCGCGTCATCACCCCACTCAAACAACACCCGACAGAGATCGTCGCTCGCCTTCACGGCCTTCTTGCGAACAGGCGTGCGGACGCCGTCTTTACCGGATCCCCGTCTCGTTTTCCTCAACATGGGGTGCCGCTCCACAAATCGGGGAGAGAGACATGACCCTTTGGTTATCGCCTCGATGGACCGATACCGGAATGCGCAAATACATAAGTATATTGGAACAAGGACAATTGACCAGTAAAATGGCATATCCAAGTTCAATGAAAAGTGGCGCTTGCTCCGCAAACCAGTTCTCTACCCAAATACTCATCGAGTCGCGCCTATGCCGGGTGAATGGGATCTGGTGTTTTAGCGGGTCACCGGCCGGTGAAGCTCCACGGCTTGAGCCTACCCTGCCGAAGCAGCTTCAGCTGCGAAGGCCGGACAGCCGTCGCTTCCGGTGGAGACGGGTGAACATCTGGGGAAGGATTACAGTGAAAACCTAGGTCTGACGCCTGATGTACCACCGTCGAAGGGTCAGTGCACTACTGATCTACTCCATCGAGCAGGAGAACTCACCAAAGTGCTTTCACTGTTTTGTAGACGAATGTGCAACTGGCTGGATTGTCCAATGCTCTGCTATGCCGCTCTTTTCTCCAAAGGCCTATTCGAGTCTTCCGGGAAAGACTCCGCCCTCCTGTCGGAGTAATCCGCTAGAGCTTGGAGAAGCGTCCCTTTCCTGATCGGTTTTGCGAGATGAGCAGTGCAACCAGCCGACACGGCACGCTGTGCGTCTTGCTTGGTCGCGGAAGCCGTCAATGCCAGGATCGTCATCGGTGGCACCCCATGGTCCGTCTCCCATTGACGAATGGCTTGCGTGGCGGCATAGCCGTCCATCACCGGCATATTCATATCCATGAGAATTACCTCATAGTGACCCTTCGTCGCCATGTCCAAAGCCAGTCGTCCATCTGTGGCGAAATCAATATGATATGGCATGCTCTTGAGGTATGCCTGCATGAGGAAGCGATTGTCCTCTGAGTCATCTGCAACCAGAATGCGCAAGGGCTTGGGCAGGACTTTCGTCATCATTAGATCATTCTGTTCAGGTACAGGAGACAACCCCTGGCGACGGCGTTGTGCGGCAAGGATCCCACGGTTCAGTTGCTCGCGTGAGAAAGGCTTCTCTATATAACCGGCCAGTTTGAGGCGGTAGGTACGATCGATTTCTCCAGAATGGGCCCTCTCGCTCAGACCGTCTGAGGTAAGCATCACGACAGTAAGGTCCTGTAGCAACGGATTGTCCTTGATCTGAGCGGCNNTAGGGATCTCTCTCTTTCCTCGCACGGAGCAGTTCGAGTAAGGCAGTCTCTCCATCAGACACCTCCTGTATCCGCATGTTCCAGGCAGTCAACGCTTCAACCACGATAAGACGATTTGTCGGATCGTCATCCACGACGAGCACATGTTCGCCTGAAAAAGACGGCGACGGATCATGGCTGTCAGTGGTCTCCTCCGACGAGATGGCAAACCTCAAGGTGAACGCAAAGGTGCTGCCTTGGCCAAGCCGACTCTCCGCCCGTAGTGTTCCACCCATCAGCGAAACAAGTTCTTTGCAAATGGCCAGGCCCAGTCCTGCCCCGCCGTACCGCCGCGCGGTGGAATTTTCGGCCTGAACGAAGGGGGAAAAAATATTCTCCAGCTTTTCTGGAGGAATCCCAATCCCCGTATCGCCAACAGTGATGAGGACCACACCAGACTCAGCCACGGCCGGATCAGGCTGCACCCGGACGGTGACAGAACCATGTGGCGTGAACTTGATGGCGTTGCTGACCAGGTTAGTGACAATTTGCTGAAGGCGAGTTGGATCGCCGACTAGCAATCTGGGAATGGCTGGCGAGATATAATACACCAGCTCGACACCTTTCTCCGCCGCCTTATCAGCCATCAGATCTCTAACCTTGCCCAACACATCTGAGAACGAAAACGCGATGTTCTCCAATACCAACCGGTTGGCCTCCACTCGCGAGAGATCCAGGATATTGTTCAACAAAGACAGGAGGCTCTGTCCCGCCTGCCGAAAGATGCGGACATACTTGCCTTGCTCTTCCGTCAAATCAGTATCACCGAGAAGATCCGCCATGCCGATGATGGCATTCATCGGCGTGCGGATTTCATGGCTCATATTGGCCAAGAATGCGCTCTTGGCCTGGGTGGCCGCTTCCGCCGTTGCTTTCGCCTTCAACAAAGCCTCTTCCGCCTGCTTCCTCTCGGTGATGTCTCTGCCCTCTGGGATCAACAACACCACCTCTCCCTGATCGTTCCGAACAGGTTTGAGTGAAAAATCCACGTAGGCCATCTCTCCCAACTTCGAAGGATGTGACGCCTCAAATCGAGCTGTGGCTCCATCAGCCGCGACACGGGTCGCTTCCTGTAAGCGCCGCTGCAGGTCTGGCGAGTGCGTCCACCAAGGTGTCTCCCAAAAGTATTTTCCGATGACATCCTTTTCCGTGAGGCCGACAAACTCCAACGCCGTACGGTTGGCTTCGAGAAGTATTCCGGTGGTCGACATCAGGCCAGTAAACTGAAAGGTTTGGTCGAAGATGGCTCGAAAGCGTCGATGGCTCTCTTTCAAGGCCTCTTCGGACTGTTTGCGGTCGGTAATATCGATCATACAACCGATCAACTCAGTCGGCTGGCCCTCCGCATCGCGAATCACCTGCAACTCATCTCGTATCCATCGATAGCTCCCATCCTGATGCAAAAACCGGTACTCGTGAACGTACGCTCCCTGTTCGAACACCCTCGGCAATCCCGCAAGGACCCGTTCGCGATCCAGCGGATGGATCTTCTTGGACCACAATTCCGAATCCGCGACGAACTCCTCAGGCCGATACATGAGCATTTTGCTAATATTGTCGGATACAAAGGTCACACCGTAATTACCGGTGGTTTTGGCGGAATAGATCACAGCCGGAGACGCAGACAGGAGAAACTCCAGCCGCTCCTCGGTGGCGCGCAACGCTGCCTCGTTGACCTTCTGCTCAGTAATATCGGTGTGCGTCCCGAGCATCCGCCCACCCTGGCCGTCCGAATGCGACACAAACGCTGCATGCGCCATAATCCAACGGTACTGCCCGTCCTTATGGCGCAAACGAAAGTTTTGTCGAAATNNGTTATCCGGCAATTCGCCTTCGGCATATCCAATCTGACTCTTCCATTCTTTTGAGAAGCGCACCGCCCCAGTCTCTACATTCCATTCCCAGATGCCGGTATTGGATGCCAACAGTGTGTGTCGCAACTTCTCCTCCGATGCGCGCAACTCCTCCTCGGCCTGCCTGCGATCGGTAACATCATTGGTGATGGCCAGGTGCTCGACCTCTCCGGTGACGGGATTCTGAAACGGCACGGCATGGGTCTCCATCCACCGGCGGGCTCCTTTAAAGCCCTGAATTTCGAAATGGAGTGTCCGCGCGTGCCCTGAGATCACGTCATGATGCATGCGCCGGAAGGCATCGCGATGTTCGGGAACCACTACGTCAAACACCGACAGCCCGACCGCATCCGCTTCTCGATCTGCCTCAATCAGCCTCAATCCTGCTGCGTTCATGTGCAACAATGTTCCGTCGCGTGCCACGCGCTTGATACAACTCGGCCCTGCATTTAGCATAAGCGATATCAGCAATGCCTGTTGCTGACGGTACTGCTCCTCCTGCATCCTCTCCGTGATGTCTTCCGAGATTCCAAGCAGGTACTGTGGCTTCCCGGACGAGTCGCAGAGCGGGATCTTTTTCGTGTGCAGATACCGCGTCTCCTGCCCTTGGGTCAGAACCGGCTCGGACGGGATCTCAAGCAACTGACCGCTGTTGAGCGCTGCCCGATCTTTGGTGGTAAAATTGTCCGCCTGCTCTCTGGGAAAGAAGTCGTAATCGCTCTTCCCAATGAGCGCCTCGCGGGGATAGCCCAAGAGTTTCTCGCCGGCTTTGTTGATCCGAACAAATCGTAGATTCGTAGCGTTCTTCACGAACACCATACCAGGAAGATATTCGAAGACGGAATTGAGAAAGTGTTCGGAAATTCGCAGCTTCTCCTCTGCTATCTTTTGCTGGTGGATGTCCGTGCAAGTGCCGAACCACTTGAGAATGGCACCAGACTCATCCTTCATTGCGAGAGCCCGTGAGATGTGCCAGCGGTACTGGCCATCGTAGCCCTGTCGCAGGCGGAATTCTGATTCATGCGGCAAGCCGGTCCGTAATGACTGGGACCAGCGTTCGAGACAGAGAGGGAGGTCATCTGGATGCAGCAGTGCCTGCCAGTTCCATCCGGTCACAGCCTCGGCCGGCAGACCGGCATAATTGGTTGCCTGGGTGTTCACATAGTCGAGCGCGCCGTCTGGGCCGGCCGTCCAAATCAGCTGCGGAAGGGCTTCCATGATGGATTGAAACTGCAATTCGCTGGTCTTAAGGGCTGTTTCTACCTGCCGCCGAGCCTCGATAGCTTGTTGCAGCTCCTTGATTTGACACCGATGATCGAGTCGCTGGACGACCTGTCGACTCAACACCTGCAGCGCCTCTTTCTCCTCCGGCAGAATTGTCCTTGGATGCCGGTCAATCACGCAGAGCGTCCCCACCGCATAGCCATTACTGCTCACCAGCGGTGCACCTGCGTAGAATCGGATTCCCGGCTCTCCCGTCACGAGTGGATTGTCGGCAAAGCGCTCGTCGACCAAGGCATCGGGCACGATCAAGATATCTTTGTTCACAATTGCGTGTGCACAAAACGCAAGGGTGCGCGGCATCTCCGTCGCATCGATCCCAACCTTTGATTTGAACCATTGCCGGTTGGCGTCCACCAAACTCACGAAGGCGATCGGCGTCTCACAAATCCGAGCAGCCAGAATAGTCAGATCGTCGAAATCCTTTTCGGACTCCGTATCCAGCACTTTGTACCGGTAGAGTTCCTGGAGCCGGCCATTCTCATCGTTCGGCAGAGGCGCTTCTTTCATCAACTCGTTCCTCCCAATAAACCCGCATATTTACCCGTGACAGTTCGCGACGAAACCGCCATGACGCTACGCGACACGGGTGGGCGTGGCCGCGATAGACAGAAGCATGCTTGACGCAGGAATGTTGAAGTCACGAGGGGCGAGCCTGCCCACTATCCTTGCGAAGCTCGCGGCCAAGCTTGTCGCAAGACATATCGGCGTTTGCAGTAGAACAGTTCATGAATAATGCGAGTCTGGCGGCGGCCCTGTCTTGTCGCTACTGCTCGACACAGTATTGGCTCAGCGTGTCGTCGACCAGAAGATCGGAATGAGCCTTGACGAAGGCTTCGAGGCTCTCCGATCTGCCCATGCATCGGCAATCGACATACTCTTTTGCCGACGCCCCTTCCGGACAATTGGCACATCGTCTGATACGGGAGCGTCCCCGTCAACCTAGCCGTTAGACCGACGCGCTGTGGGCCACTGGCATGCTCGGCCGGAGGCCTTGCGCGATATCCTCGGCGGTGCGCCGCGCCCAGCTGAGCAGCGACCCCAAACTGTGTTTCGATTGAGTCATGCTGACCAGCACAAACGAGCTGCCGATGTGATTGAACAGCACAAGCCCCTGCGCACTTTCCGCGATGACCGTTTCGCACGTCCCCAGACGAAGTTCCGCAAGGATAGTATCGCCGAGCGCCATCAACGAACTGCCCATCACGGCCGTTGATTCGGTCTCATAGGCGCCACGCTGCCGCTGCGCGCGCAGCCGCCCGTCCGGCGTCGTGATGACGGCAAGTTCCACTGCCTCGCAGTTCGACAGATAGTTATCCAGTTCCCGCGCAAACACGGCCGATTCACTTTCGTCCGGTAACGGCATACCCCCTCCTTGAATGTTCGAGCATCGTGACCAGCGCGTCGAGCATTGCGACGACGTCGGATTTCTTCCGTGGGTCGACAGGGAACACCGGCCACGACTTGTGAAAGGTCTCCAGCCGGCGTTCATACCGGTCCAGACTCGGTTCCGGCGCTTGATCGCGATGCGTCACGCCGACGACCATCGCCGATTGGTTGATCAGATCGGCAAACACCGCCGCGTAGTAATCCAATTCAGCCAGCGGATTTTCCACGCGATTGTCGATCAATACGACGAGCCCCAAGGCTCCCCGCCCCAGGATCTTGCTCATAAAATCAAAACGCCGTTGGCCTGGCGTGCCGTAGAGCCGCAACTTCTTCCCATCGGTGATCGTCAATTCCCCATAATCCAACGCCACCGTCGTTCTCGCCTTCAGGATCGAGACGGAGTCGGTCGCAGGCACATCGGTATTGATCGGCGGAATGTCGCTGATTGTCCGAATAGCAGTCGATTTCCCGGCCGCCACGCTGCCGGAAATGATGAGCTTGAGATCGTGAAGCGTCCCCTCCTGAGTCAGCCTGGTCAAGGCGACGGCTCCGAGCCGCTGTTTCAAAGCACTGAAGGGATCTTCCGGGGGCCGATCGATCGCCGGGGGGGCCGAGGAGGGCGCGCCGTGCTGCGCCATCCAGTCCGACAGACCATTCAGGAATGGAATCAGGCGTTGGGTCCGCACGGGTTTCTGCAAAACCCACGGCACGTCGCGAATCGGGTCTTCTGACAGCACCACCGGAATCGGATGCGTCAGGGTCCGGCTCCGTTCCCAGGCCAGGCGGGCCCGCGGATTGGAGATGTCGTACATCACCACATCCCCGGTTCCGCCTTGCTGTATGGTCCACGTTCGTGTCAGTTGATCGCTCGCGAACGAGACAATCATGGAGAGCAGCATCTGCTCGGCATCGGTCATCCCTTCGGTGGACAAGTACAGTGGCTCCATGAGCCCTCCTCTTCGGCTAATCGGCTGTCTCCATCGCATTTACGCTGATATGCTTGCGCGACGTGATCTGGATCGCGTGGGTGTGCTACGCACTGCAATCGGACAATTCATCGGTGGTATTACTGAGGTCGCGATCCGGTTATCCGAGGGGCATAGCACCCCCTCAAACGATCAAGGACATTGTTGAGCAATAACAATGCCACGTTGCCATGAACTGAGCAGGATGTATGTCCTTATCATTACTCACGCTCACAACTATGCGTCCCCAAAGACTCAATCGCCCTGTCCGTCGTCATGAATCTATTCCGCATCGCGTACTGAGTAAATCTGCCTCACATCAGTGATTGATCTAGATCATCTTCCATTTGATACGGTTCGACGAGGCTGCACACAAATGTTGGTCTCGGTCTTTTCTTTGTGTCTTCCTAAACACAGCAATCTATTCTTGCGTTCGATCAGGTTATTGTTCCGTATTCGATCGGGAACATCGTCCGTGCCACTCCTCTTCCTAGTGTTCTGAATTTGAAGTGGAGAAAATAGTTGATTGATCCCAGGTCATGGTTCTTACACATATTAGGACGACGGATTTCGTCACCGAGTTTCAGTCTCAGGGGACTAACATGGAACAACACACTGGAGCCCCACGGCTTCAGCTGTGAAGCCGTGGGGCCGTGAGGGTCCTACGTCCGCGGATGAACTGATGGTGGAACTGGCGTAGGAGAATCCTGGGCATTGAAGAGTAGCCCAGCGCCTCTTCCTGGCGCTGATCCCTGTCTTCTGCTGTATGGGTCGCTTATGGTGCGCGGTGGGATAGAGAGTTCTGAAACCTCAGAAGCCGAGGCGGTGTGGGATAACAAAAGACGTTAGGACATCATGGGATCTATGAGAATGTGATTGAGATCTAAGGATGACTGTGCTTTGAGACTCTCTCGGCTGCTAATGACAATGCGCCCATCGGAGTAGCCAATGAGGTCTTGTGCGCGTAACTGACTCATCAGCCGTGTGATCGTTTCCGGCCTGGCCCCAATCAGGGACGAGAGCGTCGCGTTAGTCAACTCGAATGGAATGATCGCATTCTGACCCGACGGAGTCTTATCCATCCTGGAGAGCCACAGAAGTGTGGCAATCAGCCGATCGGAAACCTCCGCTGTGTCGAGCAGGACATATCTCTTTTCAAGCTGGCGAAGCGCGCGGCACACTTCAGCCAAGATTTTCACCCCTCCCCCATGATCCGCACAAAATCTTTGGACCTCGTTCAGAGGGAAAAACGTCACGATCGCATCAGTCAGCGCGTGCGCGGAGAAATGATAGCGGCGGAGATCTAAACTGCACTCGACGATGCCCAGAATCCCTCCGGCGGACACAAGATCGAGTATCACCTTCTTCGGCGGAGGGACCATCTCCGAGATTGCTAATATGCCTTTGCACACGACGTGCACGCCGGTATTCGGCATGAATTTCCTGATGACTTCTGCGCCTGATCGATATTGCGTGCTGATACCGGAAGACGAAATCGAAGAAAAAGTACACGCGACTCCTTGATGGCATGCACTGCATTGAGACTCGTCTGCAGAGAATTTCGTCATGTCTTCATCCAACCTCGTGCAGCGCTTATCCGTCGCCAAATCATGTGGGCGGCCTTCGTCGAAGGCATTCACCTGCCCCTGCTCCTTATCCCGCACCCATTGCTCCATCCTATGCTTATAGAGAGCCACCTCGATCGTCGCCCGCAGCTCTCGCTCCTCGAACGGCTTGATGAGATACCCGTAGGGCCTCGTCTTCGATGCTTGTTCAACCAGCTGGGGATTGGAATAGGCCGTCAAATAAATCACCGGGATATTCTTTTTCGCCTGTAATTCCTTCGCCGTTTCGATGCCGTTCAGCTTGCCGGCGAGATGCACATCCATCAAAGCCAGGTCAGGCTTAAACCGTTCGAACTGCCCAATGGCTTCCTCCCCACGCGCCACAACCCCGCACACCGTATAGTCATTGCGTTCCAGGCGATCTTTCAGCTCCATCGCAATCAACGTTTCATCCTCGACGATGAGCACCCGCCCTTTATCCACACGATCCTCCCTTTACGCACCCAGATCAGCCTTGCACACTTCAATTCGATCGTTATTGAACGCCCCTCCCGTCATGCAGTAGGAGATCAGCACGTACACCCATTCCGAAGCGCCCGCATTTCATTCACACGAAACCCGTCCACCCAGTTACGGGGTCGATCCGTGGATCAACTGCAATCTGAATATCTCCAGCCGTTCTAGATCGATCCCCTCCAGGAAGCCCACGCCGCTATCGTCGGCACCAATTCGAGGCCCGCCATCAATTAACCTCATGAACCATGCACCCCTACTCACCGTTCCTCAGGCTGTTGTTGTCTGGCAGTCATGAATTCATGAGCATGAACCACTCGACGGCACACCGTCCTAATGCCTATGCCTAAGCTATACTCTTTAGTCTCAATAGCGCCACTAAATTTCTTGTTTCAACAGACAATGAGCCCGCCACAATGAGGCTCTGCGCCTCCACAGTTATTCCGGTGCCTCACCCGTCTGGTCATGCCGTGCTACACTTCTTCCATGCGGAGAACAACGACGTTGTGCAGGCGCTCCGTCAACAGCTCCGTGAGCAAGACCTGCATATGGAAAAACTTCGATCACGATCGGATGCTTTGAAATTGATCGAGGAGGATCGACAAAAACGACAAACAATCAGACAGCGCCGCTCGCCCATCATCCCGCCGAAATGACCGAATCCGTCTTCCCTCTTTCCACACCCACGCTGAGAGTGTTTCCTCTGTGCGTAAAGGTGTACAATCTCTTCATGTTAATCGGCTGAACGGCCGTCACGACACGAGTCTCGTGAGTGCCAGCCGGTTTCGCTACCTTACTCGGACACATGCTAATCTGGTCAGGTCCCTGAGCACACAAGAGGAGAACGATGAGCGCATTCGGCACGGGCATCGCAGGGCTTGTGGGCGGAGTGGTACTCCTGATGAGCCTCTTTTCATTTTGTCAGAGGAAATGGATGGCGGGCTGGATCTGGTTGGTCTCGGGTATTGGACTGATCGCCCTGTTGACGTTTCTCGACAAGCCGGGCTCCCACTCATCTGAACTGGGCACCATTTTTTGAGCCGGCAGCAGAAAGGATTGCCTGCCGAGTGTTCCGGATGGAGCCTCGATGGCTCGCTCTGATATTTTCGATACCGCCAGTCCATCAACCTCTGGAGCATCTAGTCATGATTCAAGTCCGACCTGCCACCGAAGATGATTTTGCTAGCTTGTTGCACGTTCAGCAGGCGGCGTTCGGAGAATACAACAATGTGTACAAGGTCAGCGGCTGGACGGCGGAGACGATGGAGAGTCTCAAAGAAGATGCCAAAGAAAAACATATCTTCGTGGCTGAATCGAATGGGGTAATCGTCGGATCAGTCCGTTTCTGGACCGTGGGGGGTGTCTGTGTCATTCGGCTCCTGTCCGTGAGTCCAACCCACCAGGGGCAAGGTGTGGGGAAACAATTGATGCGGGAAGTTGAACGCATAGCGGCCGATGCCCATAAACTTTATGCGTGCACCATGCTCCGGACACCCCGGAACATACAGTTTTTCCTCTGCCTCGGTTACAAGGCCGAAACGATCCTCCCCGATCACTACGACCACATGGATCTGATCTGTTTCGCCAAATATCAATCGGGGCAAAAGAACACCTGATACTGTGCTAAAGTAGACCTTCTATGTCTGTTTCTGCGCATGAAGGATCAACAGCATTCTGTCGAGAACGAAGGGAGCGAATCATGCCGGCTGGCTTGAGACTTCTCACAATGATGACGGCGTTGAGCCTTTTGCCAGGATGTATTGATCCGCCGAAAGCACCCTATGTAAACGTCCATGATCTCGTCACACGCATCGATGATGCCCGGCCTCTGGCCGAGCACGGAAGCGCTGAAGATCAATATCGTCTTGGCATGAAGTACGANNCTTGCGGCCGATCATGGTCACGCACAAGCCATGTTCACCATTGGAACTTTCTTTGAAAAGGGACGCGGCCTTCCACAAGATCCAGTACAAGCGCATCAGTGGTACAACCTCGCGGCGGCCAACGGCCTTGAAGAGGGAGCCAAACGGCGGGATCGACTGGTCCTCGGCATGACCGCAAAGGAAATCGCCCAAGCGCAGCTCCAGGCAAGGGATTGGAAGGCCACATATCAGGAGGATTGAGACCGGTAATTTCAGCGTGATCCACGCATCCGACAACCGGACACCCCTGTGCCGGGGCTCACCTTCGAAGCAGTGATATTATTCGTATGTCACCTCGCCCTGTCCGGCGCAAGCCCCGGCGGCGACGCCGCCGTTCCCACCACTGGCCCCGACTCAAGGCCTTTCGTCGGTTTACCAGCCGAAGGCTGCGCGAGATCAGAACCTTTCTCCGCGCAGTCTCGAGAACTCATCCTGGTGTACGACTCCTCCTTGGCGCCTCACTCCTCCTCGTCCTCTTCATGACCATGAACTGGATCTATCACGCCATCGCCAAACCGACCGAAGTCTTCTTCCCACTGGATCGATCACTCGACAAGAGTCTTGCTGGAACATGGCAGGAATACGGCCCGCTTTTCCGGGAACATGCGACCGAGGTCATCACGCCGGAATTACTGGCTGCGCTTGCTCAGGCGGAAGGAAACGGCAACCCTGTTGCACGGACTTATTGGCGTCGGCAATGGAGCCGGAATCCCTTCGAGTGGTATCAACCGGCTTCCAGCGGAGTCGGAATGTTTCAGATTACGGATGGCACGTTTCTCATCGCGAAACGCTACTGCATCCATGACCATCGGGTGGTCGAGGTCGGCCCCTGGTATGATCTAACCTCCTGTTGGTTCAACAGCCTGTACACTCGCGTTCTTCCAAGTCATGCGATCGAGATGACTGCGGCCCTCCTCGATCGACACGTCGCGCAGGCAATCGGCGAGCGAAGGCAGGCAACCCTCAGAGAGAAACACCACCTCGCCGCCGTCATCCACCTCTGCGGCGCCGGGGCAGGCCGTGGCTTTGCCGTTCGCCGTTTTCGACTTACGCCTCACCAACGGTGCGGAGACCACGATGTACGAACCTATCTCTCTCGCATCGAGCTGCTGAAGCAACGGTTCGCGACGTTGAATACAGCCGGCTAGCCGTGGGAATGGGACTAACAGTCCCTCTTGCATCACTACACCGGTTCGTTCCATACTTTCTTCCAATGAACTCTCCACCGGCTGATCAATCCCAACCTCTTGCAGGCCTGGCGACCGACGAGGCGTTACGCGCCATCCTCGAAGGCACGGCCACGGAAACCGGCCAACAATTCTTTGCCGCGCTCGTTCAGAACCTGGCAAAGGCCCTCGCCACACACGGAGCCTGGGTCACGGAATATTTCCCTGAACAGCGTCGACTCCGCGCTCTTGCCTTTTGGATGGATGGTCAATGGGTGCAGGACTATCAGGTCGACATCGC
>DKBD01000171.1 GCA_002451055.1 Nitrospira sp. UBA6909 | reverse complement strand
CTGCCCACATTGCTTCCTAGACGGTCAGTTCCCCACTTTCAGCAGCCATCCACCCAGTTTGTCACATTGGGAGGGGCCTTTGGCCGAGATTTCAATGCGGATGTACTTGCCTTTGGTGCTGTCGGGAAGTTTGCCGCTCACCAAGGTTCCACTTTGTTGAGGTTTCGACGTGACCGGGACGGCTTCGCCTTTAATCGTCACCTTCACACTGTTCGCCTTCACTTCGCCGGTAACCAGAAATGAAAAATCTGATTTCGGCGCCACCTCTGTATTATTCGTTTCCCGTGAGAAGGGGGGAGGCGTGAAGTTGGAGTAGTTCACTTTGATGCAAGGGTCAGTGACGCTTGTCGCAGGGCCCGTATCATAGGCCCAGACAGCACCGACGTTGCCGTAAATAGCCATTGCAATAACCAGCCACAGAAGTTTTTGCAAACTCACGGTTAGACCTCTCTATGGTAATGGTGGGTTATGGGGACGGCTTCAATACGTTTACACCATTTAAACTCATGAGACGGAAAAAACAACCCCCTTTTTGGTTCTTTCTTTTCGCGATCTCTTCAGTGGTTTGAGTGGACATAGTATCCGGGTATCCGGCGGCGTCTGTCCCTGGAGCGCTGCGCTGGCGTAATCTTCGGAGTAAGGGTACTCACTCGACCAACCGCGGACCGGGGTCCAAATGGCGAAAGAAGGTAAGAGAGNNGAGGCAATGAGTCTCCCCGTCTCATTCCATCGTGCCGCCAGGGCAGAGTTTATCGAAGCCAGTACATGGTACGGAGGTAAACGCTTTGGTCTCGGTATCGCATTCATTGCTGAGATTGAGCGCTGCATATCGTTGGCATCCACCGAGCCTCTCTAGTTCGCTGTTGTCCGTGAAGATGTTCGTCGAGTCGTTGCCAAGGGCTTCCCGTATAGTGTGTATTTCCGCACAGATGGGAGCCGCATCGTTGTTTTGGCGGTATTTCATGGCAATAGAAACCCGGCAATCTGGCAGGCGAGAGCCTAATCCTGCGCTCAAGCTCGCTCCCTTCGGTCGCTGGGACGCGCCTTCGGTGCGCCCCTTAGTTCCCTGTTAGATTGAAAGCTGGCCATTCCCGGGTGAAAGCGCTATTGCGTCAAGGATGGGGCGATACAAGTTTACCGAGTATTTCGAGAAGGAAGTTTTGCGGAAGCGTCCCACCTGAAGAAGGAGTGGTGCATTCGGGTTGTTGAGAACGCGCTAAGAAACGAGCCCCAAGAGGGAAACCGATACCGGTTTTGGGGCCGGATTGAGGAGCTAGAGGGACGAGTATTGAGGGTGATCACCCTCGAAGATAAGGTCACGATACACAACGCTTTTCCAGACAGAGGGTTCAATCCATGAAGCTCAATTATTATCCCGATACCGATTCGCTGTATATCGATCTTTCCGAGCAGCCGAGCGTTGAAAGCCGAGAGATCGCTGAAGGGATCGTGCTCGATTACGATGCCGCAGGTCATCTTGTGGGAATTGACATCGACAATGCCAGCCGAAAGGTCGAACTGAAACACCTCACACTCAACAAACTGCCGCTGATTGTGCAGACTATTTCCGCCTAGCTTTGCGCTTCAGACCGGTCGCTAAAAGCGCCGGCTGAGCTTTGCGTTCAATCCGCTGCGTGTAGAAAATGGACGGCGCCAAAGACCGCGGCGATGTCTGGTCCCCACCGTCTCTGGTGTGACCGTGTCCCTGTTTTCCCGCCAGCTGACTTTCTCCGGTTCTTCCGTTAACCTGTCCTTCAACGCATTCCTTCAACGCATTCATTGAACTTTCCGGAGGGTGGTGAATTCCAACTCTGGATCCCATGTGCCGCGGGATAACGCGCGGGAGCATTTGTCGAGATCGCTGATATTCTTGCGAAGGCATTGGACACGGCGGTCAGGATTCCCGGGATATCGTGGTACATAGGATTGGACCCACTGATTGGACTTATTCCCGGCATCGGCGATGCGTTGGCCAACCTGATCGGTACGGTGATCCTTGGTGTCGCTGCGCGCTTGCGTCTCCCACGGATTGTGCTGGCACGCATGAGTCTGAAGTTGCTGATCAACGGCGTGGTGGGAGCGGTCCCGGTCGCCGGCGATCTGTTCTCGGTCTGGTTCCGGAGCCATGCGAGAAACGCGGCGCTCTTACGGGAGGCCGCTATGAAGCCGGATCGAGAGACCCGGCCGGATTGGTTCTATGTGGCGGGAATCATCGGGGGGGGACGGTATCGGTTCTGCTGCTGGCGATCGCCTGTGTCGTTTGGTTGGTGGCTAAGCTGTGGATGCTGATGGCGGTATAAAAAGAGAAGCCGAGTATGCTATAGAACAGGTCCCGCTATCGATCAGAACTGCCGAACGCGTCTGTCGCATCTTTTTATGGAACGAAAAGCACAACCCTATGTATTGAAGCGGCCCGCCGATGAGGCCGGTCCCCGTACCCTGTCCATCGACTATCCGGCTGCGCTGAATCCGCAGCAGTTGGCGGCCGTGACGGCGGGAGAGGGGCCGTCGCTGGTCATTGCCGGTGCCGGGAGCGGCAAGACACGCACCTTGGTCTATCGCGTGGCGTATCTGATCGATTCCGGCGTTGACCCCTCGAATATTCTCCTTCTGACCTTCACGCGCAAGTCGGCGCAGGAAATGTTAAACCGCGCGGGCGATTTGATCGGGGCGAGAAGCCAACGCGTGTGCGGCGGCACGTTCCACTCTGTCGCGAATATGCTGTTGCGGCGCTATGGTCGTTCGATCGGCGTGGAGCCGGGGTTCACGATTCTGGACCGCGGCGATGCGGAAGATCTGATCGCGCTCTGTCGCGCTCAGCTGGGTCTCAACGAAAAAGACAAGCGCTTCCCCCGCAAGGGGACGGTCATGGAGATGATCAGTAAGAGCGAGAATACGCTCCGTAGTCTTGATGAAATCCTGCTCGCAGAGTTCAGCCATTTTGCGGACCATGTGGAGGACTTGATCCGGCTCCAAAAGGCGTATCACGCGGCGAAACGACAGAAACAGTTGTTGGACTACGATGACCTGCTGGTGATGCTCCGGCAGGTGCTGGAGATGGACGAATCGGCCCGTACGGCGATTTCACGCCAATACCGCTATATCCTCGTGGACGAGTATCAAGATACCAATCGGTTGCAGGCTGAAGTCATTCGCCGACTTGCGGCCACGCACAACAACGTGATGGTCGTCGGCGACGATTCGCAATCGATCTATGCGTTCAGAGGCGCGACGTTCAAGAACATTATGGAGTTTCCGGAGCTCTTTCCCAGCGTAACGGTGTACAAGCTGGAGGAAAATTACCGCAGTACGCAGCCGATCCTGGATTTGGCGAACTGTATCATTGAGGAAGCGGCAGAGAAGTACACGAAACGCCTCTTCACCAGGAAACTCGACGGGCCGTTGCCGGCTCTCGTGGAAGCAGCCGGGGAGAACGCGCAGTCGCGGTTCATCGCGCAGAAGATTCTNNGGCGGTGTGAAGTTTATCGAGACGGCCCACGTGAAGGATTTGCTGGCGCATGTGCGGGTGGTCGCCAATCCACTCGATACGGTCAGTTGGCATCGGGTTCTCATGCTGGTGGAAGGAGTCGGGCCGAAGAAGGCCCAGGATCTGCTTGCCGCGATCATGAAGGCCGAACGGCCGTCCGACGTCCTGCGCGCTGTGCCCGGCCGCTCGGGCCGGGGACTCAGGAGTTTGGCGGACACGTTGGATTGCCTGGCCAAAGCCGACGATCGGTCGCCAGCCGAGTACGTCAATGACATCTATGAATATTATCTCCCGCTTCTCAAGGAACAGTACGACGATTATCCCAAACGGATTCGGGATCTGGATCATCTCCACACCATCGCCGAAGGCTATCCCGGCATCAACGAGTTTCTGGCCGACTTGGCGCTGGAACCGCCGGACGGCAGCGCGGTGGATGTCGACGCATCTGATCGCGATGACGAACGGCTGGTGCTGTCCACGATTCATTCGGCCAAAGGATTGGAGTGGCAGTGTGTGTTCGTGATCTGGGTCGTTGACGGCCGGTTTCCCTCCGCCTATTCCTTTCTCACGGATGACGAGTTGGAAGAGGAGCGCCGGTTGTTCTATGTAGCCGTGACTCGGGCCAAACGGCATTTGTTCATGACCTATCCCATTAACGTCTACGATAAGGCCAGTGGGATGTTGCTTTCAAAGCCCTCTCGATTCCTCGATCATGTGTCGTCAAATCTTCTCGATGTGCTCGCCTTGGTTGAAGAACGCGGGTGGGAAGATTGGGGGACTTCTCGCTATCAGGATTATTAGCCGGGCCGCGATACAAACAGTTGGAGCGAGGTTGAGCGAACATCACGCCAATTCCCGATCGATATCGCCTTGGTGTCATTCTGCCCCGGTTGTCTCTGTGACGCGGGTGACGTGTCTGTTCCGGCTTCTGCTCGTCTGGTGTTGTTGGTTCGGCATGTCCCTGGCCGGAGCACCCTCCCTGCCGTCCGCCCATGGCGAATCTTCGCCTGGTGTGATGTGGGAGCGGCTGTTGTCCGAAGCGGAGCAGCTTGGTCTTCCCGTACAGTTTCTGAAAACGGTCCCGTCGGATTTCGTTCGGTTTGAATTCGACGATCTCCGGACGTATGCAGCGGAGTATCATCCCGGCGAACATCGTCTGGTTCTCAATCGATCGTTGTCCTTCAACGCCGCCGGAAGGGTGCTCAAGCCGCTGACGAAGATGACGCATAAAGAGCTGCAAGTTCTCTATCATGAGTTGTTCCATGCCTACATGGACTATCGAGTTTTTATTGGTGAGCGATCGGCGGGTCCCGCCGGCGTGTCGAACGGGTTGATGGACTTTGCGCGAAAACAGCAAGTGTGCCGGTATGGAGAAGTCGCCATCGTCCCGGTTGTGCAGCGTCAGCATGAGACGGAATCGCGATACTTGACGGAGTCGGAATCGTGGGAAGCTCTTAATGAGACATGGGCCGTCTTTATCGGCTGGGCGATTTGGAGTCAACTCGAGGTGGAGCGCAGAGGTGGGGAGGCGATGGTCCATCAACAGCGCCAGATGAATCGATGGGCGCAGCGCCTCGGAGAGGCTTTCTTAAACGGAGAGTTCCGCGGATATTATGTCCCCCAAGATGTTGATGAACGGCGGATTACTCAAAAAAGGTTTCTTGCCAGGCAATCGCAGCTTACCTGGGAAGAGGCGAAGATTCTGATGATACAAGTGCTTGGTTTCACTAGTGAAGTCGTTGGTCTTGTCGAGAGATCTCCAGGGTTGTCGGTGATCGTCGGCATGCCGTCCGGCTGTTAAGGGGTGGGCAGTAGGGAAATAAAAAGACAGGCAGAGATAATCTCCTCTTGACACGGCAAGACTTCATCAATAGAATCCAGCATTTCTTAATTGGCCTGTCCGGCACATCAGCGCTTCAATCTTCTGGATTGAAGAGGGGAGCTGTGCTTGGAGAGGTTTGCTCTTATTTGTTTCGCGCTAGGTAAGCGAAGGTTTTTTGAAATTTGCACCGAACCTCTCGGTCTCATGAAGCCGAGGCAGGGTGTTGCGGGCAGGTACCCAAGTGGCCAAAGGGGGCAGACTGTAAATCTGCTGGCTTATGTCTTCCAAGGTTCGAATCCTTGCCTGCCCACCATACAGAGCTTGCTCGACCCGGAACCGATTGGATTGTTCCTGGCGATGGGAGAGGGATTGCGGGTTTATTTTTGGACGCGCTCATTGCGGTGGGCCGATGTAGTGGGTAAACACCTGAGGCGTCTTTTGATTTGAAGCGCTAATTGATGAACGAAAGGCGGGCGTAGCTCAGTGGTAGAGTTCCAGCCTTCCAAGCTGGCTGTCGTGGGTTCAAATCCCATCGCCCGCTCCAATTAAGGGACGTGAGGCGTCAGACGTGAGATGTGAAACGTGGGGCGCGGGAAGTTCGGTGGTGTGCTCTTTGATGCGAAGGCGCGAAGGGGTGCGAGTGAGATGGCTTGGGTGGGGCAGATCCCGTCGTTTCACTTTTCACGTTTGACGTTTCACGAAGAAGAGGCCCACGTAGCTCAGTTGGTAGAGCACGTCCTTGGTAAGGACGAGGTCACGCGTTCGATCCGCGTCGTGGGCTCCATGCAGAGCGTGTTCGACCTGGCGCGCTTACGAGTGGAGCGCGACGGGACACAACTTTCAAGTGACCTAGGAAAAGGAGTGAGTTATGGCGAAGGCGAAGTTTGAGCG
>DKBD01000212.1 GCA_002451055.1 Nitrospira sp. UBA6909 | reverse complement strand
ACTCATCCACGTACTTCATGACTGTAACTCCCAACAACCCCGTTAGCCAGCATCAGACCGAGGTCCGTCAGCCAGAAAGCACCAAAGTGGTGATTCAGAGCCGTACGCGAATCTAGGCACTGTACCCGATTCATGACCGTCGAACCTTTCGCACTGCGTCGCAGCCCTCCCTAGGTATCGGCTCCACACTCTTGCTCGACCACCTTTGCTGAAATTGAGGCCCGTCGAATTTAGGCGATATGTTTCCCTAGGAGTTCCTCGATCCAGACGTCGGAGTTTCGACGAGTGATTGAGGGAATGCAAATGGGGCCTCAGCCACCTTCCCGCAATGTCCGGAACATCTCCCGCACTTGGTCATCAGTAACTAGATCATGTCGTAATGGTGTCCGGTCTTGCGAGAACCCGCTTCCGTCTTCAGGATCCTCCAGTTCATCTTGGCGTTCGGCGATATCCTCATCAAGCCGCTCGATCTCATATTTCAGAGCGAGCCCGTGCTCAGTATGGAGCTTGCTCAATGAATCACGCAAACCTGTCAGCTCATCAAGAGCCTTACACTCAAAACGCTCATCGTTCGCACCATTCTTTTCATAGCGCCGAAGTGCTAACTCAAGTTTCTCTTCATCGGTATCACGCCAGTCAATTGACTTTGCCGAAAAAGCCAAGATATTGAGCCAGTCGTCCGCCCGCGCATAGTCGAGTGCATCTACGACCCCGCTCAAAATCCTGCGGTACGCTTCGCGTCCACCATGGTCGAGAAACCAGATATTTTCAGCTATAGCTTCCAGTAGGCGGAGCGCAGGGCCGAACTCGACGACCTGCCTCTCCCACATGTCAACGAGCTTCCTCGCCAATTGAGATGCCATGTCGGCGAGCTGTATTGAACTGTGAACCGCAGCGACTTTCGCAATAAATCCTACTTTACCTTCGTAATTCACATCAATGTAGTGACCTATATGAGTACCATCCGACATCTTTACCCAGCGGAAAGAGGGCCCATCCAACAGGCGAGACAATGATCGAGAAAGGAGATCGGCGTCCGTCGTTAAAACACTCCTGAGTACACTGTTAGGATGGGCGGCGGCAAGTTCCCAGAGATTCACAATTTGCTTAAATCGCGCGGCCGAATTGAGAATGTCTTCCGCAATGTCACGTTGGTTTATGATCACCGAGGCCACGAAGTCTCGAACAGAAGGGTTAAGATAACTAGCATACGCCCTGTTATACGAGAGAAAGGCACCTTCCAGCTCCTGAAGTGCCCGCTCGAAATCGCCTGGGCGAATCTGCTGATGGTACTTGGTGGCACTATACCGATGGAGCGCTATGAAGACTGGTTCCAGGTCAGCCGCATCCACCCATCCGCCAACCGTGTTAAAGCTGAGAAGGACGTGACGCGCCGCGTCTGAGATTTGGTTGTTGAACGCATAAGCCCAGATGGTCTCCGGCGACTGTAGTAAGTTCGAGACGTGCGTTCTGTAGCGGTCCGCAGGAACGTGACCTAACCGCGAATAGGCCGATAGCCACTCGATCAGTCGAGGATTAAAGTGCTCATGCTTGATGATGCCCAGAAAGAAGTCGTCCTTGAGGAGTTCTTCTTTGTACGTCTGAGGAAGGTCACTAAAATAGAGATGGTTATAGAGAAGTCTGGCTCGGATGCCATACGAATAGTCGCTCAGCTCAAGAATGCAGCGATGGTCCAAAATCGGGCTGTGCCCAAGACGCTCCGAGACCTGGAGTGCGCCCCTCAGGATATGCTCTCACGTCGTGAGAATGAATCGAGAGTGGGATGACCGGCGGACCATCTCCATGAAGTCCACAAGTACAGTGTCTTGATTTCTACCAAGATATTCGCGGCGGTCACCCAAAAATGTCTGGCCGAGAAAGTCGTCGTAGTAGAAGATTTGTTTACGCGCAGGCTTGAAGAGTTCCTTTGCTTGTGTAATATCGGCCTTAATTGCGACTGGCTCGAATCCGTCTTCCAAATGCGCGTAAAGGAGCATCTCAGCCAGCGTGGTCTTGCCGATCCCTGGGGGGCCCGTTATAACGACAATGCGGGCCTGATGGAGAATCTCAGTTGCCCTAGGGTAGCCATTGCTCTTCACGAATAGAGGAAGCTTGCGACGTATGCGCTCGACCTCGAAATCTGTCTGGCACATTGTCGCATTGTGAAGCACTCGCTCTAGAACGCTCGTGCTGGTAAGCCATAGTTTAAAGTTGGCGCGCTCGACTTCTGAATGTCGGCTGAGCAAACCCTCGATATCGTCGGCGCCAAAGATGTCCCGAGCACTCAGCACAAATGGGTGAAGCGCTGTGACTATTTCCTCCTTGTTGCCAGGAGTGAGACTAACTGAGGTCGCTACTACGTACCGAGTCGGGGCCAAGCGCTGGATCTTCGGCAGTTCCCCGGCACACAGATTCCTCAGCAACTTGGCAAACCCCGATGTCGCGTAGTGCTTGCACTGGATGATTGTTGCGCCATCGTCTGCAGGCGCATACCGCAAGTCGATCCCACGATCACGGCCGCTACGGAACGCTTCGAGTGCAATCTTCCACTCCGCCTGTAGAAGATCGCGGATCAGTTCCTCAAAATCCTGACTTGAGAGAGACTTGAAGTCGTATCGTGGCATCCTCCGCACTTTCCCCGAGACCTATGTCACAGGATACTCGGGAACAGGGTGGGGTCGGTTTTGGCTTTAGACTTCCCCGCTAACCACCTGCGCACGAAGTTAAGAACTGAGATCGCTCTCTTTGTGCGGCACAGCGGCCGTACTGTTTACGCCGATCCGCCTAAGAGCCAAATGTGCCAAATTCTGCCCGTCTAACACCGCCATCGAATGGTCCGAGCATACCGCTATGACTGTGGTGTTTCAATGAGAAGAGGCAATGGCTTAGCCGGGCGGGCAGATGCTGGTCAGGTGCGCGTGACCCTGCTTCGGTGGGTGGGCTGCTTTGAGCGCCGCGAGACTTTTGAGACGAGAGGAAATTTCTCCGGGTGTCTGATGGATTCGACTGAGAGGTCTACATCAAGATCGGGCCAATACAGGTGGTGTGGCTGAGGCCAGGCAACGTGCAGAAGCTCTTCCACGGAAGCCCCCTTAAACCAGGGGAATTCCTTGAATGGAACAAACAACTCTTCATCGGCCAGGAGCAGCCAGAATCCGTGTTTCGAGATATTGGTAACTTCAACTCCCGAAATGTTCTTGCCAAGCGTCGCGGATTTCATTCTCATGCTCCTCAATAAGGGCCTTGCAGCTTTGAGCTGATGAGCGGACATTCCAAAACTTCTCGCCAGCTCAATTCTCGGATTTAGCCAAAACTTTGCTTCCCCGCGCTCGCTATAGACATGAACATGCATCCGGCTCTCCTCGCGAGAGAAAAAGTAAAAGCGAAATCCTCCTGCTCTAAAGATCGTGGGACTCAGCCCTGCCCCCATTCAATCATGGCCAACCGGTCTAAATCCGTCCTTCCTTCAGACTCACGCCTTACGACTGAAGAGCTGCCCGCCCTAGAGAAATCAAGTCTACGTGCACAGGACGCATTCCTGCAAGATTTCACTCTCCTTGCATCACCGGGAAGACTGGCGGTGTCTGCGCAAGCTATTTCTTAGGCCGTTGTTTGCCGGGTAACTTGTCCAACAACCTGCCACCGTGCCTCAATCGTGTCTGCTGACAAGTCGGCGCCACAATCCCATTCGACAAAGTACCCGCCCTTGACCACCTTCACAAATTCCGTCTGGTCTCGAAGCGCCTCATACTGAAGATAGGGGCTCACATCAAACCGGCCAACCCGACCGTCATCTGCCACGATGGAGAGCACCCAGTTTGGTTGTGTCTGGAGTTCCGCAATTCTCATTAGTCAGGTCTCTGGAGTGCTCCCCTGAACGTGGAGCTAACTGGTATGCGCGAGCTTTGTTCGCGTCCTGGTCGAGCGTGAGGCCCGCGAGCGCGAATGATGATCGGCATAGGCATCAAGCAGCCGGCGGATCATACGCTGGTATTGCGTATGATGCTTCCGCGCCTCTCCCTTGAAGAAGTCGACGCTTCTCTTGCTCAACGCAATGGTGACCTTGACGCCTTCGTCCCGAAAGACCAGTTCCTCAGGCTGAGGAAGAAAGTCAGGAACGATCTTGAGGTCTTCGAGAGGTTCGTCGGTGTACTTGATTTTCCCGCTCATAGATGCGCCTGCCTTTCCGCCAGTAGCCGGCTCCAAATATCCGAATAACATCATCACGAAACGTAAATCGAACAGTCAGGACTCCCCCGTCGACCCAACCGAAGCAGTAATGCCGTTGCTCGCTTGAGCTATGAGACAGATCTTCTGCAATCACGCGGCATGAGTCGGCAAAGGCGAACTGTGCTCTTGCAAAGGAGATTCCATGTTTGTCTTGGTTATCTTCATCCTTCTTGGGGTCCCACTCGAATTGGGCCTTCGCCATGGATGAAGGTTACCACGAAGAATCCTCGATAGCCATACGCTTGTATGGGCATAAGGCAACTGCTCCGCGCCCTCCAGCACTGTTTAGACTGATCCGCGCAAAAGACGGTCGTGTCGTATCCTGTCCGTATAACACACCATCGAATGCTCCGAGCATAACGCCAGAGTCGTTAGCGTTTCAATGAGAAGCAACGGTAGGGCTATTTATGATGACGTCGGAAGGGGGAAGAAGGGGAACCGGGGGCATTAGGCGATGACTTCCACTTGGCGAGTGAGGACGGTCAGCGGCATCCCCATCTCAGCACGCACCTCAAGACACTGCTTGATGGCGTCCTGCACGTTGGCCTGCGCCTCTTCTTCCGTCTTGCCTTGGCTGACACATCCCAGAATAGCCGGACATTCAGCGATGTACATTCCATCCTCGTCGCGCGTGATGGTAATCGTAAACTTCATGGCAGCTCCTCTTGATTCCAAATGCGTGCAAGCAAGTCTACTGAAAAGCCTGGTGTTTATCTACTATTTGGCATCGCTCGTCAGAGAGAAGAAAAGAGGACAGGCTACTTTTCACGCACTTTCACCACGCACCGAGAGCAAAGACATTTCAGAATTTCCGAGAAAAGTAGCCTGTCCCTTTTTTGCGAGCCATGAAATTGTTCTCTAACTCCTATTCTTCACCAGCAACTCGCCTTTGCAGAGGATACATTACACAGGCTGGTGCTCGACCTACGCGAGCTGCTGGTCTTGACGGACGACCTGTACCTGGTGCATTTTTGCAAATGCACGCTGGTGACGTGCAGGCCACCGACCCCGTAAAGATCTAAGACCGTCGTCAGGTGTAGCTGTTTCGCCGACGCGATCCATAATGAGGAGGGGCAATGACGTTTCCGTTAGTTCTCGTGTGGATTCTCCTCGTTGGTTGGTCTACCACCGACAGCGATCCGATCAAAGATCTCCCACCCGATTGGCCGCCACTCGGGGCAACGAAGGCGGAAGTTCGCAAACGACTGGGATCGCCATCATCGCAATCGATCACTGCATTCATCGGTGTGGAACGTGAGACATGGAGCTATCACTTCGAAGAGGTGGAGTCTGATCCGTTCTTGTTGAAGTCGGCTCTCGGCTTTCCCCCTTCCCTGAGTGATAACGGCGGGAAGAGCCACGGGAAAGGGCTTGTGATCATTTTCGATGCCAGCGGGAAGGTGGTCGAACGATCGATGAGACCCTAAAAACATGAAGATCACAGAATAGGGGACCGCTCCGTTTCCACTACTGACTCAAACCGCCTCACACTGTTTAGGCCGATCAGCGTAAAAGCCGAATTCACCAATGGTTGTCCTTTAGGCACACCATAACCAGCGCTCAACTCTCGATCGCGTTTGGACTTCCGAACGCCGCCAAGTCCGCGTAGGTCTGCAACGTTCGCCGCGCTGCTTCCTCGTCCAGTTTGCTGATGGCAAAGCCGACATGGACGATGACATAGTCCCCCACGCCTGCCTCCGGCACCAGCGCCAATGAGACGGACTTGGTCACTCCACCAAACGATACGGTCGCGGTGCGAAGCGCATCATCTTCGATGCTCAGGACTTGCCCTGGGACTGCGAGACACATTCTC
>DKBD01000158.1 GCA_002451055.1 Nitrospira sp. UBA6909 | reverse complement strand
GTGTCATGATTGAGTCGCTGGAGGCAGGCACGATCCGTGATTTTGACATGGCTGAAGAGTTGGTCTCCCTCCAGGCGGCCTACGAACAAGGTGGCCGTCTTGACATCCGGTTGGACTTAGACTTGAGCGCGCTGGATAACCTCACCGCAGAAGAGCAACGAGAGATCCTCAATATCGTACGGGAAGCCCTCAGCAACTGTGCCCGCCATGCCGACGCCACCCATGTGACCGTGGCCATTCGCAGGCGAGGATCGAGGATTCGCATCAGCATCGCGGATAATGGGCGGGGATTCGCGCTAAACGACAGTTGCCGTAAAGGCTACGGGCTGACCAATATGGACACCCGCGCGAGGAAGCTGGGTGGGAAGCTGCGTGTAAAACCTACAAGCGGACAAGGCACCACAATCATCGTCGATTTTTCGTTAACTCCCATATTGGCTGAGATATGAATCCTACACCGATTCGCATCGTGATTGTTGATGACCATGAGGTGGTCCGCCAAGGGCTTCGCGCTTTCCTGAGCCGCGAGAGCGATATATCCGTCGTGGGAGAGGCCAACACGGCAGCCGAAGCGGTAGAGCTTGTCGAACGCCTGCAACCCCGCCTGGTACTGCTTGACCTGCAACTGCCCGATGCGTCTGGGGCGGAGACTTGCAGAAAATTACTCGCTGTTGCCCCACAAGTTCGCATTTTGGTCCTCACCGGTCACTCCGAGGATACAACGGTCATTGCCTCCTTGCGGAATGGAGCGCACGGGTATGTCCTCAAGGACGTGAGGGTGGATGATCTCTTGCGCGCCGTTCACGCAGTCGCCGACGGCCGCGGCTATCTCGATCCCCGCATCACCCAACAGACCCTCAACTGGGTCAAATCCAGCTCGTTTCAGGGAGGGCCTTCTCAAGGGATAACCAAACTGTCTCGNNAACTATCTCGCCAACATCTTTTCCAAGATCCAGGTTAAACGTCGGTCCGAAGCCGTCGCGTGGTTCGTCAAGGAAAGCCAGCACCACACCTCAAGGATGGGTTTCCCGAGCATCGGATAATTCATGGCANNCCCTGGTCCCCTCAAGCCTTCGACGACACCTCGTCGAGCCGACTCTGCCACAGCAACTTCGGCTGCGAAGGCCGGACAGCTGTGGCCCCCTGCCCAAGCGGGTGAATCGGATTGATTCAATCTGAATCTATTGGATTCAGATACAAAACGTGTCGCTCCCACACCGGTACAACCGGTGACCGAATTCTCCTCTTAAATCATTGAGATCATGAGCGTTTCATGATCGCTTTAGCATGGGGCTCATGCCGCATGACTGTCATGCAAGGCATGGCAATTGCTTAATGATACTGCCATACGGGCCAGTTTCCTTTATCAGCCCGTATGACAAGAGTGGGCCTGAAGCGAAGGCTATTCACATGAATTGCAGAAGAAAAGGTCGCGTTCGAGCACATAGCCTCAATCTGGCGCTGAATTCTGACGTCTGACGAAGGTCTTTCCCGATCAAGATTGGAGGGTGGCACGCGTGGCAAAAGCTAGAAAGGGCCTCCGGCTTCTCGACGGGTTTCGACAGTCCTCCCCTGATTCACCACACACCCACGCGGGGCACCACCCGCGATCGCCCCAGAAACAGGACTTCTCACAAGCACACCGTTTAGAGCCGAGCATACAAGACGTTGTCAGCACGCTCAAAGTGATGGAACAGCGGCTGGGTTCTCTCCTGAAAGACCACTCCCACAGCAGCCAAAGTCTTCACGATTACGTTCACCAATCGCTCGATGCGATCGGGGCCAATATACAGATCGAGCGGCTGGCAGGCTCAGAACACACCGCAGCAACCAATCGGTCCCGCGGAGGCATTGCCGGCCAGATCAATCGGCTCATCTGTGAGATTCGGCAGATGATTCATGGACTGAATGACGGGGCCGTAAGGGAATTCGACTTGTCGACTGAACTCCGTGCGCTGAAATCGATCTACAATGAGATCGGTCATGTGCATATCGCATTGGATCTTCAACCTTCCGCTATGGAGATGCTGACCCAAGAAGAAGAGCGAGAAATCTTGCACATCGTCCGCCAGGCTCTTAGCAACTGCGTCCGCCATGCCCATGCCGCCCATGCGGCTATTTCAATCCGGCGGCGCAACGCGAGGATCCGCGTCCTCATCAGCGATGACGGGAAGCGATTCCCTGTCGGAGACGGCCTGAGTCGGGGTTATAACCTCATCACGATGGAGACCCGTGCGAAAAAGATCGGGGGCATTTTACATGTCCAGTCCGAGGAAGACCGAGGCACTCAAATCACCGTTGAATTCTCACTGGATCCCATACTAGTCTCTGTATGAACAACCCAAAGGAACCTCTTTCCTTGCTCTGACTGAACCCTGCCTACCGCTGAACAGACCTGCCGACGCCTCAGACATGAAAACCTGTCAGCAGGTTCTCACGACTGCGTCACAGCTGCGAATTCTGGCCCTCACAAGCCATACCATCGAAAACGGTGAGGATATGTGGCCCTACCGCTTAGGTATATTTCCACTAGATTTTTTAGACCCATTCGACCTATGCTTCCTTCATCATTAGCATCAACGAACTGTCCTGACACTGACAACACTCGTATGACTGCACCGTCCGATATCGTTCCGGCGCATGCGAATAGGCAGATGGCCCCCTCCCCTAACGACGAGTTGGAAGCGCTGCGCGTTCGTGTGGCTGAACTAGAACGGGAATCCGCCTCCCTAAAATGGACAAACGAGGCGATCAATGTCCTTGCGTCCGTCACTGGAAGCATCACGGGACAGGAATTTCTCCAGACACTCGTCCAACAACTGTCCGCCATCTTAAATGTACGGTACGTCTTCATAACGCGATGGGCCCCTGGCCGGGCGGGTCGGTTGAGGACCGTGGCCGGATGGTGCTGCGGCCGCGCCTCCGATGCACTTGAGTATGACCTGCCCGATACTCCTTGCCAAAAAGTGCTGGAAGACGGCGAGGCGTTCTTCCCGCACAACATCCGGCAACTGTTTCCACGAGACGAGTATTTGGCCACGCACAACATTGAGAGTTATATGGGCGTCTGTTTGCTGGATGGAGCAGGCAGACCGACCGGTCACCTCTGTATCATGGATGAGCTCCCATTCCTGTTCGATCGCCCCCAAGGCAGCGCAATTGTGAAGGTCTTTGGGTCACGCGCCGGCGCCGAATTGGAACGGCTTCGATCTGAGGAGGTCCTGCGAACGCGGGAAGAATGGTTTCGAGCCCTCTATGACGACAACCCCTCCATGTATTTCACGCTTTCACCGGACGGCACCATCATTTCCGTGAACCGTTACGGCGCCACCCAACTTGGCTACAGATCTGACGAACTGATCGGCCAATCGGTGCTCATGGTGTTCGATGCCGTCGATCGGCAGACCGTCCTCGCCCAGCTCGAACAATGCACGGGTAGTCCCTTTCGGACGTTCGAATGGGACATCCAGAAGATCCGTAAGGACGGGACCCGGCTTTGGGTTCACGAGCGAGCCCGCGCCATCATCGATTCGGATGGGACGCCTAGGATCCTGATCGTCTGCGAAGATGTGAGTGAGCGACGCAGAACGAGGCAACTACTCTCAACCCTGATTCGCGAATCCCCCCTTCCGATCATCAGCCTCGATAACAAAGCACGATTAACCAGCTGGAACCCGGCCGCCACAAGACTCTTTGGCTGGTCCGAAGAGGAAGTGCTCGGACGGGAGCTGCCCTATGTGCGGCCCGGCGATGAGGCAGCCTCCGATGAGCTGTGGGCCGCAGGCCTTCGCGGAGAAGTCGCCGGACCTATTGAAGTTCGCCGCCAACGAAAAGACGGCACCATGCTGGACCTCTTGCTCTGGCCGGTATACCTGCAGGAAGAACCGGGGAGCGTTGGCACAGGTATCGCCATTTATGTAGACCAATCGAGCTTAATTCAGACCGAGAAGGCGCTGCGAGCGAGCGAAGAGCGGTTCCGGCAAATTGCGGAGACCGTCGAGGAAGTCTTCTGGTCCTGCGATCCCACTGTCGGAAAGATTTTATACGTCAGTCCGGGCTATGAACGTATCTGGGGGCGGCCCCCCGACAGTCTGTATGCAGAGCCCAAATCCTTTCTCGACGCTATCCATCCTGACGATCGTGCCGCTGTATCAGCCGGTCTCGCCACCCTGCAAGATGGGCTGCCCTTTGGACACGAGTACCGAGTGGTGCGGCCTGACGGCGAGATTCGCTGGGTCTGGGACCGAGGGTTCCCTGTGAGAGATCCCAAAACCGGATCCCTCACCCACTATGTCGGCGTAGCCTTGGACATCACTGACCGCAAACGCTCCGAAGAGGCGTTGCGGGCCAGCGAACGCCGCCTTCATCGATTCGTCGCCGATGCGCCGGTTGGCTTGATGATCCTGGATCAACAGAAACGTATCATCAGCGCCAACGGCACCTTTTGCAAAATGACGGGCTATCTCGAGTCCGAACTTCTTGGGCACACCTACGCCCTCTACACGCACCCTGATGACCTCCAAGCAAATCTCACACTCACGGACAGTCTCTTGCAAAGTGGCTGTACCGATTACAGCCTGGAGAAACGGTACATTCGAAAGTCAGGCGAAGTAATCTGGGTATCGGTCACAGTCACTCAGATCGAACTCCCCAGCCATTCCGACCCGCTGATCCTTGCCGCTGTTCAAGACATCACGGCACGCAAGCGATCTGAAACGCTGCTAGCTGGCGAAATGCGCTATCTTGAATTGATCGCGAAGGAAACGCCGCTCCCCGCCGCGCTTGAGGCGCTCTGCACCATGATCGAGCAACAAAACCCTGAACTATTGTGTTCGATCCTGCTCCTCGACCCCCATAGCCGCCGCCTACACCCGTGTGCGGCGCCCAGCTTACCTCCGGCCTATCTTCGATCGATCAACGGAGTGGCCATCGGTCCGGCAGTCGGCTCGTGCGGAACCGCCGCCTTCCATGCCAAACCGGTCATCGTCTCGGACATTGCACAGGACCCACTCTGGACCGACTGCCGATCTCTTGCACTCGACCACGGCTTCAGGGCCTGTTGGTCGATGCCGATCCTATCATCCTCAAAGGAGGTTCTTGGTACGTTTGCGATTTACTGCCGACAAGTCCTTCTGCCGTCATCCAGCGATCTTTCTCTGATGGAACGGGCCACGCACTTGGCCGGCATCGCTATTGTGAAGGCCCAGGTGGCGGGTGAACGCGAGCAGTGGAGCAGAGACCTGCACGACAATATTCTGCAATCACTCTACGCAGTCGGCATGCAACTGGAGGCCGCCAAATTGGCGGGAGAAAAGTTTCCTCGCAAATCTAAAACCTATCTCACTCAGGCGGTTAACCAACTCAATCATCTTGTACTCGATATACGACGATACATTACGGCCTTGACCCAACAAAGCACAGTCACGTTCGATTTTGGTCTCGCGCTTCGGCAACTCGCCGCGTCGATGTCATCGGCCAAGCAGGCAGCTCCCGAACTCCAGGTCGAAGATACCGTCCTCTCGAAGATTACCCCGTTTCTGGGACAACAATTGCTGAGCATTGCGCGCGAGGCCCTCAGCAACAGTATGCGCCATTCCCAAGCCACTCGCCGATGGATAAGACTCAGCCATATAACGGACGCCATTCGTCTGGAGGTCGGAGACGACGGTATCGGTTTCACCGCAAATCCCCGACCTCGCCGGGGCCATGGACTGGCCAATATGGCAGCCAGAGCAAAGACGCTTCGTGCGCAGTTCTCGCTTGACAGCGCGCCAGGCAAAGGAACCTGCGTGACGATCGAGGCACCGATAGAGAAAGGATCAATCCAATGAGGAAATCCAAGCTGATTCGATTGGTAATCGTAGACGACCATGAAGTCGTGCGTATTGGACTCGGCGCGGTGCTCAATCTGACGACGGGCATAAAGGTCGTAGGTTATGCGGATGGAAAGGAGGAGGCGAGAAGGCTCTGCCTCCAACTTGAACCGGATCTTGTGCTGCTCGACATCCACCTCCCTGATGGCAGCGGGATAGACGCTGCGCGGGACATCCTTGCCTGTTCCCCCCGCACCCGCGTGCTGTTCTTGTCCAGCTTTGCGGACGACCACACGGTCACCGAAGCGATTCTCTCCGGCGCCCAAGGTTACGTTCTGAAAGACATCTCGTCAGTTGCGCTCGTTCGCGCCATCAAGACCGTCGCCTCGGGCCAAGCCCTCATCGATCCTCGCTTGACCAAACAGACCCTGCCATGGACGAAGGACGGCACCCCCGCACCGAGACAGGGCAAACGCCCGCTGTTGTCGCCGCAGGAACAACGCCTGCTGCCGTTAGTGGCGGAAGGCTTGACGAACAGGGAGATCGCCAAGAATCTCAACCTGAGTGAAAAAACGGTCAAAAACTATCTCTCCAAGGTCTGCGCGAAGCTCAACATTGGACGACGTTCGCAGATCGCCGCCTTTTACGCGGGAAGTTTCAGGGGCGCAGGAGCGCCTCCTATTTCGGCCATCCACTGATCCGCCTCGGCACAACTCGCGCCGCCTCGCCCGTGGCGATCCCGACCTGAAATTGACAGTTGCACGGTCAATCTCTAGGATACGTGCCGGGCGGCACCACACCATTTCGTCACGTCAGATGCCGCATTGATCCGTTTCCGTTTCGTCCGTTTCGGTTGATCAGGAGGAAGCATGGCCGAACATTCGTCTCCCGCACCGCTCTCCAAGGCCTCGCATCAGCCCAGCAACGCGATCGAGCGCGCATTCGAGACGGCCGTATTCGCCAGCCGATGGATTCAAGCCCCGCTGTATGCCGGGCTCATTGTGGCGGAGCTGCTCTACGCGTACAAATTCTTGGTCGAGCTCTGGGAAATGGTCGTCCACATTCACAAGATGAACGAGACCGTCTTCATGCTGGGAGTCTTGGGGTTAATCGACGTCACGATGGTGGCAAATCTGCTGACCATGGTCGTTATCGGCGGCTATGCGACCTTTGTCAGCAAGCTTGACCTTGAAGAGCACCCGGATCGGCCGGATTGGCTGACCCATGTGGATCCCGGCACGATCAAGATCAAACTCGCGGCTTCGTTAATCGGCATCTCCAGTATCCATCTGCTGAAGGCCTTCGTTGATGTGGCCAACGAAAACCCCGAACACATCAAGTGGAAGATCTTCATCCACCTGACATTCCTCGGATCCGCCATACTGCTGGCCTGGACCGATAAGATCATGCAGAAAGACAAGAAGCACTGACGTGCGGCGTATCTCGTGAAGCGTGGCTCGCATCTCGCGGGCGACGATTGACCGATGACGGCTCTCGATCCCTATTCCCAAGCCGCCGTCAATCTACCGTCCCTATCCCGCCAATGCGGAGTCCAGGCGAGCGCGATCAACTTGACCGCGATGTTTGTTTTGGTAGGTCTAACGGTCATGGTTTCGAGTCTTTCACTCAAGGGATCAATCGCAGCCGCCAACGCCTCGCTTTCAGTCTGAAATCGCGCTTCGAGCTCGGCAAGCTGGCTCTCCACCACTGCGACATTGTCTTCCGCCCGTCCCACATCTTGGGATTCTTTCAGGACACGCCCCGCTCCACGGATGGCCGTCGTCGCCCGGCCGATATTGGCTGCGCTGATCGCTTTCCGTCCCAAAAACGCACCAAGGATGGAGGCCCCAACCGAAATGGCTGCCTGCACCTGGCTCGCTTTCGATTCAGCCTCCTGCTTTTCTCTCTGTTGCTCTGCGCGGCGGACCTTCTCTTGCAGTGCGGCGATCTTCGGAGCGTATTTCTGGCGAAGCGCTTCCACTGCCTTGTCCCGCTGCTCGCGGCCTGACAGTTGCAGACGCACACGGAAGTCGCGCTCAGACTCACCAGGCATCGACACCTCTTTCGTCCTGAGACTCTTCAATACCTCCAGTTTTTGAACACGGAACAGCCAGCCGCCAAACTCCTTCGTCCACTCCGCATAACTTTTCGCCTGACCGGCGCTGGCCGGGAGCTCAAGAAACTGTGCTCCTGGTTCAGGCTCTTGCTCCAAATCATTGACCGCTAATTGAACCGTCGTCGAGTGATCCCAATCGACTGCCACCGCTCCGCCGGTGATCGAGGCAAGGATGGTCACGTTCCGTGTCGTATCCAGGCCGCTCTTCGTATCGAAAAAACGAACCTGAGACACACCGAGCAACATCGGCGCGTACATCAACTCGCAACGATCGGGTTTGGAACCACGCAACGGCACAAAGTGTTG
>DKBD01000170.1 GCA_002451055.1 Nitrospira sp. UBA6909 | reverse complement strand
GGCTGTATTCGGCTCAGCGAGTGAGAGGGCTACTACACCTTCCCGAACATCCGCTCAAAACACTCCCTCGTATTTCTCATATGTTGCTCGATATCCGTCTGGAGATGGCGGGCGCCGGCTTCCCAGTCGTCGGTTGTGTAGCCGACGCGCCGGGCGAGGAAGATGAATTCGTCCGAATCAGACGGTGGAAGGACGCGGTCCTTGGCGTTGCCGCGGACCATGCGGAGCCCGTCGATCAGCATCCGTATGAAGAGGTACGCCTTGCGCAGATTCTCCCCATCCTGGCGCGATACAATCCCGCAGTCGACGAGGGCCGCCAGGGCCTGCATGGTGTTGGGGGTGCGTAAGACGGGCAAACGATGGCCATGCATGATTTGAAGGTACTGGACGGCATATTCGATATCGACGATCCCCCCCGAGCTATGTTTCAAGTTCACCGTGTCCCGTTCCACGAGTTGCTCCAGCTGCTGCCGGCGCAGATCGAGTGCCGTGGGGATATCCCACGGCTTGCCGCTGTAGACGTAGCGGTCGCGATGGGCCTCGACCCGTTTGCCGAGGGCGGCATCTCCGGCAACGTGCCGCAGTTTGATCAGCGATTGGCGTTCGTAGGGGGCGGCGAGACCATGCTCGCTGTAGTAGCTGGTGATTTCGTCGAACGGATTCGTCAGCGAGCCTTTTCCCCCATGCGGACGAAGGCGCACGTCCAGGTGGAAGATGCCTTCCTGCTTGGCCTCGATCCATTGCAAGAGCTCCTGGCCAAGCCGCTCGAAGTATTCGCTGTTCTCGATGACTTGCTTGCCGCCGGTGCGGCCGGAGTCGGCGTAGACGAACATCACTTCAATATCGGATGCATAGCCCAACTCCCTGCCGCCGAATTTACCCAATCCAAGGACGGTGAAGGGACAGGGTTTCTTATTGGCCAGACGTGGCGGGCCATACAGCTTGTCCAGCTTGGCCTGGCAGTCCTTCAAGCTCCGATCGACGATGACCTCGGCCAGGTGAGTCAGCGCGGCGGAAAAGTCGGGCAGAGCCGTGCCCGGCTCGACGATGTGTTTCATATCGATGCGGAACAGCTCGCGGTCCTTGAACTGGTTCAGCGCCGCTTTCTTGGCGTCATCAGTCTTGGCCTTGTCCACAAGTTTGTCGAGTTCCTTGCGCAGCATGCCTTGCGGCTTGATAAGCGGGGCATCGCGATAGTTCTGCAGGAGTGGCAGCAAGTTGTCATGCTGCCGGCGTAAAAAGTCCTCCCAGAGAAAATCGCTGGCGCCGAGCAGGCGGGCGAGCAGGGGGAACGTCTTCTTGTCGCTCAGAAAGGCCAAGGCCTGCTGTCGTGCTTTGCCTTGGGCTCCCTGGACCGTCAGGTCGAGAAACTGGTCGAAGGCTTCCATGGCCTTGGTCGGATCAGGGGCCCAAGTGAGGGCATGGGTGAACTGCTTGATCAGCACGGCCGTCAGCCGCAATTGCTGCTGGTCCGTCTCGTCGGTGAGCTTTTGGCCGTGACGGTTATGGACATAAAAGCGATCGTGGATCTTGCCGTCCTCGATGGTGAATTGCGCCTTCGCGATATAAATATTGCGCATGGCCAGGGCGTTGGCGAACGCGTACAGAAAGGCGGGGGTATCGTTCGACCTGATGTCCATGACCGTATCGTTCGGGGATTGGCTGTTGTCGAATGTGATCTGGACGGGATGGAGCAGGCCGCTGAACGATCCTCGTCGCTTCCCCAGTTGCTCGACGAGCTGGCGATTGACGGCTTGGCGTGCCTCGCCGAATTCCCCTGCATCGAGTCGCTTGAGCAGCGAGGTCAGTTCAGCGGTCAAGTGGATCTGTTCATCCGTCCCGAAGGGAACTCCGCGTCCGGGTTGCACCAGAAAGACGTCCACGATCTTTTTCCGGCTTAGACCGGGACTCCCCTTTGGCTTTGGTCGGGCGCGCGGTTCGTAACCGGTCCAGCTTGTACGAGCGGGCTGAGAAGCGGCTCTTTCGGCGAATGTATAGATATGGCCTTCCTCGATGTTCAGGCCGAAGGCGGACAGCAGGCCGCAGATGGTGGCGAATTCAGAAAAGTAATCGTAGGCCACGATCGTCACTTCAAACCGTTGGTCACGCCGTTCTTCAAAGGCAACCTCGCAGGGGCGGTCCGGCGTCAGTCGAGCGGCACATCGGACGTGTCCGGCAATCGTCCGAGGCTCGAAACGGCGGAAATATTCCTGATCCATGCGTGTGACAAAATCTTGGAGGATATCCGCCGGTACGTCTTGGCAGAGTGGTTGGAGAATCGAGAGTTGCTCGTCAGTGGTCATAGTTCCATGCCTGGTGGCACAGGCCCAGTATACCGGAATACGCCGAGTCAGTATAATACCCGGCCATGGAACGTCGTATGTCGTCACCGCCTGTCGATCCGGCCGTACGGCAGCCTCCAACGGCCGCGGCCAAGCCGGATCCCAAGCCTGTCTTGCTTGCCACGGAGCGGAATGTCGAGCAAGTCCGGACGATCCTCTCAGCCTATCATCTCCGCAATATTGAGCAGGCGGACCGGAATCTCCAATCCATGGCGGGTGAACCGCATGAACGACTTCAGTTGGCGAAGATTCTGCCGCAGCTGATGGATTCGATCTCTCGTACGGCCGACCCTGACCAGGCCCTGAACCATTGGGATCGGCTGTTGGAAGGCATGACTCGGTCGTCTGTCTTCGCCTATTTGAGCAGTTCGCCGCGCATGCTCGATCTCCTCTGCACGATCTTTGGAAACAGCGATGCACTGGCTTTCACCATGATCCGGGACCCCATGCTGGTCTACTGGCTGGCGGAAGAGGGGGTGCTGACCAAGGAGCCGACGAGGCAGGGAATGGAGGAAGCGACTCGGAAGGCGGTCGAGCGTCTTACTGTGAAAGAAATGAAGCTGGAGTCGTTGCGGCGCCTCCGCCGGAGGGAGATGCTCCGGATCGGGGTGCGCGATTTGCTTCGGGTGGCGGGCGTTCCGGAAACGACGGCGGCGCTTTCGGATCTGGCGGGCGCGCTGATCCACGAGGCCTATGAAGTCGTCGATGCGGACTTGCGGAAGCAATATGGCACGCCCATGCACAAGAATCGGCAGGGAAAGTGGGTGGAGACCGGGTTCGCCATAATGGGGATGGGGAAGCTTGGCGGGCATGAGCTGAACTATAGCTCCGATGTCGATCTGATCTATGTCTATGCCTCACACGAAGGAGAGACGAGGGCTCCAAAGGGGATGGACGCGGAGCAGCCAGCCACCGTCGGTATTTC
>DKBD01000121.1 GCA_002451055.1 Nitrospira sp. UBA6909 | reverse complement strand
GTTCCATCCAGTATCATTTTTCTGGGTCACGACTGGCACGCGCTATTGGCACCGAGGTGAAAATGATCAGACCACCTCCCTGCCCTAACAAGTGGGGGAAGAAATAAATATTGCCCTGACGTACCATGGTGTTACACGGCTTTCCGCGCTTGGCCGCATTGACAGCAAAGATAGCGGCCTGTAACGTGAATATATGACGTTTATAGCGACGTCGACTGTCCTATCTCTCGCGCTCCCATCCTTCCTGCGCGTCTGATTCCTCAGTCTCCGAAACCTCTTCGAAACAGTACGTCTCATCAGGAACAAGAGGTGCTACATGCGAATGCCGAATTCCACGGACTTCGTGTCTTTTGCGCCCATTCAGTGCTTATGCGATGTCACGAGGTCACATGCGTTCCGCTCGAGGGTGTGTGAGGGTAGGTCTCAAAAGAGACATGAGGAGGTAGCCATGATGAAGAGGACCATTCCAAAATATGCGGCTGAGGTTTTGATGATTATGCTGCTCTCGATCTTGGCACTAAGCTCAAGTCAACCTGCTTATGCCGCAGATCCGCTTGTGGAAGAGGTCATGGATTCTGCATCTCCATTAGCAGAGGTGGGCCTCATAGCATCAGGTGCAGCCGAGGATACGCTTAAGGCTTGCAGGGCCAGAATTCCGGACTTGGCCAGCGTGGGACAACGCATGTTGGCTGAGCAGAGCTGTGCAAGTGAAGAGGGGTCGAGGAAAGCGATCCGGTCAGCACCGCAATTCTGAAGCGGTTATCCAACGAGGTTCGAACAGCATGAATGCTGCGATTGATGACAAGAAGTAAACGATAGCTAATTTGTATTTGTCAAATGCGAGGTGGGAAGCATGTATCAGATCTACAGTTTGCTGACGATTGTCGCGCTCTTGTGGGGCATCACGATTTGGGCCTCGCTCCCCGAGGAACAAGAAGATAGACGGAATTGATCGGTCACCTAGCCTGGCGGACGCGCTTGAACGTACGTGTCACATGTATGGCTCAAAGGGACGTTTGCCCATGACAAGGCAGTCGCCCGTGGTTTGTGAGGACAGGATGCCATGCAGGACACCAGAGGAGCAGTGATGGAGAGATCAGTCGTAACGCCCAGGCATAGCCCGACCACCCGATGGGCGTGCTTCGATAATGTCCTGGGCGACCGGACGATCGGCGTGATGGAAGCCCTGGACGGACTGGGGTACTTCACGACCGGCCTGAGTTTCTTGGCGATCAGCATGGTGCTCTTTGTCCGGGCTTGGTATGTCTTCGCGATCGGCGTGGGGGTGGATGCAGTGCCCGCAGTTCTTGGGTTGGTGCATGATCTCTTGCTGGTAATCATTCTCTTGGAGCTGTTCAGGACCACCATCAATTTTCTCAAGACCAAAGTGATTACCTTGGAGCCATTCTTATATATCTGTGTGATCGCCTCAACCCGGCGTATCCTGACAACCGGAGCCCAAGTGTCCTACATGGAAGAACTGACCGATGTCGTGTTCAACCGTTATCTCATGGAACTTGGGGCGAATGTGCTCGTCGTGGTGATCCTGATTCTTGCGATATATCTTTCACATCGAACTGCTCCGCCAGCCAGGATTGAACGGACTGAAACGGATCATCTCACTGCTCCAAGGGGCGAGCGGGCATGGTCGTGTCCACGAGAGAGCGACAGACAGCTCATCGGGTTCAAGAAGGAATACGTATGAGGCTGAGAGGGAAATTGTCACGGTGCTACAGCGGATTCACGGCATGGATCAAGCTGATCACCTTCGTATGAGATTGCGGTGGGAATGAAGTCGACTATAAGCCGATCACCCTTCAGTATCCGCATGAGAAGCGGGTGTTGCCGGATAATTATCGCGGCATGTTGGCCTTGCTGCGTTATGACGATGGAACCGAGAAGTGCGTCGGCTGCGATCTCTGTGAGGCCGCCTGTCCTTCTCGCGTCATTGCGGTGGTGAGCGCCGAGGTGCCAGGCGAACCGACGAAGCGATATGCGCGAGAGTATACAATGGACATGACGCGGTGTTTGTTTTGCGGGTTATGCGTTCAAGCCTGCCCGGTTGATGCCCTTGCGATGACACGGGAATATGAATGGGCGGTATATGACAAACGGAACTTGCTCCTCAATAAGGAGCAACTGTTGGCGATCGGGGATCGCACGTTTCAGGCACGTGATAAACGACTAGAGTATCAGCACCTGAATCTGGCGTTCTTCAACGTTGCCGCATCGAACCACCCACCTAAAGTTGCTAGTCTCTAGGAAGGAGGCCTGCCGTGATCAGACCGGTGGCTTTTATCGCTGAGGTGTGGCGGCTTTGGTGCTATCGAAGTTCATCTGATTCCATATATGTGTCCCTTATCTGGAACGGGACCTTGAGAAGGGTATTGTAGAGAGAGTCTGGAGAGACATTATGCACTGTCAACGTTGCCAAGGTCTCATGGTCCCCGTACAAATGAGGGATCTGGGGCAACCATCGGTGCCTGGATGGCGGTGTTTGCTCTGTGGTGCGACGACGGATCCTGGGATAGAGGCCAATCGAGTGAACCATTGTTCTCCGGTTCGGAACCGCGCGCGCGTTCCCGGATCCCCTCCGGTCACGCTTGGAAAAGCAAAGGCGAAATAAAGAGCTTGCCGTTGGAATGAGTGAGAGCGCGGGATGAGAGCGAGGGCTTGGGGGATGATGGTAGGCGGGTTTCCTGATAATGGCCATGGTCCGGACAATTATCGATACGGGTAGGTGGGCTGTTTTACCGAGTAGGATGGCACGGTTGTCGAACACCGTGTTGTCGCAGACATCCTGGATTGATAGCACACCCGGTTACTAGTCGAGACGGATGTCGATGGCGTGGGCCACATGTGGGGCAGGTCGTTTCATGAGAAACTCAAGAGCAAAGGCCATGTTCTGATGTGGCAGTTTGGTTAGCACATAAGCGCTGTTGCTGGATGGTGGGAGGAAGTCATGAGTGTATGGCGTGATAGGGGATGGGAGCTCGTCCTGCTCTCGTATGTGATTGCCTGGGCGGCTGTTCTGTATGTGGGATATATACTCACAGAGTAACAAGATGTACCTCCGTAGTTACCTCGCCGAACGGCTCCTATTGGGGGCCAGAAAATGCAGTGGGTCCCTGAGATTCTGAACCTCGCGGTAATAGTAGAGCGGAGTCGGTCGTTTGTTTTCGAACGTCAGCGAGCGCAGAAAGGCGCGTTCCTCCTCGGTCACATCCCCACTCAGTAAGGGGTCTTGGAAAAATTCCTTCAGTCCAGGCTCTTCCCCTGAAGTTTTCTTCGGCGCTCTCTCCATGAACTCGAACGTTTTGTGGTGTCCTGGCGCCACCCGGCGGTTCAAGACAATCTCAATGCAAAAGGTGGCAAGATCGATATCCCAGGATTCGATCAGCGGATCGAGGAATGCGATGCAGTTCTCATTCGAGAGGTCGAAGATGGTCGTATCCAGGAACTTTAGCACGGTGACTCGCATCTGAGGGTAACTCTTCTTGCTCAGTCGAGCCACCTGTCGCACCCACGTAGGATTGTCGAGTTCTTGCCGAGCCACACCTTTCACGACGCCCAGCAGCTTCTGCGTGACGAATCGCTCGAGTTCTCCGAATGGTTGTTTCTCAAAGATGGCACGGATTTGACGGGCTTTCCCTGGATCACACTTGCGGAGGATCAAGTCCCGCACGTTGGACAGCAAGGGGGCCGGCTGGTCTCCCAGTCGCTTCCTGAGTTGTTCGCGCCGCTGTTGATCGGCGAGTTTGGCAAGTTCTCCATGTGGCAACTTCAGTGCTCGTCCGATCTTCTCGTACATATCGGTCCGGTTCGGCGCCGGCGGGAGTTTTTTCTGTGTAAGCAACTGTGAGATATACGATTCGGTCACGTGGGCGGCACGTGCAAGATCCCGCTGCCCCAGCCCCAATTCTTTCAGCCGATTCCTGATGGTGAGCGCAATATCCACGAATAAGCTCCTTGCGGATAGGTTACTGAATATAGTTAATATATGCCATGAATAAGAGATATACGCGTAATACTTGACAGTATATTGTTAAGTCAAATATAATGCAACACGGTGACGTAGGGAGCGCGTTCCGGGTTCTTTCTCGTCGACGTGTGAGCTACGCTGGCCGTCTCGTCTCTTGTGCTTCCAGATTCTTTCCTGTGCAACCGATTTAGCAGTCTCCGTCGCTTCGATGTCAGAGGGTGTTCTCAGGTTGCAATTGTCCCGCGCGATGTGTGGTTACCCTTGCGAGGGGCAAGGCATTTGATTCTCTGAGGGGAGGCGGGCCTGTGGAGGTATTGAAAGGGATGCGCACAAACGTCCGTAACTCTGGAATGAATGCACGATGTTGGACTGCACTGCGATGTTGTTCTTTGTTGGAGTGATGGTCTGGATCGTGATGGTGGATGGAGTTGCCGTAGTTGCGACCTAGAGTTTCTGGATTCGGTTATTGAGCAGGATCGTGCGGCTGGTAATGCATGTCGCGATGGGCGCCCAATTCGGGCGTGCTGACCGATCAGATGAGACAGGGAGAATCTTAAACGAAAGAGGGCGTATGACACCAGAAGAACAGATTGAGAAGATGAAGAAGGCGATTGCCCAGGCTATTAAGGTGATGGGAGACCGTTTTGGATCGACCGAGCAGGATGTCGCAAGGGCCATCCAGGACTTGAAGGTATCGATGCAAGGGGTATCGGAGCCGCGTCTTCCCATAGGAACCGCACCACGGCCTGGCAACCAGTCATCTCAGGGTTTGTAAGCCACCATTGAGACGCGATCGCGTCTATAACTGGAAGGAGCATAAGCAATGAACGCTCAATCCGCCACTCATAGCCATGGCGACATCACGGACGCGCTGGCCAGATTGTATCTGTTTCTAGCGCAAAGCATGGATCGCTGCCTGAACGAGACTGCGCGCATCAGCTATCCCGAGGCCGAGTTGCAGTCGCATCTCGCTGCGACGAGGGCCACTGTGCTGGACATGCTGTCTGCCAATCAGGTGGTCAAGGCCAAAGTCGAGCAGGAGTGCAATCGGGTGCGTTCGCTCATCATGACCTGCCTCACGGATGGAGCCGCACAGGCTGGTGCCCTGGAAGCACTGAAGGCGGAGGGGGACGTGTTGAAGCACAAGACCATGGCATTGAGTGATCTGCTTGCAGTATTTCGCGCGGCATGACAGGAAGCTGAACATGGCCCGCCAGTTCGGGCTCGGCGTGAGCGCGAAGCAACGGGCAGGATGAACATGGAGGATATGATGAAAATACACCACGGATCTACGTGCTGACGCTCAATTCAACGTCCCGAAAGGGCCTTCGATTGTGGACGGGGGAGAGCATCCATGCCCTGCGCCACTGTTCGGTGAAACAGATCGGTCAGGTGCTGAGGGAAATGCAACAGACGGTAGACACTCATCAGCTGCCCACGTCGTTGGGTGGCTCCTACTCCTTCAATCGCGGTCGGTAACGTGACGCACTTCGTTACGTCGCCGAGCCGCGTGTCGAGAAAATAAGGGCGTGAGCGCAGAATGACTGCCTCTCGGAAGGAGGAGGCGAACGCTATATGGACGTGCTCTTGCGCCAAGATGAGTGCTGTACAGTGCGGGCAGCATATTGGCGATAAATGAATCGCCATGTAGAAACGCTTCTGAACGCAGACTATCCCTCACGAATGAAGTCTGTAAATGTGACCTGCCGGCAGAGTATGTCGGCGGGTTCTTGTGTGGCGAACAATTCTCTTCTCGCAACACGAAGTGGATCGGAAGGGGTGCCCACCCGTACGTCCTGACCTGATCGAGCTTACTCGTCACCGCAGCAATGGGTTCACGTTCGGTATGTTGGTGAGTTCCGGCAGCTGATTCAACCTCGCGATTCCGGAGTTGGCCGGGAAACCAAAGGGTACGATGATTTCATCCGTTGCCAAGAGTGTCGAGTTGGAAGAGCCCATACGCGCCGAGATCTTCGGCGTCGAACGGCTCGAACAGCATGCGGCGAGTCTCGCGGTGGCGCAGGTCGTCACCGATGATGCACGGGTGGGCCGGTTACTCACGCCACGAGTCCTTGATAATAAACGCGTCTTGGTGGAGTCGTATCAGGCCATCGCCCGTACGATTCGCGATGAGAAAGCGATTACCCCGGCGGATGAATGGTTTGTCGATAATTTCCATATTGTCGACGAACAACTTCGCGAGATTATCGACGATTTACCTCCAGGGTATTACAGGCAATTGCCAAAACTTGCGTCGGGCCACTTGCAGAATTACCCACGAGTCTTTGGAGTAGCTTGGGCATTCATTGCCCACACCGACAGTCGTTTCGATCCCGACATGCTCCGTCGCTTTGTGATGGCGTATCAAGGTGTACAACCGCTGACCATCGGTGAATTGTGGGCAGTGGCGATCTCGTTGCGTGTCGTGCTGGTGGAGAATCTTCGAAGACTGGCCGAGCGGATTGTCCATAGCCGGAAGGCCCGGTTGGAAGCCGATGAACTGGTGGATAGCCTGTTCGGGAACGGAGCCTTGGCAGCGGAGCTTCCGGCCAGTGCGCTCCGTCGTTTTGAGAGCAATCCATTAGCTACTGCATTCGCTGTGCGGCTGGTTCAGCGACTCCGTGACCTGGACCCGAAGGTGCGTCCGGTGTTGCGGTGGCTCGACGAACGCCTGGTCGCGCAGGGTACGACTGCCGACGGCATGGTGCATGCCGAGCATCAACAACAGGCGGCCATGAGCGTGACGGTGCGCAATATCATCACCAGTATGCGGCTGACGTCGGCGTTTGATTGGTCGGAGTTTTTCGAAAGCGTCAGCCCAATCGATACGATTCTGCGGACCGATCCCCGTTACGCCGAGATGGACTTTGTCACACGGGATACGTATCGCCATGCGATCGAGGATCTCTCGCGCGGCACGGGTCTTTCCGAAATCGACGTGACCACGCGTGTCGTGACCCGCGCCAGGCAGGCAGGGGGTGAGCTGCATATGCGGGAGCAACCGGAGCGGGAACGGCACAGGGATCCTGGTTATTACCTCATCTCGCAAGGGCGCCGGGCGTTTGAACAAGAACTCGGCTACCGGGTGCCCTGGAAGGAGCGGCTGCTGCGTTGGTATGTCCGGGGGGCTGCACCGAGCTATCTGGGATCGCTGGCGGTCGGGACCATCATGGTTCTAGCCGTACCGCTGTGGTATGCCGCCGAAACGGGTGTGACCGTCGCGGGTCTGGTGTGTCTCGGTCTCATTGCATTTGTGCCGGCCTCGGATCTCGCCATGGCGCTCATCAATCGTACGGTGATGGCCATCCTCGGTCCGCGGTCGTTACCTCGGATGGCATTGCGGGACGGCATTCCCAAAGAGTTACGCACGATCGTGGTGGTGCCCACGTTGCTGACGAGCCGGCAGGGCATCGACGAGCAAGTCGAACGATTGGAAGTGCATTATCTGGCGAATGCGGATGATGACCTCCGCTTCGCCCTGCTCTCAGACTGGAGAGATGCCCCGAGCGAAAATATTCCAGAGGACACGGAACTGCTGGTGAGGGCTGTTGAGGGAATCGCGCATCTAAACAAGCGGTACGGCCCCGCGGCTGGGGGCGGATCGCGCTTTGTCCTGTTTCACCGCAGGCGAGTCTGGAACGAGTCCGAGCAGGTGTGGATGGGATGGGAACGGAAACGAGGCAAACTGCATGAATTGAATCAATTCCTGCGCGGCTCGACGAGCACGACATTTATGTCCGTGGGCGGGCGGCTCCCTGAGGTGATTCCCTCGGTCCGATTCGTCATCACACTGGATGCCGATACTCGATTGCCCCGTGGAGCCGCGCGCCGGTTGATCGGCACCATGGCTCACCCTCTGAACCGGCCCCGATTCGACCCGCGCGCCGGGCGTGTGCTTGAAGGATATGGGGTCGTGCAGCCGCGGATTACACCGTCGCTCCCGGGCAGTGGCGAGGGCTCGTATTTTCAACAGACGTTTTCCGGACCCAGCGGGATCGATCCTTACGCGTCGGCCGTGTCTGATGTGTACCAGGATTTATTTCGGGAAGGGTCCTACACGGGCAAAGGCATTTACGAGATCGACGCATTCGAGGCGGCGCTGGCGGACAAGGTGCCGGACAATGCGATGCTCAGTCACGATCTCTTTGAAGGCCTGTTCGCGCGCGCAGCGCTGGCGACCGACATCGAGCTATTCGAAGCCTTTCCTGCCCACTATGAAGCAGCGGCAGCCAGGCAGCACCGATGGGCGCGCGGCGATTGGCAGCTGCTGCCTTGGCTGTTTGGGCGTGGGCATACCGGGTCTGACCCGCATCGCGCGGTGGCGATTCCCGCCATCGGTCGTTGGAAGATCTTCGACAATCTCCGCCGTACCCTGTCGGCTCCCGCGGCGTTTCTGACACTGATTGTTGGGTGGGTGCTGCCGGAACTATCTGCCTGGGTGTGGTCGGGATTCATTCTGACCACGATGGCGATTCCATCGCTGTTATCCTTCGTGCTCGGGCTCTATCCACGCCGTCCCGGTGTGGCCCTGCGTACCCATTTTCGTGGGTCGGGCAACGACCTCAGGTTGGCAGCCAGGCAGATCGCGTTGACCGTCACCTTCCTCGTCCATCAGGCCTGGCTCATGACGGATGCGATTCTTCGTACCCTTGGTCGGATCGTCTTTACACATAGGCCGATGTTGGAGTGGGTGACCGCGGCTCAAGCTGAGAATGCCTATACGTGCAATTTGACGGGGATGTACCGCCGCATGGCCGGCAGTGTGGCGCTCGCGCTCATTGCAGTCGGCGGGCTGGCTCTGTTTGGGGGGTATGAATCCTGGGGGGCAGCGTCTCCGTTCGTACTGCTCTGGCTATCGGCTCCTGCCGTGGCACGGTGGGTCAGTCTCCCGCCTCGACTCACCGGGGTCGGACCGATTTCTCCGGCTGATGCACGGACGCTCCGATTGATTGCACGCCGGACCTGGCGGTTCTTCGAAATGTTTGTGTCTCCAGAGGACCATGCGCTGCCACCTGATAATTTTCAGGAAGATCCAAAACCCGTCGTAGCCCACCGGACCTCGCCGACCAATATTGGGCTCTATCTGCTCTCGACCCTGGCCGCCCGTGACCTCGGATGGGTGGGGACCCTCGATGCGACCCAACGACTGGAAGCGACGCTCGCGACCATGAACCGTCTCGAGCTGTTTCGTGGGCACTTCTACAATTGGTACGACACAGGTACTCTTCATCCGATGGATCCCAAGTATGTGTCCTCCGTCGATAGTGGGAATCTTGCGGGACATTTATTGGTATTGGGGAGCGGATGCCGTGAGCTGATTCAACAATCTTCCATCGAAAGCGATTTGTTTGCCGGAATTGATGATGCCATCCAATTGTTACGCGATGCGTTGGAGGAGATTCCAGATCAGCGACAGACCCACACGGTGACCAGGAAGCAGCTGAGCGAAGCTGTCGATGCGCTGGCCATGGCGCTCTTGTCGAGACCGGTCGATGCCGCCGGCTGGACCGCCAGGTTTGGCAGGCTCACCGCCTTGTCGCATACGGTCTCCGATATGGCTCAGGCACTGGGACAGGAGCGCGGTGATGAGCCTGATGGGGAGTTGCGTGTCTGGGCGGATGCGGTCCGGGCGTGCGTGGACAGTCATCTCCGTGATGTGGAGCTGTTCCTTCCATGGGTCCGCTTCAGTGCAAAAGACCGGGCGGCTATGTTCGACCATCCGTCGGGACCATCGCCGGAGTGGTCGGTTATCGAGCCGTTCTTTCATCCCATTCCTACGCTGGCGGTTGCCTCTGAGCGGTTTGCGGATGCGATCCGTGCGCTTGAGCGCTTACGGAAACACTTGCTCGGTCGTCCCTCGCAGGATCGGGACATCTTGGCAAGAATCACCCTCCTGGTTGATGCCATACGGCAATCAGGTGCAGGTATCACGGCCTTGGCTCGTCGTCTCACAGCGATTGCACAGAACGCGGAGCACATGGTTCACGCCATGGATTTCACGTTTCTCTTCGATCCGACCCGCAAACTGTTGTCCATCGGCTATTACGTGCCGGAGAACAGCCTGGACCCCAGTTGCTACGACTTGCTGGCGTCTGAGGCCAGGTTGGCGAGCTTTATCGCCATCGCCAAGGGCGACGTGCCCTCATCGCACTGGTTTCACCTGGGCCGTGCCCTGACGCCCGTGGGAGACGGATCGGCACTCGTGTCCTGGTCTGGCTCTATCTTTGAATACCTCATGCCGGCGTTGGTGATGCGTTTCCCGACAGGCAGCTTGCTGTGCCGGACGTATGAGTTGATCGTCCATCGGCAGATTCAATACGGTAGAGAGCGAGGGGTGCCATGGGGTGTTTCGGAGTCGGCCTATAATGCACGCGCTCTCGACCTGACGTACCAGTATTCCAGCTTTGGTGTACCGGGTCTGGGACTCAAGCGAGGACTTAGTGAGGATGTGGTCGTCGCGCCCTATGCCACGGCACTGGCGGCGATGATTAATCCCATGGAAGCCACGCAAGGTTTCGGGCGCCTCGCCGAGGCCGGAGGGAGGGGAGCCTACGGGTTCTATGAAGCGCTGGATTATACAGGGACACGGGTGCCCGAAGGAAAAGACGTGGCGATCGTGCGAGCCTATATGTCGCATCATCAGGGCATGACGGTCGTCGCCATCGCGAATGTCTTGAACGATGGAGTGATGAGGAACCGTTTTCATGCCGAGCCGATCGTCCGGGCTACTGAACTCTTGCTCCAGGAACGGACTCCGCGCGACGTTCCGGTGACGCGCCCGCGTGCGGAAGAAGTCGCTGCCGCGTCCCACGTCCGCGATCTCATCCCGCCCGTCATGCGGCGATTTACCACACCGCATGAGGAGGCCCCGCGGACGCATCTGCTATCCAATGGGCGGTATGCCGTCATGTTGACCACAGCCGGATCAGGATATAGCCGGTGGGGGGATATAGCGGTGACGCGCTGGCGCGAGGATGCGACGCGAGACTGCTGGGGTTCTTATATTTTTCTTCGCGATATCCACACTGGGTCTGTATGGTCGGCCGGTTATCAGCCCAGTGGCGTCGAGGCCGACGACTATGAGGTGTCCTTTTCCGAAGAACGGGCTGAGATTATCCGACGGGATGGCGACTGGAGCACGACGCTCCAGGTGGTGGTGTCGTCCGAAGACGATGCTGAAGTCCGTCGCATGTCCGTCACCAACTTGGGGGCCAGTGCACGCGATCTGCAGGTCACCTCCTACGCTGAGCTGTCTCTGGCTCCACAGGCCGCCGATGTGGCCCATCCGGCTTTTGCCAATCTGTTCGTGCAAACGGAATTCGTGCCGGAGTTCGGTGCGCTGCTCGCCACGCGTCGCAGGCGATCGGATGAAGAAGCGACGGTGTGGGTGGCACAGGTGGTGGTGGTCGAAGGAGACACCGTGGGTGCCCTGCAATATGAAACGGATCGCGACCGTTTTCTCGGACGCGGACAGCATGCCCGTACCGCGGCCTCGATGATCGATGGACGGCCCCTCTCGAATACCGTCGGATCCGTGCTTGATCCGGTGATGAGCTTGCGCCGTACGGTGCGGGTCCCTCCAGGCGGAACGGTGCGGGTGGTGTTTTCAACCATTGTCGGCCCAGCCCGCGATCACGTGTTGGAGTTGGCCGACAAGTACAGCGACCCGAGAGTGTTTGAGCGGGCCGTCTCACTGGCCTGGACGCAATCGCAAGTCCAACTGCATCACCTCGGTATCGGGGCCGACGAAGCCCAGCTCTTCCAGCGGCTCGCGAATGCGGTGTTATATGTTGATGCCTCACTGCGGCCGTCTTCCGAGACACTGAGCCAGAGCACGCTGGACCGTGCGGCTCTGTGGGCCCAGGGCATCTCGGGTGATCTGCCCATTGTGCTGGCATGTATCGATCGAGCGGAGGACGTCGATCTCGTCCGGCAATTGCTGCGGGCACATGAATACTGGCGGATGCGGCAAGTATCGGCCGATGTGATCATTCTGAACGAGAAGCCGCCGTCCTACGAGCAGGATTTGCAAGGCTCGCTGGAGTCACTCGTGCGAGGCAGTCAGTTGCGCCTCTGTCCGGACGCCCGCGGGGTACGAGGCAATATCTACCTTCTGCGGACCGACCTGCTTTCGGCACAAGATCAGAAACTGATGCAGCAAGTTGCCCGGGTCGTTCTGCTGAGCCGGCGTGGCACGTTGGCGGAGCAGGTGACTCGACTACAGCGCCGACACAGTCCTCCCCCGCTGGCCCGGCCCATACGGCGTGCCCGCAAACGCCTGGATGTGCCGTTGCCGGAGCGGGAGCTCGAATTGTTTAACGGCCTGGGTGGTTTCGCGGGCGATGGACGCGAATATGTCACGATTCTCGGTGAAGGTCTGCGCACACCGCGACCCTGGATCAACGTGATTGCGAATCCCTCGTTCGGGTTTCTCGTGTCTGAGTCCGGCTCCGGGTTTACCTGGTCGCTGAACAGCCACGAGAATCAGCTGACGCCTTGGTCGAACGATCCGGTGTCTGATCCGTCGGGAGAGGTGCTCTATATTCGCGATGACGATTCCGGGGAGGTCTGGAGTCCGACGGCGCTGCCGATTCGCGATGATCCGGCGCCCTATGTGGCCTGTCACGGACAAGGCTATAGCCGCTTCCACCATGGCTCGCACGGTATCCTGTCAGAATTGCTGCAGTTCGTCCCGTCTGAAGACTCGATCAAGATCTCGCGACTCACTCTGCAGAACGCGTCCGGTCGCTCGCGGCGCCTTTCCATCACGGCTTATGCCGAGTGGGTGCTGGGGAGTTCCCGGAGTGACTCCCATCCGTACATCGTCACGGAGATCGACCCCGGGACCGGTGCGCTGTTTGCCAGGAATGCGTGGGGCGGCGAGTTCGGGGGGCGCATCGCGTTTGCCGATCTTGCCGGGAAGCATACATCGTGGACCGGTGATCGCGCGGAATTTCTGGGTCGCAATAGGACTCTTGAGGATCCACTGGCACTTGAACTGGGCGGGCCGTTATCCGGTAGAGTGGGTGCCGGCCTCGATCCCTGCGCGGCGCTTCAACTCTCGATTGGCTTGGAAGCAGGCGAACGCGCGGAGATCGTCTGGTTCATCGGCCAGACGGCGGGGAGAGAACAGGCTCGTCTGTTGCTTGAGCGCTATCGTGGGGTGGACGTGGACGTGCTCTTGCGTGAGGTTACCCGCCGATGGGACGACGTGTTGGGTGTCGTCCAGGTCCATACGCCGGAGCGCACTATGGATATTTTGTTGAATCGTTGGGTGCTCTATCAGACGCTNNCAGCATTGGTGGCATCCTCCGTCCGGACGCGGTGTGCGGACCCGCATTTCCGACGATCTGCTCTGGTTGCCCTACGCGGTGATCCAGTTTCTTGAAGTGACGGGCGACATGACCGTGCTGGACGAAATGGTGCCCTTTCTGGAAGGCCCGGTGTTGGCTGAGGGACAACACGAATCCTATTTTGAGCCACGTGTATCACAGACGCGAGCCACCCTCTTTGAACATTGTGCTCGTGCGTTGGACCGCAGCCTTGTTGTCGGCAGTCATGGCCTTCCCCTCATGGGTACCGGAGACTGGAATGACGGGATGAACCGTGTCGGCCAGCGGGGTAGGGGGGAAAGTGTCTGGCTCGGATGGTTTTTACATACGGTGCTCTGGGAGTTCGCTAAGGTGGCGAATCAGCGCGGTGAGCGTGTTCGTGCCCAAACGTGGCGGCTTCATGTGAGTGCGTTGAAGGCTGCGATTGAGCGGGACGGGTGGGACGGAGAATGGTACCGCCGCGCGTACTTCGATGATGGGACGCCACTCGGTTCCGCTGCAGACCCGGAGTGCCGCATTGATTCCATTGCTCAGTCCTGGGGAGTGATCAGCGGCGCGGCAGATCCGGACCGCGGCGCACGCGCCATGGGCGCGGTGGAACATCATCTTGTGAATCGGCGGGACAGGCTGATCCGTCTGTTGGCACCACCCTTTGATCAGTTGCCGAGGGATCCAGGTTATATCAAAGGCTATGTCCCTGGCGTTCGAGAAAACGGTGGTCAATACACTCACGCGGCGGTCTGGACCGTCCTGGCCTTCGCGGCGTTGGGTGATGGAGATAAGGCCGGTGAGTTGTTCCGGATATTGAATCCTGTTCATCGGGTCTCCTCGCGAACGAACGTCCAGCGCTACAAAGTCGAGCCTTACGTCATAGCCGGTGACGTGTACGCTGAGCCGCCGCATGTCGGCCGCGGAGGATGGACCTGGTACAGCGGTGCGGCGGGTTGGCTCTACCGGGCTGGTATGGAATGGATGCTCGGTTTCCGCTTGCGAGGTGAAACGCTCTCCATCGACCCTTGTGTTCCGCGTCACTGGCCGGGATACTCCATTCGTTTCCGGTATCATTCGGCGGTCTATGACATCGCGGTGGAAAATCCGCGCCATGTGAGCCGCGGTGTGACGCTGATCGAACTGGATGGCAAGGCGACGACAGGCAATACGAATATCCCGCTCGTCGTCGACGGCGAGCACCACGTTCGCATCGTCCTGGGTTGATGCTCGTGGCGGACACCGGCTACCTGTAAATCGTCGGAACTGAGCTCTTTTGACCAGCTTGCCATCGACCGACCGTGCACAATTNNATGGAAGAGACTGTTGAACTCGCGAGAGCTCGGGCTCAAAAGACACGTGCCGAACGCCGCCTTGTGGCCCAATACGCTGTGACCAAGGTGTTGGCTGAATCTGCGACCCTGATGGACGCAGCGCATGAAATCCTCCGAGCCATCGGCGAGAGTCTCAATTGGGAATTGGGCATGTTCTGGAACGTAGATGAGCAGGCTGATGTGCTTCGTTTTGTGGACCTCTGGCATACGCCATGTGTTGAAGCTTCCGCGTTCTGCGAGGATAGCCGGGGACGGATTTTTCAACGAGGTGTCGGGCTTATCGGCCACGTTTGGGCAAGTGGCATCCCCATCTGGATGCCTGACGTAGTTACAGACCGCGATTTCCGCCGCGCCCCGATGGCGGCAAGAGTTGGACTGCATGGCGCCTGTGCATTCCCGGTCCGTAAGGGATTACGCATCTATGGAGTCATTGAATTTTTCAGCCGCGAGATTCGTGAGCCGGATCAGGATGTCCTGGATATGGTGGCCGACATCGGGATCAAAGTCGGTCAATTTGTAGACCGTGAGCAGACAGCAGAAGCGTTGCGCCAAGCCGAGGCCCTGGCTGAAGTGGCGAGACTGCTCGGAGACATTGGTCACGATATCAAGAATATGCTGATGCCGATTGTGAGCGGAGCTAGACTCCTCGAAGAAGAACTCGATGAGTGCTATGGCCGTCTACCGGAGACTGTGACCGGCAATCTCAAGGCCAGTCGGGATCTGACAAAAGAGCTTACTGCCATGATCCAGCGTGGTTCCCGGCGTATCGAGGACCGGGTCAGAGAGATGGCGGAATCGGTCAAGGGCATCACCCGGCCTCCTGAATTTGCTCCCTGCAGAATTTCAGACGTTGTGTCGACTGTATACGCGTCTCTCCGTATCCTTGCCCATGAACGCAAGATTGCGCTGCAGGTTGATGGCCTTGATACCCTGCCGCTGATTCGAGCTGATGAAAGCCGCCTATTCAACGCGATTTATAATCTGGTCAACAACGCGATTGCAGAAGTCCCCCCTGGCGGGTCTATCAATGTGCGCGGCAGCATCGATCCAGCAGGAACGAGCGTATATCTGTCCGTGATCGATACAGGTAAAGGGATGCTTCCAGAAGTCCGAGCGAGCTTGTTTACCTACCGTGCGATCAGCCGAAAAGTCGGCGGCACAGGGCTGGGGACGAAGATCGTCAAAGACGTGGTCAGTGCCCATGGGGGTACCATTACTGTTCAAAGCGAGCCAGGTAAGGGTACGGTGTTCCATATCACGTTGCCTCTGGAAGGTCCTCCTCCGCACTCTGGTAGGGGAAGTAGGATGATCGGTGCAAGCCATACGCCAAATGTACACTTTCAACCGATCGTGGAGGAGTGAGTCTTCGACATCGCGGGGGAATGCGTCGCTGTATGGTGCCGAAACGGTATGAGTGACCAAGGATGTCCAGCTGCAGAATGATGGTCGCATCCCTGCTTGCTACCGTAGCGACATGCACTGCGTGGGCGACGCTGGCGTGCTCGGCGGCCTTGCTGCGATGGGGAACATGTTGCAGGGGTGATTGGCCTAACTTCTGTTTCCCTCGTGCCGAACCGTTGCTGTGACGGACGGCGGGGGATTCTTGATGAACTCCTAGGAGTTGGAACTCCCGGTTTCGCTGGTTGTGAGCGGGTAAAAGTGATGCATGGTCGGTGAGATTAACCAAGAACGGTTAATTCACGAAAATAATGGTAGATTATTAATGATATGGTTTGACTATTAGCGGTAAACATGTGTAGAGTGCATTTTGGGAGGAGTGATTCTCCAAGGAAAGTGTTCGTTGATTCTTGGGTGCCATGAAAGTTAGGAGCATAACGTTGGCGTGTTGGCTCAAACTCTGACGTTCCAGTTTCGCTGACTGTCCCATCCTTTGCGCTTCCCGCGTCCTTCCCGGCGCGATCGATCCCTCAGTCTCGGCCGCTTCAACGCCGGATTCCCAAAGAAGTCCGATGGTCTGATGAGGGTGCCCTCATAGACTGATCGTGAGAACTGCAGTCCGTCACCCTGATGAGAGAGTCGACCTCCCGGTCACAGATCGGGA
>DKBD01000048.1 GCA_002451055.1 Nitrospira sp. UBA6909 | reverse complement strand
ATGGGCATCTACCTCTTCCGCACGAAAGCCATTCGCGAACACCTGATGGCCGACGCCCAGGAAAGCGGCGCTCATGACTTCGGGAAAAACATCATCCCGCGGATGATCGAGCAACGCCGCGTCTATGCCTATAAGTTTCACGATGAGAACAAGAAAGCCGTTCAGTACTGGCGCGACATCGGAACCCTCGACGCCTACTGGGAAGCCAATATGGATTTGGTCGCCGTCGATCCCCTCTTCAACCTCTATGATCCCAACTGGCCGATTCGCACGTACCAAGGCCAATTCCCGCCGGCCAAGTTCGTCTTTGCTCAAGACTATCAGGGCGGGCGCATGGGCGTCGCGCTCGATTCGATCGTGTGCGGGGGATGTATTATTTCCGGCGCGCGCGTACACAACTGCGTGCTGTCGCCCAACGTGCGGGTTCAGGATCACGCCGACGTCCGCGAATCGATCCTCATGGGGAACGTCGTCATCGGCGAACATAGCCGTGTCCGTCGCGCCATCATCGACAAGGATGTGACGATCCCCCCCTACTCCGAAATCGGCTACAACCGTGACGCCGATGCCCAGCGATTTACCGTCACGGAATCGGGCCTGGTCGTGATCTCAAAGGGAATGAAACTGCATGCCGCCGTCGATTCATCCGGTTGACCTCATCGCCTCCCTCCGCCAGAAGCATCTGACGCCTGCCATCGTGTTTCTTACGTCGCGCCGTGCCTGCGACGAAGCCATGGAGTCTTTCGACCATGCCGATATTGTGCTCCCCCCCGCGCGTCAAGACGCAATCGCGGCGGCGCTTGAACGGGTGATCGCGCAATACCCCAGTGTCGCGGAACATCCGCTCATTCCCACGGTGCAGCGGATTGGGGTGGCCGCCCACCATGCCGGTCACCTGCCCTCTTGGAAAATCGCCATCGAAGAACTCATGCGGCAGGGCTGTCTCGACGCCGTATTCGCCACCACGACACTGGCCGCCGGCGTGGACTTTCCGGCCCGCACGGTGGTCATCACCCAGTCCAGTATCCGCAAAGCCCGGGACTTCACCGATCTCACCGTCGGCGAAGTGCAGCAGATCGCAGGACGCGCCGGCCGCCGCGGCAAAGATCAGGTGGGGTTTGCCGTCGTGACGCCCTCGCCATATATCGACCTCGGCGTCCTGACGAAAGGCCTCACGGGCCACCCGGAATCCATCGACAGCCAATTCGCCATCAGCTACGCCATGGTGCTCAACCTGTTGAAAGCCCACCCTCACGAGCAGATCCAGGGGATCCTGGCCAAGAGCTTCGCGCAATTCCAACTCAACCGGCGGGCGGAGTCATTGGAACGAAAACTGGATACGCTGCATGTTCAAATGGAACCATTCGGTCCCCGTGTCTGCACCGATTGGATCACCCAATGGCAGACATTCGACCAAGTCCGTCGTCAACGGCCGCAGCGCCACCAAGTCCACCGCCAAGAATCACCGGAGCTGTCCGCACGCTTCCATTTCATGACGCCTGGCCGTGTCGTCGGGCTCACCCGAGGGCGTGGGATCGTGCTCCGCCAGTACCGCAGCAAGGGCCAAAAGAATCCGATGATCTCCGTCCTGCGGCCGGACGGTGCCGTGACGGAATGCCCTGCGACCACCGTCGCCGACATCTTCGACCGGGTGTTCGACTGCGAAGAAACGTCCGCCTTTCCCTGGTGCTCGGCGGCGGCGTTCGACGAACTCTGCTATCAGTTGACGGAACTCCCGACCCGGCTGCCGATCCTTCCCATCTTGGTGCCCAAAGACTCGGAACCGCTTTCGGATGCGATCGTCCAATCCATGGGGGATTTTCCTTGCCCGACCTGCCCCTCTCGCCCGGCCTGCCAGAAGGACTTTACGATCGCGCACCGCCTCCGCCAGGAGCAACACCGTCACATCAAATCCATCCAGGCGCTGCGGGCCAGCCTGTGGCACCGATTCCAGGAACGCGTCGAGGTGTTACAGAAATTCGGGTATCTGTCGCCGTCCTCACAACTGACGGAAGATGGGGAATGGGCAAGACTGATTCGCATCGACCATTCGCTGCTGATTACCGAATTGATCAGGGCAGAAGCCTTTACCGGCGCGGATCCCGCTCTCCTGACCGGCATCATGGCCAGCATTGCGCATGACGACGATCGTCCCGGCGCATTCCCCCGCATCAGCACCGGATTAAGCTCCCTCTTGGGCCAGGTGCGGAAACTGGCGGAGAGTCTGTCCCCCTACGAAGATCCTCCGCTCCTCAGAGCGGACGTCGCGGCTTTGGCCGAACGCTGGATCGCCGACCCGAATCTCACATGGATCGGACTGTGCCGTCTGACCACGATGGCGGAAGGAGACATCTACCGGCTGCTTGCGAGGACCTTGGAATTCTTGTCGCAAATCCATACCCTGCGTGCCACCCATCCAGGACTCGCCGACAGCGCCTCGAAGGCAATCGCCTTGATCCGCCGTGGCGTGCTGGAGGAATTACCATGAATATTATAGGACTGAGCACTAAGGACTCAGGACCGAGTTGGGCTGAAACCCAGTCCTCAGCACTCAGTCCTCAGCACTTCACATCATGACCACCGACGAACTGGAACAACTCCTTGCCCAGCAACCGGTGGCGGTGCTGCATCGCTTGGCTCGAGGCCGTGTGCACAGACACTTCCGGGCGGGAAAACGGCGCCTGATCGAACTACTCCTCCAACATTCAAGCCAAAATCTGGCAGGCCTCGAATCCGATTTGCAGACACTCATCGCGGAGCGGCAGCCTCCTGCGCAACCGGCCCGGTCTCCAGGTCGAGCGGCAGGACGCGCGCCGGCTCCTCCCTCGAAACAACCGCTTCCCGGCGGAGGAGAGCCGGGGATCGGCGAACCAGCCGTGTCCCTGGCAGCCTGGCTGGAAGGTCTCGGAGTGCCGGCACCACAGCCGTTTGTGCCGGACCCGTGGCAGAACGAAGCCTTGAGGGCGTTGGACGATTCCGATGTGGTTGTCAGTGTCCCGACAGGGAGCGGCAAAACCTACGTGGCGGTCGAGGCGGCCCGTCGGGCGATGGAAGACAACCGCACGGTTATCTACACGTCGCCGTTGAAAGCCTTGTCCAATACTAAATTCACCGAATTCTCTCGGATCTTCGGCTCCGACAAGGTGGGCATTCTCACCGGAGACCGCCAGGAAAACGGTCAGGCTCCCCTGCTGATCATGACGACGGAGATTTTACGGAACTTGCTCTACGATGCGGCAAGCGGCGAAATCGACGTACGGTTGGACACGCTGGGGCTCGTGATTTTGGACGAATCGCAATATCTCGCGGATCCGGAACGCGGAGTCGTCTGGGAAGAAACCATTATCTTTTGCCCGTCGCAAGCCAGATTGTTGCTGCTGTCGGCATCAATCGGGAACCCACAGGACATCGCCGATTGGCTGTCGTCCATTCGCACGACTCCCTGCCGATTGGTCCGTCACAGCAAACGCACCGTGCCGCTCCGGGCCGGCTATCTCCATCCCAACGGCAAGCTCGTTCCGCTGTTCAAGACAGCGGCGATCCCCCATGGCCATCCAACTCACCTGCATCCGGAAGCCAAGAGGCTCTTCATCGAATATGAAGAAGAGACGCTCCCGTCGGGACGTCCGAGGCGGTAACGCTAGCAGGCTGCGGAAAAACTATATTTACCAGGTAGAAATTCGCGACTAAGGAGAGTCTCGGTCTAACGCAGGAACACCCGCAGGATGGTCAAAAAGGCCGTCCAGCAAGGCCGCAGCGAGTGAAGGGGCGAAGGCGTACTCTGTTCTGTACGTTGAGCCTCTGAGCGACGCGAGAACGAAGCTGGTGGACTTTTTCAGCATCCTGCTAGAAGCTGTAGTTGATTCCGGCGGTAAGCCCGTGGCGGAGCGATTCCATTTCTGTCAGGGGAAAGGAAGACGATCGCCCATCCGCCAAATGGCTCGTCCAGGTTCCATCGATCATGCGGTTCCACCACACACGATACCCCACCTGCGCTGACAGCGATTTTGTGACATAAACTCGCGCCCCGATGTCGGCGTCCGCCCCAAAGCCGATTCCCAGCATCGTCATGCTTGGATCCTGGAATTCACTCCCTATACGCAGATGATGCGTGTCTTCGTTCGTAAAAATGTTGACCGGTTTGAGAACGACGGAACCCAGTACACTCAACCATGTTGCCACGTGGTATTCCGTGTGAAGCCCGGTCCGAAGGGAATACCAGGTCATGGTGTTCGAAATGGCGAGCACGTCATTGCTGATCGGAGCCCTGCCGGGTATACACAGCGGATTAAAGGCGGGATCCGTCGAATCGACATCGGTCGTGGCTCCGGCCGCCGAACAGGACTGTTGGCGAACACCATAGGCTTCATGTTTCTGCCGCCAATACTGGAACCCTACGGAACCGTCGAGCTTGCCCCGCCCGTTTGGAAAATCGGCGATCCTCGCGCCGACATCCGCATTCAAATACCAGACCCCAGACCCGTCGATATCACTATGGGTACGCAGGGAAGGATTTCCTCCGTCCGGCGTCAGAAAATCGTCGTCCGTCAGACGGCCCCCTCCGATACTCGCCCCGCCGATGTTCACGCGCCCAAACCATCGAGGCCCCACGGAAACTTTGGCGGTCAACTCCACGATATTGGTTGAATGATCGTCGTACGTCAGGCGAGAGGTCGGATTTCCAAATGGTGATGCCATAGAGGCATTATGGCTCCAACGGCTGTTCCCGACACTGATCCAGGTTCCGACACCAAGCTCGACGTGCACTCGCTTGGCAGGGACTGGTTCTTCAGCGGCAGCCTGGGACGAAAATGCCGTCACCCCGACTGCCAATATCACCACCGACATTGCACTCCATAGCCACGTAAGCGTCCTCTTCACCTGTTCACTCCGCTCCGTTGGATGGTGACCGTATCAATGTCCATGCACTGAACAGCCGTCTCTGGCATAACACGGTGGCAAACCATCGAATCTCCTCTTCTGGGAACGTGCGCTGAACCAACGTTGAGAACCATATGGATCAGCTTCCGATACCCGCCGGAAACGACGCCTCAGCCAGCATGTCATCCAAGACCGGACAACAGAACAGTGAGCGAGTAGCAATGGCAGAGGATGTTTCTTTATCAGAATCCGTGACAAGACGAACCGATGGCATGTCCGAATTCCTCAACCTTCTTTATCTTTCTTCCCAAGAAATCGAGTCATGCAACACAACACAAATCATACCTGAGGCCAGAGAACCTGGATAGGATTTTGTGTTCGCCCACCAGTTCCTCCTCCTCTCACTCCCATAATAAAAGAAGTGGAACTCCGTGGACTCATCTTGGTAAAATACGCCGCCGGTTGGAGATCAGTGGTGGGAACGTTCGGAACAGACTTCCTCTCCGCCTAGACCCTGCCGATCTACATACACGTGCCGAGGTAGCTCAGTTGGTAGAGCACAGCCCTGAAAAGGCTGGTGTCGACAGTTCGATTCTGTCCCTCGGCACCACTTCTTGAATTCCCCTGGCCCCCTCCTTCATTCGAAACGACTTGGGTGTCATAACCATGACGGATGTGCTCGGCTACGACCAGCTCACGGACGAAGCCCTTTTTGATCTGTTGTTTACGGAGGAGGACCGCCTGCCGCGGGACGCGGTGAATGAATTCGTGGCTCGTGGCACGCGAATGGTCGAGCGGCTGGCCGACCTGACAACAGATTCCGAAGCGTGGCAAGCCGAGTTGCCCGCATTTTGGGCCCCGATTCATGCCACGTACATCCTCGGCGCGATCGGAGGTGCAGGCATCGTCCCCGCGNNGAAATCCCTTCGATCATGGGCCGGCTCGGGGCGGCGGCGCGCTCGCCGCTCACCGTGATCCTGAATGACCGATCTCGTTCCCCGTATCTCCGGTCGGCCGCCGCTGAGGCGCTGGCTGCCACGACCCTCTCAGAAACCTCGGACTCGGAGGCAATCTTCGGCCTCATCGGTGCCCGTCTCGCTGACCCCACCGAAGACGAGGACTTGCGTGACCTTGCCGGGATCATTCTTCTTGATTTTCATCGATCGGAGTACAAGGACATCCTGCTGGCCTTCGCCCGCGAACAAGAGAGCACACACCGCCGCACTCCATCATTATCACCTCTGGGATTTTCCGAAACAGATGTCGTCGAAGCCTTTGCCAAAACCACGCCGTCCCTTCGGCAATACACCAGAGACTGGCTGGCCTTCTACAGCCCCTCTGCCATAGCCCAACGCCAGGCGCGATGGGCGGAGGAGGAACTCGCCCGTGGGCAGGACGAATTGATGGTGGAAGACCTCCTCGACGACGACCTCGCCGACATCATTCCGCAAGTTCCGGTGATACGTAGCGAACCAAAGATCGGACGAAACGATCCCTGTCCTTGCGGCAGCGGGAACAAATATAAGAAGTGCTGCCTGAACAAAACGGCAAAGCCGATTCCCTCCACACCGACGCTCTTTTCAGAGGCCGACCGGGCTTCCGCCCTGGGCAAGCTGCGCACATTTGCCGACCGGCCTGAACAGGTGGAGGACCTTGCCGAAGCCTCGCTCGACTATTGGGGGGACCGCCTCTACGAACGAGAGGAGGATGAACAGCGTCGGGTCCTCGAGCTGCCGCAAGCCGAGGTTATGCGCACGGCTTGGCTCTGGTTCGATGCCGAATTACCGGACAAGCGCACGGTCGCCGATCGGTTCCTAGCAGCGGAGGGGGAGAGGCTCACAACGGGAGAACGAGCCTTCTGCAATCAAGCCTGCGCCACCTACCAAGGTCTCTACGAAGTCGAGGCGGTGGATCTGGACGAAGGATTCACCCTGCGGGACCTCTCCAGC
>DKBD01000092.1:931-16810 GCA_002451055.1 Nitrospira sp. UBA6909 | reverse complement strand
GGCGCGCACCACCGCATTGGCCACGGCTTGGACCGCCTCTTCCTGGCCGACCACCCGCTTGTGCAGGAGTTCTCGAAGATGCAGCAGCTTCTCCATCTCTCCTTGGACCAGCCGGGCGACGGGTATGCCTGTCCAACGGCTGACGACCTCCGCGATGTCGTCTTCATCCACTTCCTCTTTGAGCAAGCGGTGTCCATCCTGCTTCGTCGTCAAGTGTTGCTCTTCTTCGGCGAGTTCCTGCTCCAACCTGGGCAGTTCGCCGTATCGCAACTCCGCGACCCGATTCANNGTCGTATGCCCGCTCGGCACGCTCCATCTCCTGTTTCGTGGCTTCGATCTGTTGGCGAAGCGTGTGTAGGCGGGCGACGGACACTTTCTCAGTTTCCCACCGGGTCTTCAGCGCATCGCGTTCGCGCGCCTTCCCTGCCAACTCCTGTGCAAGCACATCCAATCTTGCGCGGCTGCCGGGATCGGTTTCTTTCCGGAGGGCTTCCCGCTCGATCTCCAACTGCAATACCTTTCGCGAGATTTCATCGAGCTCGGCCGGCATGCTGTCGATTTCCGTCCTGAGCCGAGCCGCCGCCTCATCCATCAGATCGATAGCCTTGTCGGGGAGAAAGCGGTCGGCGATGTATCGATGCGACAGCCTAGCGGCGCTGATGAGCGCGGCGTCTTTGATGCGCACGCCATGATGGATTTCGTATCGTTCTTTGAGCCCGCGCAGAATCGAGATGGTATCCTCGACTGTCGGTTCCCCGACGAGAACCGGTTGAAACCGACGTTCAAGTGCCGCGTCCTTTTCCACATGCTTGCGGTACTCATCGAGCGTGGTCGCCCCGATCAAGTGCAGTTCGCCACGGGCCAGCATGGGTTTGAGAATGTTGGCCGCATCCATCGCACCTTCAGCCGCGCCCGCCCCAACGACCGTGTGCAGTTCGTCAATGAACAGCAGAATCTGTCCGTGCCTCGCCTGGACTTCTTTGAGGACGGCCTTGAGGCGCTCTTCGAATTCACCGCGATATTTGGCTCCGGCGATCAACGCGCCCATGTCCAATCCGACCACGCGTTTGTGTTTCAACCCTTCGGGCACATCGCCTTTCACGATCCGTTGGGCTAAGCCTTCCGCGATGGCCGTCTTCCCGACCCCCGGCTCGCCGATCAGCACCGGATTGTTCTTGGTGCGGCGTGACAGAATCTGAATCACGCGCCGGATTTCTTCATCCCGTCCCACGACAGGGTCCAGCTTGCCCTGTCCGGCCAGTCTGGTGAGGTCCCGCCCGTACTTCTCGAGCGCTTGATAGGTGCTTTCGGGATCTTGACTGGTCACCCGTTGGCTCCCCCGCACCTGTTGGAGCGCAGACAACAGCCGATCACGAGTGACCCCGAGCTGTCTAAAAATTCCCCCCTCTGACACCATCGAGAGCAGGACGTGTTCAACGCTCACATAGTCGTCATGCAATCCTCGCATTTCCTGCTCGGCCTGGGTGAGCACGTGTGCCAGGCGCTGAGTCAGATGGATCTGCCCAGGCGCCGCTCCAGGCCCCTGCACCTGTGGAAGCTTTTCTAAAGCTGCCTCGGCAGCCTTCCGGACAGCGGCCGGGGAGACACCGGCTTGTTCAAACAACGGGCCGGCGAGACCGGTTTCTTGTTCCATCAGCGCCAGGAGCAGGTGTTCGACGTCAAGACCCTGGTGGCTTCGTCGCATCGCGTGGGCTGATGCAGCCTGTAATGCTTCCTGGAGCTTCACCGTCATGCGATTCAAGTCCATACAAGCCTTCTCTCCCTAGCTATCAGGCCGGATCCAGGGCGCAAAATGATGTGCCGGTTAGCGTTTGGCTTCCGGCGGGGGCCAGTTCATTTCGGTGTGCCGGCCGCAGTAGTAGCACTGGAGGCGATAGCGGGCTTTCCGCCGTGGGTTCGGCATGGAGATGAAGGTGATGGGGGTGTCGTCGAACGGGCAGGTCGGTTGGTCGTGGAGCAGATGGGCCTCCGCCATCATGGTAATCGAGGCGACATCCCAGGTGGGAGGGTGTTCTTCTTTCCCGGTGATCGTGTCCACGGCGTGACAACGTTCGCACGTAGCTTGATAGGTTTTGACGCGGGCACTGTGCGAGGTATGATCGACCACGTCCATCGGCCCTCCGCAGCCTGGCTTGGTGCAGGTCAGATGTTCGTGCTGGAGCGCCTGAACGAAACGGCGATGAGCTTCACGTTCCTGTTCGTTTTTCATCGGCGACCCTCCCTTCTTGTTCTTCCCCTGCTTTTCCCCTCCCCATTGAGAGGAGTGGATTGGTTTCATACTGCGCGCATTGACCGAGCGCCGCCTCTAATTTTGAAATAGACCAAGATCTTGGCGCGCGGGCAGCGAGCAGTGAAACCACCCCAATCCTCTCACTTCCCCTATATCCCCCATCCTCCAGAAATCTGAATGTTCGCCCCGTTCACGTATCGGGCTTCGTCGCTTAGGAGATAGCGGACGGCGGCGACCGTATCATCGACTGTGCCGATGTATCCGGCAGGGATGCGCTTGGTCATGGCGCCAAGTTCTGCCGGCGGCGCGCTCCCGGAGTCGATGAAACCTGGCGAGACGGCGTTGACCGTGATGCCGTGAGGCGCCAGCAGTTTAGCCAACGTACGCGTCAAGATGAGGACGCCTGCTTTTGCGATGTAGTGCGCGGTCACGTCCGGCTGCGAGATCATCTGGTCTGCGTTGGCCATGCTGAAATTGATGATGCGCCCGGTCTTACGGGCTTTCATGCCCGGCGCCACCGCTTGGGCCAGATAAAAGATGGGATGCAGATTGCCGTCGAACATTTCGGTCCAGCCCTCGACGGTTTCTTCGAACAGATTGATCCGGTGGTAAGGTCCGGCGCCGTTGATCAGGACGTCGATCCGGCCCCATTCTTTCTCAACTCGCGCCGCGAACTCCTTCGCCGCGTCGGGGTCCGACACATCGCATCGGATCGGGAATGCCTGTCCACCTCGTTCCGTAATCGCCAGCGCGGTGGCCTTCGCCTCGACCTCGCTGGTTCTGTAACAGAAGGCGATCTTCCAGTGCCGAGCGGCAAGGTCGAGGGCGATACCTCGTCCGATGCCTTTGGCTCCGCCGGTGATAAGTGCGACTCGGTCGTCCATGATGGGTCCTCTGGTTGCAGGTATACCGCTATTATGCTCTGGAGCGCAGCCGTTTGGCGATCAGTTGTAACGCGCCGGTAGTGCGGCCTGAAAACACTTGTTCGTGCTTCGGTTTCTTGGCATCAAGAGCGTTGGCGTCGATTAATGCCAGGAGGTCTTCGATAGTATCGACATCGCGCCACAGGTCGGTCAATGCGCTCCTGAGTCCCAATGCCCGCGCCTTTTCTTGCGTGCGTGCCAGCACCTGTTTGGTGGACCATGGGATGTCGGTGAAGAGATCAGGAATTGATCGGTTGAGGCCGATCAGATAGTAGCCGCCGTCAAGAGCGGGACCGAGCACGAGGTCGTTCGACTCCAATAATGCAAATGCCTGCTTGTATTGTTCAAGCGGCAGCGACGGGACGTCTGTTCCGACAAGCACCACATGTCGGTAGCCTCGGGCAAACAGCGTCTCGAAGGCCTGATTCATGCGCGCCCCGACATCTTCGCCAACTTGATTGATCAGCTGTACGCCTTGCCGTTCTTGCATGATCTTGAAAAAGACGTGGGTGGAGGACGGTGCGCATGCAAGGTGGCGATCGAGCTGCAATTTGAACCGGGCGACCGCGGCCTTCGTTCGTTCCAGTGTGTCTAGAACGAAGCTCCCGTGGAGGGTCGCTGCTTCGTCCGGGGTGAGCGGAGGACAGAGGCGCGTTTTGACCTGGCCGGGGATCGGCGCCTTGGCAAATATGACAAGTGCTGAGTGTTGAGTGCTGAGTTTGGGGGTGGACATTCTCTACCTCACCGCACGATAGAAGTGTTGGAGCCGGTGTGGGCTGACGCCTATCCAATATAGGAAACGCAGGGTCCACATTAGGAGAATGGTCCTGAGCGGGCCCTGGATTTCCCACCGTCGGAAAGACGTCGTGACGGCTGCGTTCAGGGCCGCGATTCGGCCCGCTCGCTTCAAGCGCATGCTGAATTCAATGTCTTCCATCAATGGGATATCGGAGAAGCCGCCGAGCTGCTCAAAGACTCGGCGACGGACGAACATGGCTTGGTCCCCGGTGGAAATGCCTGTCAGGCGCGATCGGACGTTCATCAAGGAACTGATGAGTCGACCCCACAGGGAGGGGCTGTCGAATCGGACGTCGAAGCGTCCTCCAACCACGCCTGGGTCGGACAGGGCTGATCCGATGAATTGTTCGGCGTCGGTCGGCAGCCTGGTATCGGCATGCAGGAAGAGAAGGGTCTCGCCCTGGCCGGCGCGCGCTCCTGCATTCATTTGGCGCGCACGTCCTCGCGTAGCTGTAATGACGCGGACGTCGGCCGTGCCAGCGCAATACGTTTCGGCAGACTGGAGGGTTCCGTCCGTGCTGCCCCCATCCACGACGATGACTTCGCTGAATCCCAGCGTCGCTGTGTGCTGCAGTGTCTGCACAAGGACCGTCTGTTCGTTCAAGGTTGGGATGATGACGGAAATCGTCATCGGAACGTCACGTCGCAGGGCTTTTTGGCTCGGAGAACATAAAGTACATGACGATGAGGACGGTGCCCCAAAAGACCACCTGCTTGTGCCAGAAGAGGATTTCACCGAATTGTATAAACCCAAGCGCGACCGCGATCGCTCCGACCATGACTCCCCATCGGATCATGGGCTGCTCGATGACGGCATTGGCCCAAATGGCCAACCCACCGAAGTACAAGAGCATGGCCACGACACCGCTCAGCTCGAATCCTCCGCTGATCGAGAGAAACACTTGCAGGAATCCCAGGAACATGAAGGCCGTACCGACCATCTTCCCCAGGACTCTCATGTGATGGTCGCCGCCGTCCTCCCGCTCCGATGGGGTGGGCTGGTTAGTCGGTTGCTGCGGTTCTTCTTGCGAGGGCGGTAGATCGGTAGGAGTCATCGCTTATGCCTTGAAGTGTTTGCTCAATGTCAGCGCTTGTTCCTGATAGGACGAACCGAGGCCGACGCCGTAGAGACGGTCCGGCTTCTCCATCATTCTGTCGTACACAACCTTGAAAAACGTCTGTCCGTCATGAATCAGGAAGGGGACGTCGTGGGGCCGGACCTCCAGCACCGCCTGCGTCCCTTTGATTTCCCCCTTCGATCCATAGCCGAATCCCGGATCGAAGAATCCCGCATAGTGGGTGCGCAACTCTCCGCAGGCCGCTTCATAGGCGACCATTTCCGCCGCATAGCCGGCCGGCACGCGGATGCGTTCCTTCGATGCAAGGATATAAAACTCTTCTGGTTCCAAGAGCAAGCTGTCGTGCCGGTGGCGGTAGAGCGGCTCCCAAAAATCCGCCGCAGCGTAATGGCCGATCTTGCTGAGGTCAATCACGTGGCTATTTTTCTTCGCGCGGTAGCCCATGATACGTGAGTCGACGCGGTCTTCCCCTTTGAGATCGATGCGGAGGAAAAGGCCGTGGTCGGCTCGAAAATTGCGGGCGTCCACGGCCGATCGGGATCGATCATTGTAGTGGAGGAGCGGCGTCTGCCGATGCAGCGCGAGCAGTGCATGGTCGGTGACGGCGGCGTTGCCGCGGATGAATCGGATTTGGTTGAGCGATTGGCCTGTGCAGACTTTGATCGCGAACGAGCGCGGTACGACTTCCAAAAAAAGCGGCCCTTCATAACCGGCGCGGATTTCATCGAAACCGGCTGTGAGATCCGTGACGACTCGGGTGAAGACGTCCAGCCGGCCGGTCGTGCTCTTGGGGTTGGCCCGAGCGCGGACTGTCTTCGGCAATTTCAAGTGTTCCAGCAGCGGCACCAGGTAGACGTGGCCTTTTTCCAGAATGGCGCCGTCGGTCAAATCCATCTCGTACATCACGAGGTCGGACTGGTAAAAGTCGAGTACATTGAGGCGGGACGAGATGGCCGATAGTTCGGGCAAGAAACTGCTGATCAGCCGGTAGGCTTTCCGTCCCAGCCGGAGGTCGAGGCTGGCCGGCTGAATTTGGCGGTCCTCAATCGGCGGAGACGCGCCGACGGACCGGCCGGCGATCAGCCGCTTGATGTCCTGAGAGGGAAGGATGCCGGCGTGGGACGATGGCGTGCTCACAGGTCGTCCGTGTCTCCGCCGCAGCTGTTGCCCCAGGACGCAAAGCCGTCACGGTCAGGATAACTGTCTCCGCAGGGCGCAAAGGATTCGGAATGGCTCTCCCGCGAGGAACGCGCGCCGACCATCGGGAGTTCGCGCACGCCGTCGGTCCTCGGCTGAGGATAATGGAAGACGTTGTTCTCGTAATTGCGCAGCACCGCTCCGTCATCGTCCAGGTGTACCAGGTAGTCACCTGGCAGCAGCGGAATCTTGCCGCCGCCGCCCGGCGCATCGATGACGAAATGCGGAACCGCCATGCCGCTGGTGTGGCCTTGAAGAGCTCTGATGATGTTCAATCCCGTTTCAACCGTGGTTCGGAAATGATTCGTGCCCTTGGTCAAGTCCGCTTGATAGAGGTAGTAAGGCTTCACCCGCGCGAGCAGCAGCTGGTGCACGAGCCGCTTCATGATCTCCGGATCGTCGTTGACGCCCTTGAGCAAGACGGTCTGCGCGCCAAGAGGAATGCCGGCGTCCGCCAGCATGCCGCACGCGGCTTTCACGTCGGGCGTGAGTTCGTCGGGGTGGTTGAAGTGCAGGTTCATGTAGATCGGGTGATATTTTTTCACCATCTCGCAGAGCTTTGGGGTGATCCGCTGCGGCAATGTTCCGGGGACACGCGAACCGATGCGGATCAGTTCAAGATGCGGAATGGTCCGAAGGGATTTGAACACCCGTTCAAGCAGGTAGTCGGGAAGCAATAAGGGGTCGCCGCCTGATAGAATGACATCGCGGACTTCTGTGTGTTCGCGGAGGTACGCGATGGCTCGGTCCAGCTCGCCTTTCTTGAGGAACCCAGGTTTCCCGACCAGCCGCTTTCTCGTGCAGAATCGGCAATAGATCGGACATTGATTCGTGACCATGAGCAGTACCCGGTCCGGGTAACGATGGACCAAGTGCGGCACCGGACTCATGTGATCCTCTTCCAGCGGATCGTCCTCCGCGTCGATGTCGGCCAGTTCCGCCGCATCTGGGACGACTTGCTTCCAAATCGCATCGTCCTTTGCCGTGATGGTCTCGAGGACGGTCGGTGTAATCCGCATCGGATAGGGGCCGACGATGGCTTCGATCTCCTCGGCATCAAGCCCAAAGCGGTCAGCCAGGTCCCTGGGCTTTACAATGCTCTTCGCCAGGATTTGTCTCCAGTCTTCCATAAGTCGTCCTTCGTTGATCAGTTGATCCGACAAGAAGGGTGGTCGTCGTCTTTACCAGGCGTGTCTGGCGTCGCGAGGGCCTGCGACTGAAACCGTGAGACCGCTCCCCCGTCGCCGGTGCCGTATCGCTCGTCCAGATAGGCCAGAATGTCGGCGGTTTCCGTCAGGACAAGTTCGCCGTCATGGAGAACCGGCACATAATATTGCCCGGACACCTTGTGGACTTGCGTGCGCAGTCGTCTGACATCGGGGACGATGATATCGTCATAGGCCAGCCCCAGGTCTGCCAGTTTATTGCGGACCACATGACAGTCAGGGCACCAATCGACATGGTACAGCGTGATAGACATACCAATGGCTACCGTTCAGCGTTCAATGTTGACGGAGACTTCCTGACGTCGGCGTTCGGCATAGAGAGTGCGCTTTCAATATTATTCATCATCGAGCATTCTCTGTAGCAACGGCGCATGGGACCATGATGGCGTCCTTCATCCCATGAAGGATCTTCTTGTCGGCCGGACAGATCGTCGCCAGGATACCAGCCAACTCCACCTTTTCGCCAGTGATGAAATAGTATGGGGAGAGGCGCGCCCGCCCGGTCATGCGTACTATGGTTTGAGTCCCCTCGTCCATGTACTCGGTTTCGAACAACCGGCCCTTGTGAAACTCCTGTAAGAGGTACGGCGTAGTCGGAAAAGACGCCAACGCGTTCTGAAGCGCGGCGGCCCACTCCGATTGCGGCAGGTCATGTCCGATCGAGACGCCTCGGCTCCCCCAGGCCAGCTCGGAGAACCCGGACGGCTTGATCACAAAGTGACGTTCCTTCTGCGTGGCCGCCGCCAAGTCAGCCCAATTCGCGATGGCACGCCCTCCGAGGTACAAATTCGGGATTGTCGCGGTGGCGGGAATCGGTGCCGGGTCCAGCAGCCACGTTCGCGGCATGATCGCGGTGAGATGCAGGAAGCAGTCCGTGCCAAGTTCCTTCTCCCAGTAGGGTCGCAGGATCGGATGGTGAAGGAGGGCGAAAGCCGATTTCTCCTCCAGTGCCGGTTTGTAGGGAGGCGTGACCGCCACCCGATCTTTTTTGACAGCATAGTGAATCAACTCGGCCTTTGGGATATTCGGCAAATCGAACAATTCGTAGAACCGGTAGATCAAGCCGACGGCCTGATCCTCGCCCTCTATCCGGAGGTAAAGCCCGTCCTCTGTAAAGCGAATCTCACGCGGCTCGACGCACCAGACAGGCAGGCCTTGTTCGCGGAGTTGTGCTGCCAGCCAGGACATCTCAGGCCGATAGTCCTTGGCTTCTTCGGATACGACGATGGCCACGCTGCCGCTGTGCCGTCCTTGGGCGGACTGCAGCATCGAGGCGAAGCCTCTCACCATGCCGTCCCGGTCTCCGATGAGCGCATGCCGGGGAGGGGTAAGTGGAGAGGAGTGAGCGGGGGGGTCTGCGTATGCGTGACTCATCGCGGCCGTAAGTCCGATGCCGCCTGGCACCGAATCAAGTTCGGTGATGACCATGCCGTCTTGCGTGGGAATGACGTCCGGCCGGATGACGGCCGGCAACGATTCCCGAAACCGTTTCATGCGGCTATAGTTCACCAATCCTTCCGGCTTGCCTTGATCCAGATAACGGGCGACCCAGGCTGGTTGCACGCCCTTGGCGCTTTCGTAGTAGAGGCGGTTCAGCGCGCGGGAGAACGAGAACAGTTGTGGCCCCAGCGCTGTGAAGAATTCAGATTGTTCGCGGGTCAGAAGCAGGGGGCATGGGCTGATGCGCCATGATGCAGTCGCTTGTACGGTCGGGGCACTTCCGGTGGCAGGAGGCAAAGACGGGGCGGCGAATAAATTCGCCGCACGCAATTGCGCGCGGATACCGGCGCAGCGGCTGAGCGCTGTTTCAATCCGGAGCGACGGGCAACAGGGTTCGGTTTGTGCCAACGAGAGGATCCTTTACCGTGGCGCGCTAGCCCAGGCTGCGACGCTTCAAGAGAGGCAAGCCGGAAGAATGCTAACACGCGGTCGTGGGTTCGACAAGAGGCCCGGGCTTCGCCCTGCTTCCTGAGGAGAGGGCACGACATGCAGTTTCGCAAAAGTAAGCAGACCTTGCTTGCTACAATTCAGCGTGCGTCGTATGATAAGAGCGTAATGGATCTGCTTGGCATTGAATCCATACCATTAGCGGTTGTGCCTAAGGTATTGCCCCAATTGGTGCCCGACTCCGTTTGTTTCCGATGCGACGTCTGTTGCCGGTTCCCCGAAGCCGACAGCTTCTTGCGTCCATATTTTTCCGTAGATGAAATCGCCGCGGCTGTGGCGCATGGCCTGCCTCCTGCTTCCTTTCCTGAACTGTCCGGCTCGCAGATCCATCTGGTGAAGAATCCAATTGGAGAGGGGTACATCTGTCCAGCATTCAATCCGGTGTCCGGTCGGTGCGGCATCTACGAGGCGCGGCCGTTGGATTGCCGGTTGTATCCCTTGGCTCTCATGTGGGATGCGGCCCAAGAAGAGGTGTTGCTTGGCTGGGATACCAAGTGCCCCGTCATGCACGAGACGGTTTCCGGTGTGATCGCTGCTCATGCGGAACGCGTCGCCGCTCTGCTGAAGTCGGAGGAGATGATCGAGACGATTGCGTCCAACCCTCGCCTGATCGGACGCTTTCAGGACGATGTCGTCGTCATAAGGCCGCTTCCGGAACTCACGGCCCGCTCGCGGAAGAGGCGTGTCGCCTCTTGCCTCCATGCATTGACCCCTGGGGATGCGCCGCGTTTTGTCCAGGCCCTTGAACGGGCAGATGTCCTCGGTCCTGATGCGCTCGCCGCATATGCCTTCCCCTATCATTACATCTGGACGACGCAGTTACCCTATTGGTGGATGGACTCGGGAGAGACATTCTTTTTGTTTGCGCACTCTCCTGACGGATGGTTCATGCCGCTGCCTCCATTGGGATCGAGGCCGCTGGAAGACACGGTGGGCGAAGCCTTCAGACTGATGCGGGAGTGGAACGGGCCGTCGCCGGTTACCCGGATCGAAAACGTGACGACCCAGCAGAAGGTTGCGCTGGAACGAATCGGGATGCGGTGCCGGCAAAAGGAGGGCGATTATCTCTACCAGGCCGAGGCGTTGGCGGTGTTGGCCGGGGACCGGTATAAGTCCCAGCGAGCGCTCTGCAATCGTGTTGAACGGGAACAGACTATCGTAGTGGAACCATATCATAACCGACACAGGGACGGCTGTCTTGCCTTGCAGGACCGCTGGGCTGAACAGAAGCGGGCGGGGTCGATCGGCGAGACAGCCTTTTTGCTGCTTCAGGACGCTAAGAGGGCGCATGCGTTGGCATTGGCCGAACATGAGCGAATCGGTCTTTCGGGAAGAGTGGCGATCGCGCGGAACCGGATTGTGGCCTATACCTTCGGCTATTGGATGACGCCGAGGACATGGTGTGTTCTCTTGGAGGTGGCCGATCGATCGATTCCCGGTTTGGCCCAGTGGTTGTTTCGAGAAACCTGTCGCGTCGCGATCGCCTACGGCGGGGTCTTTATCAATGCCATGGATGATGCCGGACTGGCCGGTTTGCGAACGGCCAAGCTGGCTTACCATCCAGCGTCCATGATCGATAATTACGTGATCACTGAGTTTGAAGGATGACCGTCTTCGGCAAATCATTATCTCTTTCTGTTATTGAACGGCGATATGGCTGGTTGACAAGTTTTGCACTAGTGGCCGTGGCATGCCTCTTGGGAGGCGGCCTCTTGCTGCTCAATAACATGGAGCGGCGTCTTGTGAATTCGGCAGGGAAAGAATTGATGATCGCGGCCGCGGAAGCATCGGACAAGCTGGATCAGCTGTTGTATGAACGATACCGTGACGCCCAACTGATGGGCAACATTCTGGCGTTGCGTTTCCATGATCGCGCCTATATGACCGATTATCTCAAGAACAAGCGAATAGCGTATTCGCCGGACTATCTCTGGTTAGGCGTTACTGATCACCAGGGCATCATGATTGCGTCGACCGACGACACATTCATTGGGCAGGACTTCAGCCGAAGCAGCTGGTTTCAATCCGTTCGCTCGCGGCACGAGGTCATTGCGGATGATAGGGGAGGTCATGAAGATGGTCGCGAAATAGATACGGTGATCTTCTCAGCGCCGTTGCTTGACGAACAAGGGCTGTTTCAAGGGGCGTTGAGCAGCCACATTGCCCGACACACCATTGAAGAAGCTACATTCGGGAGCCTTCGCACCTTGGAGCATCGGGCACAATTTTACGGCCTGGTCGAATACAAGATTGTATCCCGGACCGGCGAGGTAATTGTGGACTCGAATCTGGCCCATAAGGGGATGATCAACCTGCGATCCATGGGCGTGTCCTCCGCCTTGGCGAGCTTGGAAGGTCGTTCAGGATTTGTCGAGGAGGTCCATGAAAACCGTTCCGTGTCGGTCGTTACCGGGTATGCGGTAACCAGGGGGCGTGCCGACTTTCCGGGGTTCAACTGGTCCGTGCTCATGCGGATGGACCGGAACGTCATTATTGCGTCTAGTCGATCCATGCTGTGGGAAATGGTGGCCATAGGAGGTGCGGCCTCCATTCTGTTGATTGCGCTCCTGATTTGGCTGACCATCCGCTTGCGAGGGAAAGAACGCCAAGCGCAGCAGGAGGGAGCCTGGGCGAGGGCCGCCGAGACGGCGTTGATGCAAAGCCAGGAGCGCAATGTGGCGATCATCGAAACCGCGCTCGACGGCGTGATTACCATCAATGCCGCAGGTATTGTGACGGATTGGAATACTCAAGCGACGGCTATTTTCGGGTGGACACGAAAAGAAGTGCTGGGGCGGTCGCTTTCGGAAACCGTCATCCCTCCCCGTGATCGGGAGGCTCACGTTCAGGGCCTGCGCGAGTATCTCAAAACCGGAGTCGGCCCGATTCTGAATCGCCGCATCGAGATCATGGCGCAGCACAAAGACGGTCGGGACTTTCCGGTTGAGCTGTCGGTGTCGCCGGCCCGTGTCGGTGAGTCCTACATGTTCAGCGCCTTCGTTCGTGACATAACGGACCGTCGCAGAGTCGAGCGGCGCCTCGCCTCGCAATATGCAGTCACCCGTGTTTTGGGCATCGCCGTCACGCTTGAAGAAGCGGCGCCCAAAATCATGGAAGCGGTCGGCAATAGTCTGGAGTGGGATCTGGGTGTGTTCTGGAGGGTAGACAGGCAATCGGGGCTGTTGCGTTGCCTCAATCAATGGAAAGCGGCGTCGCTTGATGCCGAGAAATTTGTTCAGTCGACAGGAGAGCAGACTTTTCAGCGGGGAGAGGGGTTGCCGGGACGGATTTGGAAGAGTGGGATGCCGATCTGGGTGACGGACATCATGCTTGATTCCAATTTCCCCAGATTGGGGGCAGCGAAACCGGAACTGCGTGGCGCGTTTGGATTTCCGATTCGGGTCGCTGGAGAGATCGAGGGTGTAATTGAATTCTTCAGCCGGCAGGTGCAGGAGTCGGATGAAGAGTTACTCAAGATGATGGCCGATATCGGACTCAAAATCGGGCAGTTCGGAGAACGTGCGCGGGCCGAGGAGGCATTGCGTCAGACGGAAGCGCAGTTACGGCAATCGCAGAAAATGGAGGCCATTGGCCGGCTGGCCGGCGGTGTTGCACATGACTTCAACAATTTGCTCACCGTCATCCGGGGGTACAGTGAATTGATTTTGTCCCGTATGGCGCAGGATGAGCCTTCGCGTCGCGATCTGGAAGAGGTGAAGAAAGCGGCGGATCGGGCCGCCGGCCTTACGAGACAGCTCCTGGCGTTCAGCCGTCGCCAAGTTGTCGCCGCGAAGGTCGTCGATTTGAACGCGATCATCTTGAACATGGACAGCATGCTTCGGCGGCTGGTCGGGGAAGACGTCATTCAGCTCTGGACGGATCTTGAGCCGGAAGTGTGGCCGATCAAAGCCGATCCAGGGCAGATCGAGCAGGTCGTCATGAATCTCGCCGTGAATGCGCGGGATGCCATGCCGACGGGCGGCCAGCTGACGATCGAAACTCGAAACGTCACGATTGAAAAAGGGACTCAACCGGAAAAGGTGATTTTGGAGGAGGGCTCCTACGTCATGCTGGCGCTCAAAGATTCGGGCCATGGCATGACCAAGGAGGTCCAATCACATTTGTTCGAACCGTTTTATACGACGAAAGAAAGCGGAAAGGGAACCGGCCTCGGTCTCTCGACGGTCTACGGTATTGTGAAGCAAAGCGGCGGTACCATCGGAATCGAGAGCCAACTGGGGCGGGGGACAACCTGTAAAATTTATTTCCCCCGCGTCGGTGAGACGGTTGAAGAGGCTGAAACCGTACAGAAGGGGGCTAGTCGGAATCGAGGGCAGGAAACCATCTTGCTGGTGGAAGATGATCCGTCCGTTCGCGGGCTTGTACATGAGACGTTGCGGATGAGTGGATATCAAGTACTGGTCGCTCGCCACGGAATCGAAGCGTTGCTGCTTGGAGCCAGGCACATGGGGCCGATTCATTTGCTGCTCACCGATGTCGTGATGCCGCAGATGAGCGGGCCGGAAGTGGCCGAAAAGCTGACCGCCTTGCGGCCTGAGGCCAAGGTTCTATATATGTCCGGATATCCCGACCACCCGATATTCAAGAAAGGCGAGGTCAAGCTGGATAAGAACTTTATTGAGAAACCTTTCACGCCGAACGTACTCATGGAAAAAGTGCGGGAAGTATTAGATAGAATAAACGTTGTCTGAGGGCGAACCGGCGGTCTTCTGTTGGCCGTGGCTTGATCTTCCCGCGTGGTTCTGTTTATCGTGCCTCTGTCGAGACTCCGGCACAGCGGAAAACCGTTCCTTTCTCCGGTAAAGACCGCAACCGGATCATTCCATTCCGCATAGTTGAATAGACCGGGGAGACGGAGCCATGCAAACTGGGCGAGAAATCGACATTGGGCGACATCGGATCGAGCAGGAGCCCTTCTACGCCGAGGTTCGCGGAGAAGTGGGGCTCTTCACGATTGCTGCGCGCAGCAAAATGGCCGTGATGTTGAAGGGGCCGACGGGGTGTGGAAAGACGAGATTCGTCCAGCATATGGCATTTAAGCTTGGGCGTCCGTTGATTACCGTGGCTTGCCACGAAGATCTCACGGCTTCCGATCTGGTTGGGCGCTATCTGCTCAAAGGGCAGGAAACGGTTTGGATGGATGGGCCGCTGACGGTCGGCGTCAAGCACGGCGCGATTGTGTATCTTGATGAAGTGGTGGAAGCCCGTAAGGATACGACCGTCATCATCCATCCCCTCGGTGATGACCGCCGGGTGTTGCCGATTGAAAAGAAGGGACAGGTCCTGGAAGCCGCCGACGATTTTATGCTTGTGATCTCCTACAATCCCGGATACCAGAGCGTCCTCAAGGATTTGAAACAGAGCACGAAGCAGCGGTTCATGGCGATTGAATTCGACTATCCTCCAGCGGATATCGAGACCACGGTGGTTGAACAAGAGGCGGGGGTCAGCCGCTCGATGGCCGAACGCCTTGTGAAACTCGGCGGCAAAGTTCGGAACCTCAAGAATCACGGGCTCGAAGAAGGCGTCAGTACGAGACTCCTGATTTATGCGGGCGCGCTGATCAAGCAAGGCGTGTCTCCGGAGCGAGCGTGCGAGGCGGCGGTCGCCCGTCCGATTACGGACGATCCGGACATGCAGCGCAGCATTCTGGAATTGGTCAAAGCGGTCTTTTAACTCACGCCGGTCGATTCCTAGCGTGGATTCCCGCCAAGCAGCCGCACAGACCAGCAGGGAAGGCGTGATCCTTTCAGTGTATGTCCAGCCTAAGGCCAACCGCACGGAATGTGTTGGTCTCCATGGAAACGCGTTGAAAATTCGTGTCGCCGCTCCTCCCATTGACGGGGAGGCCAACGACGAACTTATCAGGTTCCTAGCCGATCGGTGTGCGGTTCCGCGGGCTGGTATTGCGATTCAGGCTGGGGCCAATAGTCGACAGAAGCGGGTGAGCATAAGGGGAGTCACGGTCGAGCGGGTGNNGCGGCGGAACTGGACATGGAAGCCTGTCGACAGGCGGCTGAATCGGCCGGTGCGGAGGCGGGTGGCGGCAAAGTCGGGCGTGTGGCGACGAATACGGCTGTGGGGGCTGGCGTCGGCGCGGCGAGCGGTGCGGTCGGCGGCGCCATTTCCGGGGCGGCAGGGAGAGGGTCGATGATCGGGGCTGCAAGCGGNNACGGGGTGGCAGTGAGAGGGGGGTGGTTGGGGACTGAGGCCGTTTCGGTGCTCGCCCAACGCGCGGCCTCGGAAGGCCCTCGTTGGATGCGCGCAATGGAAACGACCTCGCTCCCCAACCGGAGCGAGTGGGGAATGAGAATGTGCTCGGACAATGCGCGCAATTGAGTGCGCAGTCGCTTGCCCTGCGATGATGAGGAGGGGGAAGAAGAAGCAATTAGTTGCGCGTAAGGGAAACGACCTTGATGCCGACCGGAGTCGGGAGG
>DKBD01000092.1:688-834 GCA_002451055.1 Nitrospira sp. UBA6909 | reverse complement strand
GCAGGGCTTGGGCTGGTTATTGGGGTAACGGGGGGCACCTTCAAGCCGTTGGTGCCGGACCCTCCCTATGCCGACGCCGTCACGAAGTGTCTGGAGGAAAAGGGCTACGAAGTCAGTGGCTGGGAATGAGACAGAGCCGCATTCCG
>DKBD01000092.1:0-567 GCA_002451055.1 Nitrospira sp. UBA6909 | reverse complement strand
CTTTGACGACATCATTGAAGAAATGCGTGAAAGGAGCGTCGGTCGAAAGGAGGTTTCGCAATGTTTGTCGTTATGGGAGCGACGGGACATACAGGGTCGGTGGTCGCAGAGACTCTTCTGAATAAGAAACAGCCGGTGCGAGTGGTTGTTCGGTCACAGGACAAAGGGGCGGCATGGAAGGCCAAAGGAGCAGAGGTGGCGGTGGCAACGTATCAAGATGCCAAGGCGATGACGAAGGCGTTCGAAGGAGCAAAGGCCTTATATCTCTTGGTGCCTCCGAACTACCAAGCCAACGCCTGGCTTGCCGAGCAGCAACGAGCAATGGATGAGGCAGCGGAGGCCATTAGAGGTAGTGGCAGTCCCCACGTCGTCTTCTTGTCATCCGTCGGGGGCCAGCTTGCGGGAGCGACCGGTCCCATTCGCGCAGCCCATTACGGGGAACAACGCCTGAGTGCCGTCGCCAAGAATCTCACGATTCTCCGGCCGTGCTATTTCATGGAGAACTGGGCGCCAAGCATCCTTATGGCCAAGGAGCAAGCGGTGCTTCCGACATTCATTGCGCCTTCC
>DKBD01000033.1 GCA_002451055.1 Nitrospira sp. UBA6909 | reverse complement strand
GCCTCATGGAGGGCATCGTCGCTGGCGGCTGCCAGATTGTCCAGACTGCCAAACCGGCTCAGAAGCCGATTGCGTCGAATCTCGCCGATGCCGATGACCTGGTCGAGCCGTGACGATACAAGCGATCGGCTCCGCAGTTTGCGATGGAAAGTGATCGCAAAGCGATGGGCTTCGTCCCGAACGCGCTGGAGCAGGTGAGTGGCGGGGGACGATGGAGTCAGGATGACGGGGTTCTTTCTGCCTGCGAGGAACACACGCTCTTCCTTGTTGCCGCGGGCTTTCGCCAAACCGAGGATCGGCAGACCCGAATGCCCGGTTTCCTTGAGGCCGTCCATGGCCGCCGCCAGTTGCCCGATTCCGCCGTCGATGAGGATCATGTCCGGCGGGGCGAGATGTTCCGTTGTTTCGCTGGGCTCGCTGCCGTCTCTGCCGTACCGGCGAATCACCGCTTCTTTCATGCTGGCAAAGTCATTGGCTCCGACTACCGTCCGGATCTTGAAGTGCCGATAGTCCGCATTCTTCATCGCCCCGTCTTCCCAGACCACCATGGAAGCGACCGATTGATCGCCCATGGTGTTGGAAATATCAAACCCCTCGATTCGCCGCGGGACTCGATCCAGTCGAAGCAGCCGTTTCAGTTCCTCTCCCGCTTGTCGATCGCGCTCTTCCTCGCGCAAATGGTCGGCGGCGGCCGCCGCCGCGTTTTCTTCAGCCAGGAGCACCAGCTGATGCTTGGTCCCACGTTCCGGGGCCAAGACACGAACAGGCTCCCCCCGCTTGTCTGAAAGCCACTGTTCGATCAGTTCCGCGTCTTCCAGGGCGGTTGGAATCAGGACTTCTCTCGGCGGCTGCCCGTCCTTGTTGTAAAACTGCTCGATTGCGGATCGGACAAGCTCGTCGTCCGATGTGTCAGCGGACTGGGGCCAGAAGAAATCCTTCCGTCCGATCAACAAGCCGCCGCGCACGAAGAGAATCTGAAGGTCCACCGCCGCGCCTTGCCGCGCGAGGCCGAGCACATCCTGATCGGCGGCCGAGGTCTGTGTAATCCGTTGTTTTTCCAGCATCCGTTCGACCTTGAAGAGGCGGTCCCGTACACGAGCCGCCTCTTCAAACTCCTCGCGTTCAGCCGCCCGTTCCATTTTCGCTCGGAGTTCGTCCAGCAACTCACGGTCCCGGCCTTCAAGAAACTGGCGGACCTGTTTAACGATCTGATGGTATTCGAGCTTCGACTGGTTACCGGTACAAGGCGCCATGCAGCGCTTGATTTCGAATTCGATGCAGGCACGATCGGCCCTCCCATCGATGTCGATTGTGCAGGTCGCCAAGGGGAAGACGTGTTTGATGATTTTCAAGGTTTCGCGCAAGGCGTTTGCCGGCGTATAGGGACCATAGTACAGGGCCCCGTCCTTTTGCACGCGGCGGACGATGGACAGGCGTGGGAAGTCGTCCTTGATCGGCAAGCGCACGTAGGGGTATTGCTTGTCGTCCCGTAAGACGATGTTGAATTGCGGCTTGTGGCGTTTGACGAGATTGCTTTCGAGAATCAGGGCTTCCAGCTCTGACCGGGTCACCATCGTTTCCAGATCGGCCACCTGGCTGACGAGCAGGGAGGTCTTAGGGCTGTGGTCGGAGCTTTTCTGAAAGTAGGATCGAACGCGGTCGGTCAGGACGGCCGCCTTTCCGATATAAATGATCGCCCCCTGCGCGTTCTTGAACAAATAGACGCCGGGCTTGTCAGGGAGGTGGGCGAGTTTGGAATGTAAGACATCTCGCGTCATGCGTCCACCGTCATTGGTCAATCGTCAGCATAACAGGAGTAGGTCAAATATTTCTTCCGATTGACGTATGACGATTGACGACGTGTTACTTGAGTCCTCTCACGAACGACGGGCTGAGGGAGCCTCGTGCGACTTCCGCCACCGGCCCTTTCATCGTGAGGTGGAAGTCGGGGGCCACGTCGATGTGCAGGATGCCGCCCGGCATTTTGACCGTCACGGGACTCTTTACAAATCCCAGCCGCACGGCGGCGCTGGCGGCGGCGCAGGACGAAGAACCGGAGGCCTGCGTTTCTCCCGCCCCTCGCTCCCAGATCAGGATGAAGATTTCCTTCGGTCCGGTCGGGATGGCGAGCTGCACATTTGTCCGTTTCGGAAACAGGCCGTGGTTTTCAAGGGCGGGGCCGAGGGCCAGCAAGTCCTCCCGCGACCAGCACTCTCCGGACGGTTTGAACACAACGCAATGGGGATTCCCTACGCTCACACCGGTGAAGATAAGGGAGCGTCCTGCGGCGTCGATCGGCTGTTGAATCAACTCCGGTACGTCAAGGGTACAGGGAAGGGCGGCTGGGGTGAATGCGGCCTGGCCCATTTCGACGGTGGCCGCACTCGCGTCGCCATGGCGATCGACGTGCAAGGCGATCGTGACTAGGCCGCCTTTCGTCTCGACTGTGAAATGCTTTTTCTTCGTCTTGCCGGTGGCGTGAAGATACCGGGCAAAGATTCGAAGGCCATTGCCTGACTTTTCCGCTTCACTGCCGTCCGGGTTGAAGATTCGAAGGCCAAAATCGGCTTTCTTCGACGGGACCAAGGCCAGAATGCCGTCGCTGCCCAGTCCCCAGTTGCGGTCGCAGACACTCTTGATGTTCTTTGGGGTGAGCTTGAACGTCAGCTCTTTGGGGTCCATGACGATATAGTCGTTGCCCAGCCCGTGCCCGCGGAAGAAACCGTTTTTCATCTGCTGCTCCTTGCTAGAAAGATCGCCAATCGTCAACCGTCATGCGTCAAACGAGACGGAAAGGTACTTCGGATGGTGGCTGATCGTCAATGGCATGAGTCCATGGGAGGGAAAGTTTCGGGCAAGAACCCGGCGCTCGACGTTTGACGAATGACGCGTCCGAGGACTAAACGATCTTCACTCCGGTCGGACGCTCAATCAGTTCAATCTCGTAGCCGTCGGGGGCGTCGATGAAGATAAAGCGGCTGCCGGAAGAGGTCTGCGTGGGGCCGTCCGTGATCGCGATTCCCTTCGCATTGAGTGATGCGATCGTCTGATCGAGGCTGTCCACTTGAAAAGCCAGATGCACGAGATCTTCCTGGACCTTCACCGGCCCGCTGGGCGGGAAGCTCGTCAGCTCGATCAGTTCATCGCTGTTGGGGACCTTCAAGAAGGCGAGGTGCGATCCGCGCGGCGACGTCTTGCGCTCCAGAACTTCAAGGCCGAGCACGGTTGTATAGAATCGAATGGTCTCGTCCAAATCGCTGACCCGCATGCGGGTGTGGAGGAGTTTCGTAACCTTCATGGTGAGAGCTTATAGCAGATTGCATAGGGCTGATGGCAAGATTCGTGTTGACAAAGAGCATAGTGGCCTCTCGTGCTATCAGCCATCGGCGTTCCCTAGATGGGACAACGATCGAATGTCAGCGCCACGCCCGGACAATGCGGGGGACCCGACTTGATGACTTGAGCCGGAATCGCCGTCGGGAGGGCACAGGTTAAGCCTCCGACGAACAGGAGCCTGAGCAGCCATATGGGAGGTCGTCGGTTCATGCATGCACGTATAGCCGAAGAAGGGAAGCAGGGGGTTGATGTGATGAATTGACCGGCTGCGTACCGTGCTGTTAGGGTGAGTCGATGAAATGGTCGTTACCCTCATGGCAAATCGGGCATGCGTTGGGGATTCCCATTCGAATTCATGCCTCGTGGTTCCTCGTGTTTCTCCTTGTGAGTTGGACCCTGTCGACCGGCTACTTGCCGGAAAATTTGCCCGGATTGTCTCCTGCGCGGTATTGGGTCATGGGCGGTGCCGCTGCCGTGCTTCTGTTCTTGTCTGTTCTACTGCACGAGCTCGGCCATTCCTATGTGGCTCTACGTTATCATATTCCAATCGATCGGATCACGTTGTTCATCTTCGGCGGTGTGGCCCATATGCGGAAGGAGGCGCCCTCGCCTCAGGCGGAATTTCTTATTGCCGTTGCCGGGCCGGCCGTGAGTTTTGCTCTAGGTGCGGTCTGTTTCAGCTTGGGCATGCTCGCGGAGTTCATGCAGGAGGCTCGCGGCCCTCACGGCCTGTTACTGCTCAGCGCCTTGCTGGGCATCGTGAATGTGCAGTTGGGGCTTTTCAACTTGATTCCGGGGTTTCCATTGGACGGCGGGCGGGTTCTGCGCGCCGGGCTCTGGGCTTGGGGAAAGGACTTTCATCGAGCGACGAAACAGGCGGCCGGGGTCGGTCTCGGATTCGGCGCATTGCTTGGGTTCTTGGGGCTCTCCATCCTCGCCGGGGTTTTGGTAGGTGAGTTGCCGGATTCGATGGCATCCGACGGCAGTTGGATCATTTTTATCGGGATGTTTCTCTTTGCCGCGGCTCTGGCGAGCCGACGCCATGCCTCGCTGCGGCAAGCGCTTGCGTCTGTCCCGGTGCGGGATCTTATGGTCAGGACTGTCGAGTCCATCCCTCCGAACTGCACGCTGGACGAAGCGGTCAGCCGGTATTTCCAGCCCTACGGCTACGGAGGTTTTCCTGTTTTGGAGAATGGCCGGCTGACGGGGTTGGTGACGGTATATGACATGCAAACTGTGCCGGTATCACTCTGGCCTTGGCGGCAGATTGGTCAGGTGATGCGCCCGGTATCACCCTCCTTGATCGTTGCGCCTGACGCGTCCATCATGGACGCCATGGAACAGATGGCGCGGGAAGGATGGGATCGTCTCGTGGTGATGCAGGGTAATCAGGTTGTCGGCCTGGTCACCCATTCGTCGATCTTGCATTTTCTTCAACTTCGCCAGGCCCCCACCCGTTAGATTACGTCCATCGTCATTCGGCCAAACGTGGCAGATGTCACGTTGCACGAGCGACCAATGACGGCTCTCGAGAGAAAATGAGACCGTGCCTTTCGGTTAGGCTTCGTTGGTCGGCGCGACAGGAGAGATTTGCGCCCGCTGCTGAAGAGAGTGGGTGATGACGGCACCGAGCAGGAGGAGGCCAGCCGAATAATACACCCAGAGCAACAGGAAGATGACTTCCAGCAAGGAGCCGTAGAGCCGAACATAGACCGTCGCATAGCCGCTGTAGGTAACAAATACTAACTTGGCGGAGACCCAAAGCAGCGCGAACGCGATCGCGCCTCCCATCGATTCCCGCCACCCTGGACGGCGGCGGGGAACATAGCGGTAGAGGAAACTGACGGCCAGGAAGGCGAGAACGAAGGGCAAGGTATACGCCAGGTGAAAGTCGTATGCCTCAAGGGCGACAAGATCCATTCCCCATAGTTTGGGGGCATAGTCCGTCAAGAAATCGATTGTTTGGGTCGCGACATAGGAGATGATGAGCAGGAGTCCGGTGGAGGCGAGCAAGGCCACAGAAATGCCGGTGGAGATCAGAGGATGGCGTCGACGGGTGCACTCAAACACGACGTTGAGCGTGTAATCCAATTCATAAAAGACGAGGCCGCCGAACCAGAAGAAAGAGAGAAAGACGACCCAACGCACGCTTTCCAGCGCGCTGACGCGGCGGAGCTCTTGGGCCAACCCCTCGCCCAGCGACGGCAAAAATCCTTTCAGGAAACTCAAGAGGAACTGTTCGCCGATGATATCCTGGCTGACGATGAAGCTGGTGCCGTATAGCACGAGGAAGACGAGCGGAAAGAGCGACAGCAGAGAAAAAAACGCGAGCGACGCGGCGAGACTGGCGCAGCCGTGCCGCAGAAACGCAGTGAAGACATCTGCGAGGAAACGGAACACGTCTCTGAGGGCCTGCATGTCAGCCAGCGTACCACGTAGATGCGACGTTCCGCATCCCGCTCCTGCGTGGCGGTTCTTATTTCAGGGCCAGTACGGCTTGTGCGGCAAGGCTTACGAGCGGACGGGGATACAACCCGAAGATCACCACGCCGGCAGTTGCGCAGGCCAGAACGATGGATAGTGACGGCGACATGACGAGCCGCGGGGAATCCGGCGTCAATTCTCCCGGCTCACGCATGTACATGAGCATGATCAGGCGAAGATAGTAGTAGGCGGACACGACGGCGAAGATGAGTGCGATGACGGCCAGCCAGGGCAGTCCCGCTTCTACGGCAGCCATGAAGACATAAAATTTTCCGATGAACCCGGCCGTCGGTGGAATCCCGGCCAGCGAGACCATAAAGATCAGCATGAGGAAGGCACCCAAGGGATGGCGTTTGGCCAAACCGGTGAAGTCCTCGATTTCTTCTCCCTCGACGACGCCCTTCCGAAGCATGGCGACGACGGCGAAGGCGCCGAAAGTCATGAAGGCATAAAATGCAATGTACAACAACACACTGGCTATGCCGTTCACACCGCCCAGGGATTCCGTCGACCGCCCCGCCGCGACCACACCGATTAAGGCATAGCCGGCATGGGCGATGCTGGAGTAGGCCAGCATCCGCTTGATGTTGGTCTGCACCAGCGCCACGACATTCCCTAGCACCAGGGTAGCGATGCAGAGGAGGAGAAAGATCAGGGACCAGTCGGTCTTCAGGCCGCCGAGCCCTTCGATGAAGACACGAAGAAACGCGCCGAAACTGGCGGCTTTAGAGGCCACCGCCATGTACGCGGTGACGGAGGTCGGCGCGCCTTGATAGACGTCCGGCGTCCACATGTGGAACGGTACGACGGCGAGTTTGAATCCGAATCCGGCCGCAATGAAGATTGTGGCCGCCAGCAGCAATGGATTGTCCGGGCTTTGGTTTGCAATGGCTGAGGCAATGGCGGGGAGCCTGGTGCTGCCCGTCGCTCCGTACAACAGGGAGATGCCGTAGAGGAGAATGCCGGACGAGAAGGCGCCCAACACGAAATACTTGGCCGAGGCTTCGAGCGAGCGGGATTCCGCCCGCTTGAGTCCTGCCATCACATAGAGGGAGAGCGACATCAATTCCGTGCCGAGATAGATCGTTAGGAGATCCGCCGCCGCCACCATCACCATCATGCCGGAGAGGGAAAGGAGGACGAAACCGTAGTATTCACCGATGTGCAGCCGTTCTTCTTTCAAGTACGAGTAGGACAGCAGGACGGTGAGCCCGGCGACGAAGCAGAGCAAGAGTCTCCAAAAGCATCCGTAGTCGTCGATGACGACAAGTCCGCCGAAGGCCTCTGCCCTTTGGCCCATCTGTGAAGCGATAATACCCATGCAGACGGCCAACGTGCCGAGGCTCAGCCATGCCAGTCCGTCCCGTTGGGGTGGAGTCAGCACCGGATCGAGCGCCAGCACGACGCAGGCGGCTGCGACCACCAAAAGCTCCGGCAGGACGAGAAGCAGATCGCCAGGTGAGAACGTCATGGCCGGCTCGCCTCCAGGGGTACGGGAGACTCGTCGGTCGACGGCAGCGTAAGCATGTCTGGCTCAGTCAGGGCCGTCGCCTGAGCAGGAACAGGCGGAAGCGTGCGTGCAATGACGTGATTCACGCTTGGATGCATCCTGGTCAACAGGGGGTTGGGAAAGATGCCGATCCAGAAAACGAGCACGACGAGCGGAATCAGCGTGGCCATCTCACGCGGACTCACGTCCCGCAGCGTCGGCAGAAAGGTCGGCGATGGAACACCAAACGCGACACGCTGGACCATCCATAACATGTAAGCGGCGGCGAGGATGATACCCAACGAGGCGAGGGTCGCGGCGAGCTTGCTCCAGAGAAATGTGCCGGCGAGCACCATGAATTCGCCGACGAAACTGTTGGTGCCCGGCAGCGCGATCGACGATAAGGCGAAGATCACCAGAACGGTCGCATAGCGCGGCATCGGCTTGGTAAGGCCGATGTTATCGGCGATCTGCCGGCTATGCGTGCGTTCATAAATGACGCCGACGCAGAGGAAGAGGCCTCCCGTGGTGATGCCGTGGTTCACCATCTGCATCAAGGCCCCTTCAATGCCTTGAATGTTAAACGTGAACAATCCCAGTGTGACGAACCCCATGTGACTGACGCTGGAATAGGCGATGAGCTTTTTCAAGTCGGATTGAGCCAGTGCCATATAGGCGCCGTAGATGATCGCGACGATTGAAAGCCCAACCATGAGCGGCGCGAACATCTTGGAAGCGTCCGGCAATATCGGCAGACTGAAACGCAAGAACCCGTAGGTGCCCATCTTGAGCAGTACGCTTGCCAGGATCACGCTGCCGGCGGTGGGGGCCTCGACGTGGGCGTCGGGCAGCCAGGTGTGAAACGGGAACATGGGGACTTTGACGGCGAAGGCGGCGAAGAATGCAAGAAAGAGCCACATCTGTAGCGATGTCGAATAGGTGCCTTGGCTCAAGAGAGGAATGTCGAATGTGTGGTCTCCTTGAAAGTACAGGGCAAGAATTGCGACGAGGAGCAGCACGCTGCCCGCCAGCGTGTAGAGGAAAAACTTGACCGTGGCGTATAAGCGATTCGGGCCGCCCCAGATGCCGATGACGAGATACATGGGGATCAGCATCGCTTCCCAAAAGATGTAAAACAACACGAAGTCAAGGGCGGCAAATACGCCGATCATGGCCCCTTCCATGATCAGCAGCAGAGCCATAAAGCCGCGGACCCTTGTGGCAATCGAGTGCCAGGAAATCAAGACGCAGAGCGGCATCAACACCGTCGTCATGATGACGAGCGGCAGGCTGATGCCGTCGAGACCCAGGCTGTAATGGATCGGGGGCGAGGGGATCCACACGGCCTGTTCAGTGAACTGCATCCCGCTCAAGGACGCATCGAACAGCCACCAGAGAGGGAGCGAAATCAGTAGATCGGCGACTGCGATGCCGAGAGCAATCGGCCGGACAGCGGCATCTTTCACAAAACACAGCACAATCGCGCCGGCGAGCGGGAGAAAAATCAGCACCGTGAGCCAGGGGAAAGAATGTGTCATGCGTCACACGTCATTTCGTCAATCGCCATTCCTCGTATTAGAACAGCAGGAGCATCGTCACCATCACCACGATGCCGGCTGCCATCGCCAAGGCATAATGCTGCGTCTGACCGCTTTGAACAAGCCGGAGCAGCCACCCTCCCGAGGCAACGGCCCGTGCCACGCCATTGACGGCTCCGTCGATCACGGCGACATCAACCCGCTTCCACAATTCGGAGGCTGCGGAAAAAGTCGGTCGCACGAACAGACGATCGTAGGTTTCGTCCACGTACCACTTGTTCAGCGAGCCTCGATACAGGTTCTCCCACTGTGCGGCAAACTGGTCCGGTAGGTGGGGGTTGAGCACATAGACATAATAGGCTCCGGCAATGCCTGCAAGCCCCATCAGCGTGGCGGCGACCATGATGCCGAGACCGGCTGCGCCATGTCCCTCTGCGTGGCCGCCGTCGGTCGAAAAGACCGGCTCTAAAAATGATGGAATGCCGAGGTATCCGCTCAGGATGCTGAACAGCGACAAGATCAGGAGCGGGACCGTAATCGTGGAGGACGGCTCATGAACATGGTCCGCGTGGTGCGGATCGACATGCGAGGGGCCCCAGAAGATCACGAACACCAGCCGGAAACTGTAGAACGCCGTCAGAAGCGCGGTGAGCAGCCCGAAGCATGTGAGCACTTGTCCCAGCGGTCCTGACGACCAGGCGGAAACCAGCAGATCGTCTTTGCTAAAGAAGCCCGCGGTCAGGGGGAAACCGGCCAATGCCAGCGAGCCGATCACGAATGTCCAATAGGTCAACGGTAACTTGTCTTTCAGGCCGCCCATATGCCGCATGTCCTGCTCATGGTGCAATGCGACAATGACAGAGCCGCAGCCCAGGAACAGCAACGCCTTAAAGGCCCCGTGTGTCAGCAAGTGGTACATGCCGGACGCATAGGCGCCGAGTCCGCAGGCCATGACCATATAGCCCAATTGGCTGACTGTCGAGTACGCCACCACGCGCTTGATATCCGTTTGGGTCAGCGCGATCGTCGCGCCGAAGACCATGGTGGCGGCCCCGACCACTGCGACGATGCTCATGGCGGACGGAGAGAGATTGTAGAGCGGCGCGAGCCTGGCCACCATGAACACGCCGGCGGTGACCATGGTCGCGGCATGGATCAGGGCTGAAATGGGAGTCGGGCCTTCCATCGCGTCCGGTAGCCAGACGTGCAGAGGCACCTGCGCCGATTTGCCGATCGCCCCGGTGAACAGCAGCAGGCAGATGAGGGTAAATATCGAGATCTCCCAGGCTCCCCCAAAGGGGGCGAGGAGGTTGATTGTTTGTGCGGCGGCGTCCTGCGCGGCGGGAAAAATTGCGTGATAATTCAGCGAGCCGAAGCTGACCCAGACCAACAGCATGCCCAGCATGAACCCGAAATCGCCGACGCGATTGACCAAGAACGCTTTCGTCGCTGCTGAACAGGCCGACGCGCGTTCGTACCAATGCCCGATCAGGAGATAGGAACACAGTCCGACCGCCTCCCAAAAGACGAAGAGCTGGAGAAGATTATCGGCCAGCACCAGCATCAGCATCGAGAATGTGAACAGCGCAATGTAGCTGAAGAAGCGCGCGTACCCCGGTTCGCCATGCATGTAGCCGATCGTGTAGACGTGGACAAGCGAGCTGACGATGGTGACCAGCAGGAGCATGACAGCCGTCAGTCTGTCGATATAGAGGCCGATGTGGACGTCAAGATTGCCGGATACCAGCCAGGTATAGAGGGGCAGCGTGGTATGTTGCCCGCCGGCTACGTCGATAAACGCCAGGACGGACAGCAGGAGCGAGGCGAAGACAGCCGGCACCGCGACCAGATGAGCGTTGTCCTTGATCCACCGGCCGCCCAGACCGAGGATGAGGAAGGAAGCCAGCGGCAACAGTGGGATAAGCGCGTACAGCATGATTCTAAGAGCCGATGGGTGCTGGCGGATAGCCTAAATACCGGACTCCTGTCCGTGCGATACACCCTACGCTATAAGCCATGAGCCGGTTGGTTACCATTTCAATAAATTGAACTGTTCGACGTTGATGGTATCTTTCGATCGGTGCAAGGCGATAATAATCGCCAATCCGACCGCGACTTCGGCCGCCGCAACCGTCAGGGCGAAAAAGACGAATACCTGGCCTCCCAAGTCCTGCAAATGCTGGGAAAACGCGACGAAGTTAATGTTTGTGGCGTTCAGCATCAGCTCGACCGACAAGAGAATAGCGATGATATTGCGCCGAATGAGCACACCGACGACGCCTGTCAGAAAGACGATTGCGCTCAGTATGAGGTAGTAGGAAACCGGAATCGTCATCGTGGCCTCGTAACGAGTAACACGTGAAAGGTGAAAGGTTGAAAGACGCCGTCAATGGGCGGCAGATCTCTCGCCGGGGTCACGTCTAACGTTTCACGTTTCACATTTCACCGCGTTCAGGAAAGTCCCGTTTAGCCAGGATAATGGCGCCAATCATCGCCACCAAGAGAATCAAGGACGCAACTTCAAACGGGAAGAGATATGTCGAAAAGAGCGTCGTACCGATCGCGAGGGTATTGTCCGCCGTATCGGCGGCCGTTTGTGCCGGAAGAAGACCTGATTGCGCCGCTCCGCCGCTGGCGAGCAACACCAGGAGTTCCAGCAACAACGGGACGCAAACGAACGCCGCGATCCGCCATTGGCCATGATAGCGGTCGTCCTGCTTGACGTTGAGCAGCATGACGACGAACAGATATAAGACCAGAATAGCTCCGGCGTACACAATGATCTGCACGGCGGCGAGAAACTCCGCGTGGAGCGTGACATACAGCCCGGCCACGTGGAAAAACATGATCAAGAGGGAAAGCGCACTGTACACGGGGTTCCGAAGCGCTACCACCAAGACCGAAGTGATGGCGATGACTCCGGCAAAATATCCGAAAAACAACTGCGCCACGAGCAAAGTCTCCTCTCTTCTATTCGACGCACACCGGCATGAACCGGATCGCCGCTTCCGCCTCCCTCCATGTCGCTGGACGAGAGGGAGTCGCCGGTCAAATCGGCTTTTGCGGGATGTGCTTGAACGCCACGTTGAAGAACGCCGTATTCTGGTGCTGGAGCTCCAAACGCTTTTCGCGGACGGGAAAGGAACGGTCGCCGATCGCCAGCAGTTGCTGTTTGTTCAAGTGGAGTTGCCGTTTGTCGTACACCGCCCATTCAAATTCCCGCGTCATGCCCAGCGCATCGACGGGGCAGGCGTCTACGCACATCCCGCAGAATAGGCAGCGGGTCATGTCCATGTAATATTCTTTCGAGTAGCGCTTCGTAGGCTCCCCTGGCACTTCGGCGCTCACCACGCGGATGACGCGCGAGGGACAAGCCGCTTCGCAGAGGTCGCAGCCGACGCATTTTTCCGTTCCGTCGTCGTAGCGCAACAGCGCGAGCATGCCACGATAGTTGTCCGGCAGGGTGCGCTTTTCGTGCGGGTACTGCAACGTGACCGGCTTGTAGTTGATCAGGTGCCCGAGCGTCGCTTTCATGCCTACGAGGATTTCGTAGAGCGTGATAGTCTTGAGCCATTCTTTGAGCGTGTGCATATCAGCTCTCAGCCGTCAGCCCTTGGGAAAGAGATAGACCGCGATCGAGGTCACCACGATGTTCGCCAGGGCGATCGGCAACATCACCTTCCAGCCGAAGCGCATCAGCTGATCGTACCGCAGCCGCGGGAGTGTGGCCCGCAGCCAGAAAAAGAGAAACAAGAACGAGTAGGTCTTGAACGCAAACCACATGGTGTTTTCAATCCAGGCCAGGGACGACAGGCCCAAGAGATCCAAAATTGTTCCGGGATACGGCGCGTTCCAGCCACCGAGAAACATCGCCGATGCCACGCAGGACACCAGGACCATATTGGCGTATTCGGCGAGGTAGAAAAACGCGAACCGCAGGCCGCTGTACTCGGTGAAGAATCCGGCGACCAGCTCGCTTTCGGCTTCCGGCAGGTCGAACGGGACGCGGTTGGTTTCCGCCACTGCGGAAATCACGTACACGACAAGGGCGAAGATTTGCGGGGCCGGGAATGCGAAGACGTACCAATTCCAGAACCATCCCGACTGCGCACCGGTGATTTTTACCAGACTCAGCGAACCGGCCATAATCAACACCCCGATGATGGCTAGTCCGATGTTCAGCTCGTAACTGATGATCTGGGCAGCCGATCGCAGCCCTCCTAACAGCGAGTACTTGCTGTTGGAGGCCCATCCGCCCAGGATGATGCCGTAGGCGCCGATCGAAGCGAAAGCCAGAATGTAGAGAATGCCGATATTGATATCGCTGATGATGAACGGTTTCATCGTGAGGCCGTCGAACTCGAAGGTCAGATCAGGGCCCCATGGAATCACGGCAAAGCCGATGAACGCAGGAATCAACGCCAAAAGCGGCGCTACGGTGAAGAGAAGCTTGTTGGCGCCGGCTGGAACGATGTCCTCTTTGAAGAACAGCTTGATGGCATCCGCAAACGGTTGAAGCGAGCCATAGGGGCCCACTTCCATGGGTCCCATGCGGTCTTGCATCCATCCCAATACCTTGCGTTCGGCGAGGGTGAGGAGAAGCACCGTCACGATTACGATCAGTACAATGACGGCGATTTGAATGAAGGTCAGGGTGAGGCGCAACCCTAGTTCAGCCACGGTACAACTCCTGGATAACTGTGTACATCAATAATGGGTCCGGTTGTTCATGCCACCCTCATCACCGATACGGAAGTTGTCCGCATAGATGGCGCGTGGGTGACGGGATCGATTGCGCATTCGAACAAGTGCATGGTTGTTTGCCCGAAGTGGTCGGGGAACCAGGCGCATCCGCGGGGAATCCGGTTCACGATCTTGACCGTCGTGGTGGCTTCGCCGCGCGTGTTGGATATGCGGATCCGATCTCCATCCTTCAGCGCGAATCGTGCCGCGTCGTGCGGATTCATTCTCAACGCCCCGGCCCCTTCAACCTGCATCAGCCCCTTGGATCGAGTGGACAATTTCCCGGAGTGAAACAGGCTCTGCACCATCTCCAGTTGCACGGTTCCATCGGGGCGAAGCCCCTGAACATCGAGCCTGTACCGTTCGTCCAGATCCTGTCTGTAGCCGTCGGCTAAATAGCGGTCGACGGTCGTGCGGTCGACTCGTGGAAGCATCGGCGAAGGACCAAGCGACCCGTAGCCGGATATCAGGCTCCTGATTTCTTTGAGGATGTCTCTGCTCTCGGCATACTCCAGCGGCGTTCCTATGAGGGATGACAGAGCGACGAACACTTCCCAGTCCGGACGACTTTCTCCGATCGGCTCAATGGCCTGGCGGACGGCTTGGACATGGCCCTCTGTGTTCGTGAACGTTCCTGCCTTTTCCATCGAAGATGCCGCCGGCAACACAACATGGGCGAGGGCCGCGGTTTCTGTCAAGAACAGCTCTTGGCACACCAATAAATCAAGCTTCCTCAGGGATTCTTCCGCGCGCACTTGGGCAGGAAGGCTTGCCACGGGATTTTCGCCGACGACGAACAGGGCTTTCATCGTCCCGGCTCCGGCTCGGTCCAACATGCCGACCAAGGAGGCTCCTCCGTTGGGAGGCAGCTCGCCGCCCCAGACCGACGCGATCCGATCTCGATCCGGACGGCTCGTGATGTCGCAAGGACCCGGCAAAAACTCGGCGACCGCACCCATTTCGATCGTGCCTTGGTCGTTATTTTCCTCCGCAAGCGGCGCAAATCCGCAGCCCGGTTGATCAAGCTTCCCGATGAGCAGGAGCAAGTCGAGCAGGTTGAGCGAGCCGCCATAGCCGTTGGCGCTTCGCAAGAGACCTTGTCCGGCTAAGACGACCAGTCGCCGCCCTCCCGCCAGCGCCTTCGCCGCCTCGGCAAACGCAACCGCGTCGTAGTCGGTGGCGGTTTGGATATCCTGCCAAGAAATCCGCTTTAACGCGTCCGTAACGGCGTTCACATAGGCCGGTTGTTGCCGCATCAGATCCGGCTGTACCAGGTTCTCATCGATGAGGGCTTTCAACAGACCGAGAACGGCGCTTGGCAGAAGCGGAGTCGGAACACAGAAGTGGTGGCGGGACAGATTGGCGATATTGCTGATGGACTCGATGGATGGTTCCAGCCCTTCAAGCGTCACCAGCGCCGCGTGCCGTTTCTTCACCGCTTCCTTCACTTTGAGGCCGGTGATGGGGCTGGTTTCAGTCACGTTCGTGCCGACCAAGAGCAGGACGTCCGCGGCGACGATGTCGTCGTAGCTGACGGTCCACCGGTGGGTGCCTTGCACCCGTCGCATGGCCTGCACGCCGTTGATGTGGCCGTAACGCGCGCTGCTGTCGACGTCATTCGTGCCGATCGTCATGCGCATGAACTTTTGAAAGAGATACAGCTCTTCGTTGGTGCACCGGCCTGAAATCAGCCCGCCGAAGCTCTGTCCTCCGTGGGCCGCCTTGATCTTGCCGGCCTGGTCCGCCACGAATTCCAGGGCTTCTTCCCACGTGGCTTGCACGAGAACGCCGTTGCGGCGAATCAGCGGGTGGGTGAGCCGTTCCGGGTGGGCGGCCGCGTGAAATCCGAAAAATCCTCGGGCGCAGAGATCGCCGTTGTTGCGCCCGGCCCCATGCGCCGAATTGACTTCGATCAGTTCTCGACCTTTTGTCTGGACCGTGATCTGGCACCCGTCTCCGCAGTAGCCGCAGATGGTGTCGACCCGTTTGAGCATCCAGGGCCGGTATTCGTACATCGAGAGTCGGCTGGTAATGGCTCCAACCGGGCAAATCTGGACGCAGCCCCCGCAAAACTCGCAATCGAGGGGGTGCGGGCCGAAGTGTTTGATCTCGGTCATGGTGCCGCGCCCCGTCGGAGCCAATGCCTTCACATCCATCACTTCGTCGCAGTAGCGGACGCAGCGTAGGCATTGGACGCAACGGTTCATCTGCGTCTCGATCAGAGGGCTGAAATAGTCTTTTGGGAAAACACGTTTGGTTTCCGCGAATCGACTGGTCGTCGGCGTGTATTGATGAGAAAAATCCTGTAAGTCGCACCGACCGCCCTGGTCGCAGACCGGGCAATCGAGCGGATGGTTGGCCAGAATGAATTCAAGGACGGACTTATGGGCATCGTTGACCACGGTGGTGGCCGTCCGTACGTTCATTCCCTCCTCCGCCGGGGTGCTGCATGCCGTTTGGAGTTTGGGCATTTTCTCGATTTCTACCAGGCACATGCGGCAATTGGCGTCCGGCTTCAGCTTGGGGTGGTAACAGAAATGCGGAATCATGACGCCGACGCGCCGGGCCGCTTCGATCACCAACGTCCCTTTGGGGACATGCACGGTGATGCCGTCGATGGTGAGGCGCACTGTAGGTGTCGTGGTATCGGGCATAATGCTTCGTCTTCGTTAACCGTGAACCGTTAAACGCGGGATACTGACGAATAACGACTTACGATTCACGCCTTGCTCCCGCCGCTTCCGGCATGACCAGGTTCGCCGCTTCTGCTTCGCGGATCAGCGACGCATATTCCTCACGCCAATGCTTCAGCGTGCTCTGGATCGGTGCGACCTCCGCGTCGCCGAAGGCGCAGACCGTACGCCCGGCGATGTTCTTGCACAGATCCGACAAGGTTTCAAGGTCTTCCATCCGACCGCGTTTTGCGACGATCCTGCGCATAATCTGGACCAGCCAAGAACTGCCTTCACGGCAGGGGCTGCACTTCCCGCAGGACTCGTGGTAGAAAAATTCCATGAGCCGGAGGGCCGCCCACACCATGCTGGTGCCTTCCTCCATCACGGTGACGCCCCCGGACCCCAGCATCGATCCCGCCGCCGCGACCGATTCGAAATCCAGCTTCACGTCGAGATGAGCCGGAGTCAGAAAGGGCGCTGACGCGCCGCCAGGGATGAACGCCTTGATCGGTTTGTCCGAGCGCATGCCGCCGGCGTGTTCATACACCAACTCTCGGACGGTAATGCCCATGGGCACTTCGTAGTTGCCCGGCCGCTTCACATGCCCGCTGACGCAGAAGACCCTGGTTCCTGTGCTCTTCGGCGGCGAGCCGATCGAGGCGAACCATTCGCCGCCGCGGTTGAGAATATGAGGCAGATTGGCCAACGTTTCGACGTTGTTCACCACCGTGGGCTTGTTGTACAGGCCGTGGGTGGCCGGAAACGGGGGTTTTATGCGGGGCAGGCCGCGCTTGCCCTCCAGCGATTCAAGCAGCGCCGTTTCTTCGCCGCAGATGTAGGCGCCTGCGCCGCGATGCACCCAGATGTCCACGTTGAGGCCCGTGCCCAGGATATTCTTCCCGATATACCCGGCAGCGCGCGCCTCGCCGATGGCGTGCTCCAGAATCTTCGATCCCAGCACCATCTCGCCTCGGATATAGATGTAGGCGGATTCCGCACCGATGGCATAGCAGGCGAGTAGGATCCCCTCCAATACTTGATGCGGGTCCCGCTCCATCAGCTGGCGGTCCTTGAACGTGCCCGGCTCGCTCTCGTCGGCGTTGCAGCAGAGGTAGCGGGGACCTTGGTAATCTTTCGGGAGAAATCCCCACTTGACACCGGTCGGGAACCCGGCTCCGCCGCGCCCGCGCAGACCGGATTTGCGGACCGCGGCGGTGACGTCAGCCGGCGCAGTTTTGCCGAGCGTCTTCCGAAGGGCTTGGTAGCCGCCCGTCCGCTCATAGTCCGCCAACGACCCGGTGTATCCGGGCTGCATCATGTTTTTCAAGAGGATCAGTTCGTGCTGCGGCATAGCTTCAGCGTGAAACGTAAAAAGTGAAAAGTGAAAGGTTGGAAGAAAGCCGTGATCCGATTCGTTTCACGTTTTACGTCTCGCCTTTCACGGTTACTGGTAAGGGCCACATATATGGGCCGCTTTTCAACTGACTGACTCCGGCCGTCTTGAGATCGGCTAAAATACGGTCCACTTTTTCTTCGGTCAGTCGCTCATAATAGTCATCGTTGATCTGCATCATCGGCGCGGTTCCGCAGGCGGCCAAACATTCCACGGCGCTCAGCGTAAAGAGGCCGTCGGCCGTCGTCTCGCCCGGGCCGATGCCCAGCTTCGACTTGATCCAGCCGATCACCGTATCCGAGCCGACCAATGCGCACATGAGCGATTTGCACACCTGAATGTGGAATGTTCCCACCGGTTTCAGGTTGAACATCGTGTAGAACGTGATCGTTTCATACACTTGCGGCGGCGTCAGTTTGAGGATCCCGGCGATCTCCGTCATGGCTTCTTCCGTGACATAGCCCTGGTCGCGTTGCGCCACATAGAGGAGGGGAATCAACGCCGAGCGCTTGACCGGGTAACGCGCCAGAATGTCCTCGATTTCCTTCCCGTATTTGTCCTTCAGCACGTTCCCTCCGCACATTCTTTTCCCGAGGCGGCGGCCGGGATGTTCCGCACTGCGCGCATTGACCGAGCACATTCTGATTGTGCGCGGGCAGCGAGCACGGGAACATCCTGGCCGTCACGCCTCATCTATCACACTCCCCCATTACCACGTCGTACGTGCCGAAGATCGTAATGATGTCGGAAATCAAATATCCACGGGCCATGTGGTCGAAGGCACCCATATGGATAAACGAGGGTGAGCGGATTTTCAACCGATAGGGACGTGGGCTGCCGTCGCTGATGATGAAAAACCCCAATTCGCCTTTCGGCGCTTCGGTGGCGCAGTAGGTTTCCGCCTTCGGCGGCCTGAGTCCCTGGGTAAAGATGATGAAGTGATGAATCAAGCTTTCCATGTCGCGCATGACTTGCTGTTTGGGAGGTGGAATGTATTGCGGCTCGTCGGCGATGATCGGGCCGGGCGGCATTTGGTCGAGACACTGCGTGATGATCCGTGCGCTTTGGCGCATTTCTTCGACGCGAATCCAGTAGCGATCGTAGGTGTCGCCGTTCTTTCCCACCGGTACTTCCCAGTCCACTTTGTGATAGACCCCGTATGGCTCCATCTTGCGGACGTCGTAGGCCACGCCGGAGCCGCGCAACGTCGGGCCGGTGAGCCCGAAGTTGACGGCGTCTTTGCCGGAGATCACCGCGATGTTCTTCGTGCGTCCGAGCCAGATCCGGTTGGAGACGAGCAGGGAGTCATATTCGTTCACCTTCTGCGGGAAGGTGTCTAGAAACGTTTTCAGACGCTGCACGAGCTCCGGGGTGAAGTCGCTGTCGACGCCGCCGATGCGATAATAGTTCAGCGTGAGCCGGGCGCCGCACAGCTGCTCGAACATATCGAGCAGGGTCTCCCGCTCGCGAAACGTCCAGAAAAACACCGTCATCGCACCGATATCCAAGGCCTGCGCGCCCAGCCAGAAGAGATGGCCGAGGATACGCTGCATCTCCGCGACGATTGTCCGGATGTATTCAGCCCGTTCGGGCACGGTGATGCCGAGGAGTTTCTCCACGGCCCGCACATAGGCATAGTTGTTGGCCATGGCGCAGACATAATCCAGCCGATCGGTATGGGGGATGATCTGCATATACGCGAGGCCTTCGGCCAGCTTCTCGACGCCGCGATGGAGGTACCCGAGATCCGGTGTCGCTTTGACGATTCGCTCACCGTCCAGTTCAAGGACGACACGGACCACGCCGTGCGTGCTGGGGTGTTGCGGCCCCATGTTGAGCAGCAGTTCTTCCCGGCGGCGTTTGCCGGTCTGTCCGTTGTCGATCAGGAATGGTTTTTTTTGATCCTCAGGCACTTCGCCTTCGGTTTGCTCGACGGGCGGCTCGTCGAGCCTGGGGATAAAATCGAATTGACTGCGCCAGCCCTTGCCTTCCGTGGGGAAATCTTTTCGCAACGGGTGTCCTTCGGCATAGTCTTCCGGCAAGAGGATGCGGCGCAGGTCCGGGTGGCCGGTAAACCGAATCCCCATCATGTCGTACACCTCACGCTCCAGAAACTCCGCGCCCCGCCAGACGCTCGTGACCGATTCGATGGTCGGATTCTCCTCCGTCACCCGCGTCTTCAGGCGGATGCGCTTTCCGTGAGGCAGCGACAGGAGCTGATAGATCACCTCGAACCGTTGCTGGCTGTCGGGGTAGTCCGCGGAGCAGATGTCGGTGATGTGGTCGAAGCAGGCTTCGGGCGCGTCATGGAGGTAGCGCGCAATTTCGAGGATTTTGGGTGCCGAGACGTGGACGGTCAGTTCTGACCGGGTGGCATCGGTGTCGACGGACAGTACCCCATCCGGGAACTGTTTCCGCAATGTTTCGACGAGGGATTCCATGGGTTCGTCACACGTCAATCGTTATTCGCCAATCGTGGTCAACCGCATGAGTCGTCTGTGTCATGCATGGCGGTTAACGAGGCGCACCGTTATTTTACGAACACTTTCTCTCGCTGGATTTTTTCTTGCAACTTCAACAACCCGTCCAACAACGCTTCAGGACGCGGCGGGCAGCCCGGCACGTACACGTCGACCGGCACGATTTGATCAACGCCCTGCACCACCGCATAGCTATTGTAGTGGTTGCCGGACGTCGCACAGGAGCCCATGGAAATCACGTACCGAGGCTCGGCCATCTGGTCATAAATTCGCCGCACCACCGGCGCCATTTTGCGCGAAACCGTTCCGGCGACAATCATGAGATCCGATTGCCGGGGAGATGCGCGAAAGACGCCGGCGCCGAACCGATCGAGGTCGTAGCGCGAGGAGACGCTGGCGATCATTTCGATCGCGCAGCAGGCGAGTCCGAACGTCATCGGCCAGAGGGCCGACTTCCTGGCCCAGCCTACGACGGCGTCGAGGTTCGTCGTAATGATGTTGGCCTCAAATTGCCGCTCTAGCAAACTCACCTTTGACTCTCCATCTAATAGCGAGAATGTGGTTGAACGGGTGGCGTCGGCCCGGGAACCCATTCGCCCGCAGCGGAAGGGACCCACTGGGGGATGGGTGGAGCGAGGACGAATGGGTTGGCCGACGACAGGACCCGTTCAATCCCATTCGAGTGCCCCTTTCTTCCACGCGTACCAGAAGCCCACGACCAGAATCGCAATAAACATGGCCATCTCGACCAATCCGACCAGTCCCAGCTTGCTGAATGCCACGGCCCAGGGAAACATAAAGACGATTTCAATGTCGAAGATCACGAACAGCATCGCGATGATGTAATACCGCATCGGGAATTGCACCTGCGCATCCTGAAAGAGCGGGCTTCCGCTTTCATAGGGAGCGAGTTTCGCGCGGTAAGGACGGTTGGGGCGGACCAGCCCGCCGAGCAGCAACGTGACCGCGCCTACGGCAATGGTGAGCCCGATGAAGAGCAGGATCGGGACATAGTTCAGAAGCATCGCTTCGTCTGACATTGTCCAACCGGTCTAATAGTTGAAAAAAACTGTACATCGTCGAGGCAACGGGTCTCGATGACGTTACGCGGTGACGTTCGACTCCAATCCGGTCAATGCTGATCCCCAAAACGGTTTGTACTTCAGTCCATCGAGTGCGGCGCATTCGACCCCTTTGTGTTGGACCAGCACTTTGAACGTGCCGCCCATCCCGTTGGGTTTCAAGAGATGAATCGCCGCGCGAAACTCCGGACTTTCCGGCTCCAACTCGGCCACCATGGTTTCCACGCCGAGTCCCATCAGAAAGCTCAGTTGGTTGGTGAACCCCGTGACATGCAGGCCATGCGGTTCACCGGCGGCGGCCAGACTCGAAAAGTCCACATGCGCGGTCATGTCCTGCACGCCGATCTCCAGGAACGGCGATTCATTGGCCGAATGCCGGGAGTAACAGAGGAACGTGCCGTTCTTCCGCTCGGGCCCGTAGAGATCATGCGCCGTATGGCCATAGTCGATCGTCAGCACGAATCCCCGCTTCATGCGCTGAGCCACCTGCTTCGTCCAGTCCAACGCCTGGAGATTCACCTCGGTTCGGTACCCCTCCGGCCAGTCGTGATGCAGGTGTTGGAGTTGCGTGGCCAGCGCAACCGCTGAGAGCGGTTTCAGACATTCGATAAATCGCCCGTCGCGATAGTCCACATGGAGTTCCTCGGTTCGTCCGTCTGTCACTTGAACCCGGTGAACCGGGAAGGCATCGACCAGTTCATTGCTGAACAAGAGACCTGTGATGCTGGATGGGGCGAGTTCGTTGAGGTGGTCTTCCCAGGCAATCAGGCCTGGTTCGTTCAGCCATTCAGACAGGTTGCGTCGCTGCATATCGCGCATCGCAGGGCTGCGGTCAATCAGGACATAACGGAGCCGCTGCCGGAATGAAGGGGCGCAAGCCGACAGGAAGTGCTTGGCGAGCAAGCCCTTGCCGGGACCCATTTCGACCACGGTGAAGGGGTCTGGCTGTCCGAGCAGGCGGTCGATTTGCTCGGCCTGTCGCGCCAGCGCTTGCCCAAGAATCGGATGCACATCGGAACTGGTGTAGTAATCCCCCTGCCAGCCGATACGTTCCCCCGTGCCTTCCGGGGCCCGCATGTAATAGCCAAATTGCGGATGGTAGAGGGCGAGTTCCATGAAACGGGCGAAAGGGATTGGCCCTAACGCCTTGATTTCTGAGGCAATAGCCGCCACGAGTTCAGGATGTCCGGTGGTCACGATCAACCTTCTCCAGCCATCAACAAGAAAAAGTGACACCAATAGCCGACGGGTACCTCCACCCGTCTCTATTGGTTGACAAAAGTGGTGTAGGGTATCCGCTGGAAAGGTGTTAAGTCAAGATTGAGGACGGGGGGTGAGAAAGCACCAAGGCTCCGTGATACCGATTTGCCCCGTCGTTCGAGCGCGGCTTTGGGAGGTGGAATCAGCTTCTTTTTGAGTGGGTTGCAGGCTGGAGCCTGCTCAGCAGGCGACCAAGCCATCCGCCCTTGCCGTACCATTGGATATGGTGAAGGTGCCAAAAGGGCCGTTCCTGTATGGCGACAAGAACACCCGTATCACGATCAACCATGACTATTGGATCGATCAGTACCCCGTCACGAATCAGAAGTATCGAGCCTTCGTTTCGGCTGGTGGCTATGGGAGTCAGGCCTACTGGTCTTCCGAAGGGTGGAAGTGGAGGACCAAAAACGACATCACCGGGCCCAAATATTGGAATGACGCGGAATGGAACAAGCCCAATTATCCGGTTGTTGGCGTCAGCTACTACGAGGCAGAAGCCTACGCCATATGGGCCGGGAAACGTCTGCCGACCAAGCAAGAGTGGGAAAAGGCCGCACGAGGTAAGGATGGAGGCCAGTATCCTTGGGGCAGGGAGTTCGACAAGACTCGATGTAACAATGGTGAGTCCGGTATTGGCCATACCACTCCGGTGACACAGTATCCCACCGGAGTCAGTCCCTATGGCTGCTTTGATATGGCGGGCAATGT